>JACDHR010000040.1:15435-19312 GCA_013820915.1 Gemmatimonadota bacterium
ATCCCGCGGCGGCTCGCTCGTCGTGCCGGTCACAGGTCAGACCGCCGCCTTCGCCCGGTCCGGAGAGTTGGGCGCGGCACGGCCGCGAGCGCGCTTGTCCTGCCGCGGCCAGCGGTTCTGAATCGCGTACAGAGCGGGTGCCGCGACGAAGATCGAGGAGAACGTTCCGATCGCCACGCCGAGGATCAGTACCAGCGCGAAATCCCGGATCACCGCGCCGCCGAAGAGGTAGAGCGAGAGCAGCGTGAGAAGCGTGGTGCCGGAGGTGAGCACCGTACGCGGAAGCGTATCGTTGATGGAGCGGTTGACGATCTCCCGATAGCTGGCCACCCGCCGCGGCACATTGAGATTCTCGCGGATACGGTCGAACACCACGATCGTATCGTTGAGCGAGTACCCGACGATCGTCAGGAACGCGGCGACCGTACCGACCGCGATCTCGGTACGGAAGATCGCCAGGAAGCCCAGCGTGATAAGAATGTCGTGCGCTGTCGCCGCGATCGCCGCTACACCGAACCGCCACTCGAAGCGGAAGGCCAGATAGATCAGCGTGAGCACGAAGGAGATCAGGATCGCGAGCAGCGCGCGCTGCTGCAGCTCCGCGCCCACCGTGGGGCCGACCGCCTCCGTACGCACGATCCGGAACGCCTCGGCGCCGAACTCCGCACGGAGGATCGCGCCGACGCGCTGCGAAGCATCACCCCCCGCCTCCTGATCAAAGGTCGGGAGGCGGATGACGAATTCGTCTTCACCGCCGAAGCGGGTGATCTGCCACCCGGCCGCGCCGGCCTCGGCTGTCGCGGCACGGATCTGTTCCACCGTGGTCGGCTGAAGGAACTCGACCTGGACGATGCTGCCACCGGTGAAGTCGATCCCGTAGTTCAACCACGAGCCGGTCGTCGAATAGTTGTACGCCATGGCGCCGAGCCCCAGGAGAAGGAGGGCTGCGGAGACGACATACCCGCGGCGGCGCCACTGCAGGAAATCAAACTGGGCGTTAGCAAAGAATCTCATAATGGCACCGCGTCAGATGCTGACCGTCTGGACCGCCCCACGGCGCTCCAGGTACAGCATGAAGAAAGTACGTGTGATGAAGATCGCCGTGAACATCGAGGCGATGATGCCGACACCGAGTGTGACCGCGAAGCCGCGGATCGGGCCGGTGCCGAACTGGAACAGGATCGCCGCAGTGATGAGCGTCGTCAGGTTCGAGTCCACGATGGCGGAGAGCGCGTGTCCGAAGCCTTCGTTCACCGCCATGCGGGGTCCCCGCCCCGCCGCAAGCTCTTCGCGGATGCGCTCGAAGATCAGCACGTTCGCGTCCACCGCCATGCCGATGGAGAGCACAAGGCCGGCAATTCCCGGAAGCGTGAGCGTCGCGCCGATCATGGCGAGCCCGCCCAGCACGAAGAGCATGTAGAGGCCGAGCGCCGCCACCGCCATCGCTCCCGCCACCCGGTAGTAGCCCAACATGGTCAGGATCACCAGCGAGATCCCGATGAGTCCGGCGATCCGGCCCCGGTCGATCGAGTCCTGGCCGAGCGACGGCCCGACGGTGCGCTCCTCAATGATCCGCAGTGGGGCAGGCAGCGCGCCGGCGCGCAGCACGAGCGCGAGGTCGCGAGCCTCCTCGATGCTGCCGCCGCCGAGCTCGATCTGCCCGCGTGCGCCGATCTGCGAGCGGATCACCGGCGCGCTGAAGACGCGATCATCGAGCATGATCGCCATCTGATTGCCGATGTTCTCGCCGGTGGCTCGCTCGAAGATCCGCCCGCCGCGACGGCTGAACTCGAAGGTTACAATCGGCTGGTTGAACTGCGGTTCGCGCTGTGCCTGCGCATCCTGCAGGAACTCACCCGTGATGATCGGGCGCGCCTCCAGCAGGTAGAGCGTGCGGAACGTCGGGGCGGGCTGCCCGGCCTGCGGCTGTGGTACATGGCCCCAGCGAAGCACGGAGCCGCGGGGTAGGAGCCGCTGCACCTGAGGAAGCGCCAGGTAGCGCTGCACGGCGGGTATATCCTCCTCCGCCACCGCGAGCTGACCCTCCCCACCCATCGGCATCAGACGCGCGGAGAGCGGCCGCGCGGCGACCGCCGCATCCGGAGCAGCCTCGTCCGTACCGGCCGCCACGGCGGCCGTGTCGCCAGCGGCCGTGTCGCGCGGCTGGAAGATACCGCCCACGCCCACGCCCGGCGTCACGGCGGCCGGGTCCGCCGGAGCGGCTTCAACGCCGACAGCGTCCACAACCGCGCGATCCATCCGCGGGAGCACGCCTTCGAGCTCGCTGAGCGGGCGCACGATCTGGAACTGGAGGAAGGCGGTGCGCTGCAGGATCTCCTTCGCCCGCCCCTCATCCTGGGCGCCCGGGAGCTCGACCACGATCCGGTCGTCACCCACCTTCTGAATGACCGGCTCCGCCACCCCCAGCTCATCGATCCGGGTGCGGATCACGGTGAGTGCGCGATCCGTCGCGTCCGCGCGCGCCTCGGCGGGCATAACGCCTTCGGGATCGGCGATTTCGAGCGCCAGGTGTGTACCACCCTGCAGATCGAGACCCAGGGTGACGATGCTGTTGCGGTGCTCGTAATTCTGATAGAGAAACCATCCGCTCAGCAGAGCCAGAGCGGCGATCAGCGCGAAACGCGCCTTGAGATTATTAAACATCGGAGATGTACCTGCTCCCTGCGAGAGGGGTGAGGAATATAGGTGGCCGCGCGGCGTAAGAAAAAATGGAATCGTAAGATTACCCGGTGGCGCGCAGCTCTGTCAACTATCGGGAAGGCCGGGGAGCCGATCATCAGCTCTCCGGCCGTCACTTAATCGTGGGCCGGCGCCCCGAAGAGCGCCGGCCCGCTATGTCAGACGCGCTCGGCGATGCGTCGTAGTGCTTCGACGCGCTTCTCCGTGGGCGGGTGGGTCGCGAAGAGGCGCGACATCCTTCCACCATGAGCGGCGAGCGGGTTGACCTGCGCGACCGGCGCCGCGGCGGGTGCGACATTCATCGGGATCCGCTTCGCGTAGGAGTCCAGCTTCTGGAGCGCGCCGGCCAGCGCCAGCGGCCTGCCGCAGATCTCCGCGCCTACCGCATCCGCCTTGAACTCACGCTGGCGGCTGATCGCCATCTGGACCACGCTCGCCGCGATCGGGGCCAGGATCATCATCGCGATGGCGCCGATCGCGTTTCCGCCGCCCTCGCGGTCGCGCCCGCCTAGCATAGCTCCCCACATGGCCATCTGCGCCAGGTACGAGATCGCACCGGCGAGGGTGGCCGTCATGGTCTGCAGCAGCATGTCGCGGTTCTTGATGTGCGCGAGCTCGTGCGCGATCACGCCCTCCAGCTCCTCCGAGGTCACCACGCGCATCAATCCCGCGGTGACGCAGACCACCGCGTGCTGCGGGTTGCGGCCGGTGGCGAAGGCGTTCGGCTGCTCCTGCGGCGCGATCGCCACGGTGGGCATCGGCAGGTTCGCACGCTTGCGCAGCGTGTCCACCATGTCGTAGAGGTCCGGCGCCTGGCTGCGGTCGATGACCTTGGCGCCGTACATGCGCAGCACCATCGAGCCGGACTTGAAGTACATGAAGAAGTTCATCCCGCCCGCGATCACAAGCGCGATAATCATTCCCTGCTGGCCGCCGACAGCCCCACCGACCACCAGAACGAGCGCGGTCATGAAGGCCACCAGGCCGAATACCTTTACGTTATTCATCCTGCTCCCTGTTCACGGAAGTGTTTCAGCGGCACACACCATCGCGGCGGCGCCGTTTCCAAAACAGTTCGCGGAGATCATGGAGCCCCCGCGTTACGGGGATGCGGGCGGCGCGCGCGAGGGGTGGGCAGGCGTCGGCTTCTGCCGTGGCCCGATCTGTCGCTGGATAC
>JACDHR010000268.1 GCA_013820915.1 Gemmatimonadota bacterium
GACCTCACGTGCCCGGCCCGCCTCGCCGGGCCAGGCAGGGCGCATCCCGCGGGCCTCGCTCCAGGATCAGGTAGTCCACCACGTTCCGGACCCCCTCGACCAGCGCGGCGTTGCGGATCGCGCAGTTCCACGCTCCGATCCCGCGCACGCTGCCGTGCAGGAGAACGCGCGCGCCCTCGACCTCCACGCGGATGATCGTCGCGCCGATCGCCGGCTCTGCCGCGAGGCGCGCCTCCACCTCGCGCTGGATCCGGGAATCCACCGCGGGGTCGGGGATTTCGATCGGCTCCGCCCGTCTGGCGCAGCCGGTGGAGATCAGGGTGATCAGCACGCCGAGCGCGACGAGGCGCCGCGGGCGCCGCCGGTGAGGAAGCAGGGGGCGTAGCTCGGCGGATGTTTGCGGCAGTTTCGGATCCATTCCGGGTGCGGTGCGAGTCGGCTGGGTACCCACGCTCCTGCGGCGCGGTGCAATCCCGGTACCACACGGCGGGCGTCCGGGGTCCACTACCCCCGGAACGGCATCCTTCCCTATCTTGAGGGATGGACCGTTATTTTCATCTCAGCCGTACCCATACCTACTCGCTGCTCTTCGCGGTTCCGCTGCTCGTGCTCTACGAGGCGGGCGCGGCATACCTGGCGCAGGCTGGCGGGCCGGCGCTGAGGAACGGCGCGGACGTGATGCTCCGCACCCTGCTGGCTGCCGGTGGAGTGCAGGGTACCCTCGCGTTTACCGGAGTGCTGCTGGGCGCGGCGCTGCTCGTGGTGGTGCTGGAGCGCCGCCGCCGCCGCGTCCCCCTGCGTGCCGGTGTGTTCGGCGCGATGATGCTGGAGAGCGTGGTGTACGCGCTCCTGCTGGGCGTCGTGGTCGGTACGGCTACGCAGTGGGTGCTGGAAGGGATGCGGCTGCGGCTGGCGGTGGGTAGCGCGGGCGTGGGCGAGCTTCCCCTGCTCCACGCGGTCGTGCTCTCGCTGGGGGCGGGGATCTACGAGGAGCTCGTCTTTCGGGTGCTCCTGGTGGGTGGGCTGGCGGGTGCCTTCCTCGCCAGCGGGCTGCCGCGCACCCGGGCCGGCGGGTTCGCGGCGCTGCTCGCGGCGCTCGCCTTCTCCGCGTTCCATTACATCGGCCCGTACGGCGATCCGTGGGAGATCCCGTCATTCCTGTTCCGGTTCCTGGCGGGGCTGGTCTTCAGCGTGCTCTTCCTGTTACGTGGCTTCGGGATCGCGGCGTGGACTCATGCCCTCTATGATGTCTTCCTGTTCGTCGGCCGCGGATGGTAAGCGCCTTCCCGTAGGTGTGCCGATTGACTACCTTCCGAGGGTTGTGCATTGCCCGCCGTGCTTGCCGGTGACGGATACAGCGGCGGTCGGTGAGCCGCCTGAAGGTGCGGAAACTGCGTCTCCGTAGGAACTCGTTGGCACCCCAGTGGGTAACGCATCTCATCGGGGTCTGCCTCGCTCTCTTTTTTTAAACACCCAGTCGTCGCTCAGGAGTCTCCATGAAAACACTTCCCGTTCGTTTCCGTACGCTCGCCGTCTTCTCCCTGCTCCCACTTGCGGCAGCGTGCGGCCGCGACGGCACCGGGCCGGTGACCCTGACCCCGGAGCAGGTCTCGGGAGACTACCGCATCTGTTCTCTCGCGTTCTCACCCGAGGGGTCGGCGCCGCCCGCGGTAGATATTCACGCCGCATTAGAGACAGACGCAAGCCGGTTGGAGATCCTGCAGAACCGGCAGTTCGGCTTTGTCTACAAGCAGCCGACGCTGCCCACGCGGACTGTCACCGGTTCCTATATCACCGGAACGACGGACATGCGGTTGGACCTGCCGGCGACACAGGAGGCGCGTGCGCTCCTGCTTCCCAGCCGGATCTTCCTGGATTTCAACGCGCAGACCCGCCATCTCACCGTCTCGCAGGCGCAGGGAGTGTACACGGTCCGCAAGGCCGATTACGAGGCGCTGACCGGCCGAAGCGAGCCGAATATCACGGACGATATCCGGGGCCGCCTCACAGGGCAACTCATTCCCCGGGATGGAACTTGCGGCTGAGCCGTACCACTCCCCGGACGATGTTCCGAGGCCCGGCCGGCTGGCCGGGCCTATTTATATCGCGGGGTAGGCTGTTGGGGCTCCCCACCGGTAGTTTCCTTATGACCATGCACGGTTTACTTTCCTCCTTATTCGTTCTCGCCGCCGTGTCCCCGGCCGGAGCCGGGGCGCAGATGCCTGCGTCGGCCGCGCCGGCCGATGCGGAGTGGAACAGCGGGCCGGCGCTCGAGCTCGTACGGCGCGCGCAGGCGCTACGTGCCGAAACGCAGGTAGACACTGCGCTCATGAGCTACCAGGCCGACGCGCGCGGTTACGTCTACTTCTATCTCGACCGCGAGGACACGGGGGAGCGCAACCTGGTGAAGACGGACCAGGTCGCGCTGGACGTGTTCTGGCGCGCGCCCGACCTGGTGAAGCAGCGCATCGTCGGCTGGCGCGACGAGAGGCAGCTGCCCACCAACATCCGCTATCACATCGACCACCTGGCCGTGGTGCACGACAACTTCGGCGACCTGATCCGCATCGGGGACGGCGACGAGGTGAGCGACGTGCTGCATCCCGCCGCGCCGGGAGCGGAGTCGTTCTACGAATATCGGCTCGCGGACTCGCTGACGCTGCGCCTGCCCGGCACCCCGGAACCCGTTCGCGTCTACGAGGTGCGGGTGCGGCCGCGCGACGTGAGGCAGCCGGCGCTGCTCGGCTCGATCTTCGTGGACCGCCGCAGCGGCGCGCTGGTGCGCATGGACTTCACATTCACGCCCGCCAGCTACGTGGATCGGAACCTCGACTACATCAACATCTCGCTGGACAACGGGCTGTGGATGGGCCGGTTCTGGCTGCCCAACCAGCAGCGCGTGGAGCTGCGCCGTCAGATCCCCGAGCTGGACATCCCGGCGGGCTCGGTGATCCGTGGCACGATGCGGGTCGGCAACTACCGCTTCAACGAAGAGATCTCCCCGCTGATCTTTTACGGCCCGCAGGTTGTGGTCGCGCCGCGCGCGGACCGCGAGAGCTTCCCGTTCGAGGAAGGGCTGTACGACGAGATCCGCGCAGAGGGGATCGGTCCGGGAACGGAGCTGCGCGAGATCCGGCAGCAGGCGATGGAGCTGGCGCGCAGTCGCCGGTTGAGCGGGTTGCCGGGTACGCGGCCGCGGATCGGCTCCGCGTCCGAGGTGCTCCGCTACAACCGGGCAGAGGGTGCGGTGGTGGGGCTCGGCATCTCCACCCGCCCCACTCCCACGCTCTCGGCCATGCTTCAGGGCGGGTGGGCGACCGGGCCGCGGCACCCGCTGTTGCATGCGCAGATGAACTGGCAGCCGGGTGCCCTCCAACTCGGTGCGGGCGCCTTCCTGAACACGCCACGGGAGGTGGGTGGGGCACCGGCAGTGTCCGGGGTGATCAACACCGTGTCCACGCTCCTGGCGGGGCGCGACTACACCGACCTCTTCTACGTGCGGGGTGGCGAGGTGAGCGGGCGCTGGCGCGCGTCGCCCGAATGGTCCATCGGCGGCGAGCTCCGCCTGGAGGAGCACGCTTCCGCCGCGCTCGAGACGGAGTTCTCGATCTTCGGCGCGGACGCGCTGCGCCAGGTCCGCCCGATCGACGAAGGTATCATGCGCCGTATGGCTCTCACGGCGCAGCGCTCCGCACCCGCCGAGGCGCTGCGGTGGTGGACGGCGTCGGTGGAGGGCGGTGTCGGCTCGCTCGCTCCACATTCGGCGCCCGCCGCGGGCGCGGGTGAGCCGAGCCGCGACTTCGTCCGGGCACGCGCGGATCTGGGCTGGGGCCGCCGCTGGGCACCGCGGGATGCGCGGCTCGAGCTGCACGGCGCCGCGGGAGCCGCCCGGGGAGACCTTCCCCGCCAGGAGCTGTTCCTGCTCGGCGGCCGCGGCACTCTGCCCGGCTACGGGTTCCGGGCGTTCGGGGGAGACCGGTTCGCGCTCGGCGGGGCCACTCTCTCGGCCGACGTCGTAGCGCCGTGGGCGCGGGTGAGGCTTCTGGGTGCGGCCGGGTGGGCGGGGAGCTCCGCCGCCTCCGAGCGGGCACTCCCCCTCTGGGGCGCGGTGCCTACCGACGGGATTCGGGCGAGTGTGGGCGCGGGGGTCGGGCTCTTCTTCGATATCCTCCGCGTCGATGCGCTGCGCGGCATCGGCAGCGACGGGCGCTGGGAGCTGATCGTGGAGACGCGGCGCTCGTTCTGGGATTTCCTTTAGATTTCCGTGATCCAGTCCTTTCACCTCCCCGCGCTTCCCCATCTTTCGACGACCACCTGGTCGTATGGGCGGGGGAAGGCGAGGGTGGACCTGCGGATTCCGCAGCTCACACCGGCCCTCCTGCGCTCGCAGACCGAGGCGCTGCTGGAGGCGCAGGAGCGGCACCTGGTCAGCCGGCCCGTGCGCGAGATCGTCGAGGTGATCGGCCGGGTCGCCGCTCGTCTCGCCGATCCTGCGGACCCGCTGCGCCAGACGGCCGAGGCGGCACTCCCGGTCGTGACCGGCTATTCCGCCCCCATGATCACGCAGGTGCTGGACACCATGACGGCCGACTGGAGCGTGGACCGGCTCTGGGAGCTGCTCCGCGAAGAGTTCGGGGATCCCACCGTGCTCGACACCTTCCGCCCGCGGCCCGCCGCCCGCGGGCAGACGCGCGCCTTCGGCCCACGCCTCGCCACCCATATCTTCAGCGGGAACGTGCCCGGCGTGGCCGTCACCTCCATCATCCGCTCGCTGCTGGTGAAGTCCGCGACGCTGGGGAAGACCGCAGCGGGCGAGCCGCTGCTCCCGGCGCTGTTCGCGCAGGGCCTCGCCGAGGTGGACGCCGAGCTGGGCGCGTGCGTGGCCGTCACCTACTGGCCCGGCGGCGACGAGGCGCTGGAGCGGGTGGCACTCTCCCCCGCCGAGGTGGTCGTCGTCTACGGGGAAAACGACACCGTCGCCGCCGTCCGCACGCGTGCTCCCGCCAAGGCACGCTTCCTCGGGTACGGACACAAGCTCTCCTTCGGCGTCATCGGACGCGAGGCGCTCTCCGCGGAGCAGTCCGCTTCCGCGGCTGCGCGCGCGGCGCTGGAGGTCGCGACCTTCGACCAGCAGGGGTGTGTGTCTCCCCACCTGTTCTACGTGGAGGAAGGCGGCGACACCGCCCCGGCAGAGTGGGCGCTGCAGCTCGCCGCCGCGATGGCGGACGCAGAGTGCACGCTGCCGCGTGGAGCGCTCAGCCCACGCGAGGCGACCGCGATCCGTCAGCTGCGCGGTGAGGCCGAGTTCGCGCAGATCGGCGGGCGCGGTGTGGAGCTGCACACCTCCGCGGAGGGCACCGCGTGGACGGTGATCTACGATCCGGATCCCGCCTTCTGCGCTTCATGCCTGAACCGTGTGGTGCGGGTGAAGCCCGTGCCCCGGCTTGAGAGCGTGCCGGCGCTGGTTGCTTCCATCGGCTCCTTCCTACAGACCGTCGGCGTCGCTGCCGAATCGGCCCGGGTGCTCTGGCTCGCCAGCGCGCTCGGTCGACTCGGTGCCAGCCGCATCGCCCCGCTCGGCCAGATGGCATGGCCGCCCCCCAGTTGGCATCACGACGGCCACCCGCCCCTGCGCGGCATGGTCCGCTGGTGCGACGTGGAGACATCATAACAAGTACGAAAGTACGAAAGTACGACGGATGTTTAGGGGTGCCCGTACTCTCGTATCG
>JACDHR010000269.1 GCA_013820915.1 Gemmatimonadota bacterium
CCCGGGCCCTGCGTCCGAACAGGGTGCGCGTGGGCAGGGTCTCGAGCGTCCCTTCGATGTGAAGTTCGGCCCGGATAACGCGATGTACATTTCGGATTACGGCATCGTGCAAATCGACATGAATGCGGCACCACCGTATCGCTACATCCCGGATACGGGCGCGATCTGGAGGATTGTTCGCTCTGGACCGTAGGTAATCGAAGGCCGGCATCGCGGGGCGGATTCGCTGCGGGGTGCCGGTCCGACCGCGGTAGGTAGCCGGGTGAGGTTTTCTCATCCCGACGTTCATGGCCGGAGGCCTGCATTGGCATGGCCGGTCGGCCACACTGGTGCCGGGTGTACCACCCGGACTCACGCTCCACATCGGAGGCATTATGTACGAAAAGCCCATCCTCGAGCGGTTTGGCACCTTTCGGGAGCTGACCCTGCTGGGTCTGGACGCAGGAAGCGACCTTTTCAGCGGGTTCGGCATCCCCGGGTGCGACGCCAGCCCGGACGCGGCCGGCTTCGAGCAGTGCGACGACCGCTACTGAGATCGGCAGGTTCCGTGTAGATCCGTAAATCGACGGTGGAGTACGCACGGAGGTGATGGCCTCCTGGGGAAGCCTTCTGCGTACTCCACTCCCGCCCCCCCACCTCCAGGCGTTTCTCTTGCGAATGACAGAAAGCGGCGACTTAATCTTGACGCTTCTGTGTCCCGAACCCTCGCAACAATGAGCGGAATCGTCGGTGTGATCTCCGCAACCGAAAGCGATCCCGGCCGTGCCACCGTGCGGAGGATACTCGGACGCATGTCGGGCCGAGGTGGAGATCATACCGATGTGTGGCAGAACGGCGAGGCCTGCCTTGCCGTTGCACGCCACGCGTGGGAGCTGGAGGCCGGGTTCAGTGGGCCTGCGCTCGTCACTGCGGAAGCGGGGCTCGCCATTACCGTTGACGCTTCGCTGTATTACCGCGACGACCTGCGCCGCGCGCTTAAGCGGGAAGGTGTCCGCGCATCCGCTGACACCCCGGGCCATCTGATCCTCGCCGCGTACCGTGCGTGGGGTGCGCAATGCGTGGAGCGGCTGGAGGGCGACTGGGCCTTCATCCTCTGGGACTCTCATGAGAGACGGGTTTTCTGCGCACGGGATTTCGGGGGCAGACGCCCGCTCTTCTACGCAGACTTCGGAGGCGCTCTTCTCGTCGCTTCCACTGCCTCCGCCCTGCTCGCGCACCCGCGCTGCTCGGACGAGTTGAATCCGGTGGCGGTCGCGGCCGACGCGGCTGGGTTCTTTGCCGAGCCGCACGAGACGGCACATCGCGATATCAGGGTTCTGCCGGCCGGCTGGAGCCTGGAGCACCACCATACCTGGACAAGGGTGTCGCGGCACTGGTCTCCCCCGCCCGTCCGCGAATCCGGCGGGTCACCCTTTGCCGAGGCGGCGGAGCACCTGCGCGAGCTTCTGACACGTTCCGTCGCTGAACGTCTGTCTCCACAGGGCCCGACCAGCGTGTGGCTGAGCGGGGGCTGGGATTCGACGGCGGTATTCGCCGCGGGCCAGAAAGCATTGCGGGAGGCAAACGACGCCGGTCACCTGCACCCAGTCTCGATCAGCTATCCTCCGGGTGACTCTGGCCGCGAGGACGAGTTGATCGCGGCGGTGGCGGACCACTGGGGCGCGCCGGTTCATTGGCTGGACATCCGGAACATCTCGCTTCTCGATCGGCCGGAAGAGCGGGCGGCCCTCCGCGACGAGCCGTTCGCCCACCCGTTTGAGACCGGGAATCGCGCGCTCGCCGGGGGAAGTCGAGCCGTCGGTGCGCATGTCGCATTCGATGGCTTCGGCGGAGATCAACTCTTTCAGGTTTCGCTGGTCTACCTGGCAGATCTGTTCCGGAACGGACGGTGGGTCAGCCTTTCGCGGGAATGGCGGCAGAAGGGACTGAACGGCGGATTCCGGCCCTTCTTCCGCTGGGCCGTGCAACCCGTCATCCCCCGCCCGCTGCTCGACATGGTCAAGCGGGTGCGCGGCGGGCGTGCGCTACGCGGTTATCTTGAACGTCCGGTCCCGGAGTGGATCGCGCCGGACTTCATTCGCAGGCATGACCTCATCGAGCGGGAGCGGCTGCACGCGCCGACCCGGACGGGCAGGGGTCACGCGGCCCACGAGACGAACTGGTATCTTACCCATCCCTATTACTCGCGGATCGCGGCCCGCGTCTGCAGCTTCGCGCTGGAAGAGGGGGTGGAGCTTCGCGCACCGCTCTACGACCGGCGGATCATCGAGTTCGCGGTGTCACGCCCCGTATCGGAGCGCTCCGCCGGCCGGGAGACCAAACGTCTTCTGCGCCGATCCATGCACGGCCTGTTGCCGGATCACGTTCTGGCCCCCCGCTCTACCCGGACGGGAACCACCGGCCGGTATCTCGACCACTCACTCCGCAAAGTGCACGCGCCCTTTCTGGAGACGATCTTCGAGGCGCCGCTCGCGCTCACAGAGCTGGGAATCGTGAGCGCCGAGGTTCTCCGGCGGCGTTGGCGAGACTTTTTGCGGCACGGCGGTGGAAACCTCGGGATGAACCTGCTCTTCACCTTGCAGACAGAGCTGTGGCTCCGCGCGAGGCAAGGGGGTGTAACGTCAGCTCACGATCTCTCCTCGGCAGAGGCGTCCGGCCAGACGAAAGGAATCGGATGATCGCGGCTGCGCCCAGACACGCTGCGGCCTGCTCCTCCCGGGGATACCCGGATATGGAACGAGCCGCGACGGAGGCTTCCGTCGCGGCTCGATCATCCGTAGTGCAGTACCGGGCGGGGGACTCGAACCCCCATGCCTTGCGGCGTACGATTTTGAGTCGTGTGCGTCTACCAGTTCCGCCAGCCCGGCCCGAACTGAAAAAGATAACAGAGACCGAGGATTACTTCAAGCTCGGAAGGGGGTGCCTAAAGTGATTTCTGATCGGGGGTCTTACCTCTCACCGGCGGGCGGAGTTACAGGGAGGGCCTCCGCTATTTGCAGCGCATAGAGAGCACGCCGGAGCGCCTTCGGTGCGTCACCCGCGGCAAGCGCTTCTCTCGCGTGGCGGAGAAGGCGCACTGCCCGCGCGGCATCCGGATCGCCGCCCCCGCCCCGGACGATCCGCTGCTCGGCCCGCGTCAGGGCGCGGGCGGCGATGACCTCGGGGGACTGCTGAAAGACAGCGGAGGCCGCGCGCGTGAGGTGCACGGCTGCCGCAGTGGTGTCCCCCTCCTGCAGCGCCCGCACGGCCCGGGCTCGTGCTTCCTGAACGATGCGCATGCTTTCGTCCAGCCCCGAGAATGCCTCCCGGTCCGCTATCGTGCTCGCGTGCTGCTTCCAAGTCTCCAACGCCGAGAGCGCGGATATCAACACGGGCGGCGGCGGGTTGCGCGACAGCGCGCCTGCCGCGAGCTCGGCCGCCTCACCTTCCACCGCGACCGCGCGTTCCAACTCCCCCTTGCGGCGCAGGTCCTCCGCGTCAGATCGGAGCTGCCGCACCTGGTTCAGTACCGGGCTGGAGAGGGCATCGCGGGAATTCAGGTACGGAAGCCAGGTCTTGACGCTGGGGGTTCCCTGAGGCACACTCACGGCTGCCCACATCTGGCCGTCGGCGTAATGCGTATACGCCCCGGGAGAGGTCGGCCCGCTATCGCAGCCGGCGAGGGCGAGGACGGCGAGTGCCAGAGAAGCACGGCACCACGCGGTGAGGTCGCGCCAAGTAGTCAAATCAGCTCCGCTGCAAGGGGACCATTTGTTTCTACCGAAAGCTAGTACGCCCGGTGACGACGGGCAACCGCAAGGCGCAGCGCGTCGGCTACAGTGGATCGGCGCGGCAGCCGTGCTTGACACGCTTTCAGTGGGTCCCGTACGTTGTATCGGACGTTCGTTTGATTTTTCACGCACCCGACTCCGTTTATGGTCTCAGAGCGCACCGCGTATGACGAGAAGCTGGAGAGCATTCTTCGTACCTCAGCGGCGATCTTCGCTGACAAAGGGTACCACCAGGCCAGCATCCGCGACATCGCACGCGCGACGAATGTCAGCTTATCGGGCCTCTACTACTACTTCAAGAGTAAGGAAGAACTGCTCTTCCTGATCCAGGACCACGCTTTCGGCACTCTCATCCACGAGGCCGAGGAGATGCTGCTCGGTGTGGACGATCCCGTGCGGAAGATCCGCCTTCTGATCGAGAACCACTTGCGCTTCTTCATCGGCAACATGGCGGAGATGAAGGTGCTCTCTCACGAGGCGGGGTCGCTGACCGGCGACTTCCGGCGGCGGGTGAACGCGAAGAAGCGCCGCCTCTCCGAGATCGCGATGGGGATTCTACGCGAGCTGCGGCCGGACGGCGGTCTGGATCTGCGGGTCGCCACCTTCTCGTTGTTCGGGATGATGAACTGGATCTACAACTGGTACCGTCCCGAGAGCGACGTACCCGTGGAGCGGCTTGCCGCGGACATGAGCCGGCTCTTCCTGGGCGGGTACCTGCAGAGCGCGAGCCAGTTGCCCGACGCGGCGCGTCAAGCCGCACCGGGCGAGCAGCACCCATCGATCTGGCGTACGACAGCGCCGCACTGAGTGCGCGGCGTTTCATTTATCTCATCTTACCGACGAGGGCACGAATGGCAGAGAAGACGCTGATCCAGTATGCGACCGAGGACAGGATTGCCACGCTTACACTCGATGATCCGCCGGCGAACACCTATACGCACGAGATGATGCGGCAGCTCGACGAGGCGATCCTACGGGCGCGCTTCGATGAGGATGTCGACGTGATCATGATAACGGGCGCGGGCGAGAAGTTCTTCTGCGCCGGTGCCAACATCAACATGTTGGCTGAGGCGGACCCCACCTGGAAGTACTACTTCTGCCTGCATGCCAACGAGACGCTCTCCCGGCTGGAGCACACCCCCAAGCTGGTGATCGCCGCGCTCAACGGGCACACCGTCGGTGGCGGACTGGAGATCGCAATGGCAGCCGACCTGCGAATTGGGCGTCGAGGCGCCGGGAAGGTCGGCCTTCCGGAAGTCTCGCTCGGCGTTCTCCCCGGCACCGGCGGTACCCAGCGCCTCACGCGCCTGGTGGGGCATTCGCGCGCGATCCAGTTCATGACCGAGGGGCTGAACACCGACTTCGACGAGGCGGAGCGTCTCGGCATCATCAACCGCGTCATGGACGCGGAGAGCCGCGACGACTTCCTCAACCAGGTTCGGGAGTACGCACGCCAGTTCACCCGCCCGGCTAAGGCTTCGCTCGCCGTCGGCAACATCAAGCGGGCCTGCCAGACGGGCGGTCAACTTCCGATCGAGCAGGGGCTGGCGCTGGAGCGTGAGCTGCAGGCACAGCTCTTCAACTCGACCGATGCGAAGGAAGGACTGAACGCGTACGTGGAGAAGCGCAAGGCAGCTTTCTCGGGTCGCTGAGCGAACACTGATCGAGAGCCAGGGCTGTGATGCAGCGGGGATCTCCCGCTGCACCGCTCCTGCCTCTGTTTCCTGGAGAGTAGATGGCTACAGAGTTTATCGAGGGCGGCAGAGGCCGCCTATACATCGGCGGAGAGTGGCAGGACGCCAGCTCAGGGAAGACGTTCACCAGCATCAACCCCGCGACCGCGGAGCCGCTCGCCGAGATCGCGGAAGGCGCGGCGGAGGACATCGACCGCGCGGTAGCGGCGGCGCGAGCTGCCTTCGAGGATAGCGACTGGACGCGGATGGACGC
>JACDHR010000270.1:0-4014 GCA_013820915.1 Gemmatimonadota bacterium
GCTCAGGCTGCGGCCAGGGGCGCAAGCTCGTCGGCACTGATCCCGGGCTGCCCAAGCCGCTCCAGCACCGCATTGATCTCCTCGAGCGTCACCTTGCCTGGAGCCGTGATCTCGAGCCCGAGCGCTTGGCCGTCCGCCCCATAATCCACGAGCAGGCCGGGTGAGACGACTTCGGCGCGCACGCTCTTTACCTCAGAAGCTCGCGGCAGATAAAGGTAGGCCGCCAGCATCTTGCCCTTCCGAAACGTTACTTCGAGATAGCGCGCTTTCATGGATTCTCGACGGGATAAGCAGTAATGACGACGAGCAGCTCTTCCACTGGATCCGGCTCCACAACAGCCTCCCAGCGCCTGCCCCGATGTCGTGTCTCGATCACCCAACGATCTTCGACCACATCCTCACGGTAGCCGATGGCGTCCTCCAGCATCTGCCTCAGCTCAACCTCGGTGAAGTCGCGCTGCTCCATGCGCTTGAGGAGGTGAGATGCCAGTTCGAGTTCCCACTCCCACCACTCCGGCCATTCCATTCAACCTCGATGGCGTTGTTGATACGAGTCCATTCGGTCGTCCAAATTAATCTCTGCCTACCGTAGCCGCCAACGCAACCAACGCTCCCACGCGTCAAAATCATGCCGCCCGGTGCCGGTTGTTCACCCACGCCTCCGGGAGGCGCGCCCACTCGGAGGCATGCACGACCGGCAGCGGCACGCGGTCGATCACCGGCATCGCGCTCAGGCCGTCGGCGGGGATGAGGAGGAGGTAGCCGGGCGCTGTACCCCGCTCGCACGCCTGGCGCAGCGTCTCGAAGAGGGCGAGCTGCCCGTAGCGCGCCAGCAGGCCGGGATAGAGAAGGAGCGCGGGCGTCTCGCGGGCGAGGAGGGCGCGCTCGAGGGCGGGGATCGCCTTCTCGACCACCCGCTGCAGGTTGCGCCAGTCGCGGCTCTCGCGCCCGGCGGCGTCGGCGCGCAGCACCACCTCCCAGCGGGCGCCGAGCCCCTCCGCCACGCTGCGCATCTCCCGCAGGAGGAGGGACTCGAGGTTCACCCGCTCGACGGGGAAGCGGCGGAGGATCTCCGCCTCGGCGCGCAGCAGGTGGCGGGGCGCGACGGTCAGCGCCAGGAAGCGCCGCCCGGCGGCGGCGGCGAGGAGCCGGCGCTCGACGGCCCAGGCTTCCTCGGTTTCCGGGGTCTGCTGGCCGCCCTGGCTGCCGGTAGTCTGGCGGCTGCTGGTGGTGCTGGTGTCGAGATAGCCCGGCCGCGGCTGCGGTGCGGTGTAGCTGCCGCGGGCGGGATCCCAGCGGAGGTGCACGCCGGCCTCCTCGAGCAGCGCGTCCAGACGCGGGGGAGGAGGGAGCGGCTCGGCGTCCGGGTAGCGGCTGGCGATCCGCTGCTGGATCTGCTCCGGCGTGAGCGCCCTGGGGCCGAGCAGCGAGCCGGCGCCGAGCTTGAGGGCGCGCGCGGCGGCCATCGCGCGCGGGTAGATCTCCATGCGGCTCGAGAGGGCCGCGCCGCGCGAGGCGCTCACCGCCAGGCGGAGGATGCGCTCGGGGGGAAGCGGCCGATCCCCCTCCGGCGCGGGCAGGGCGGCGAGCTCCTCGGCGGCCCGCTCCGGCGTCAGCAGCGGATCCGCCTGCGCCAGCTCGTTCGCCCTGGCGCCGAGGGACTCGGCGTAGGCGGCGCGCGCGCCGGGCGGCGCGGCGAAATGCTCGCCGAGGCTCGCGGTGGCGACGAGGAAGAGGTGGTCGCGGCCGCGATGCAGGACGTAGCGCGCCCCCTCGCGGGCGGATTCGGTCTCGATGGCGGCGTAGGCCGCGGCGGCGGCGTGGCGCTCCCTCTCCGCCTCGGGCGCCGCCGAGCCGCGGGCGGTGAGCACCGCCTGGACCACCTCGGCGCGGGTCATCACGCCGCCGTGCTTCTCGAGCAGCCGGGCCAGGTCGGCGCGCAGCGCGGTGATCCAGGGCTGGCGCTCCCAGCGCTCGCGCGCCCGCTCGACGATCTCCAGCACCCCGGCGCGCGGAATCCCCACCGCCTCGGCGACCTCCTGCTGCGCGGGCCACTGCGTCTCAGGGCCGCTCTCCTCCGGGCCGGTCTCCTCGAGCCCGAGCAGCGCGCGCAGCACCGCGGCGTCGTCCCGCACTGCGGGCGTGGGGACGAGGCGCCGGACGATCAGGTCCACGCTCCACAGGCCGGGATCGACCCGCGGGTCCTCCTCCGCCACCCCGGCATCCGGGGCGCGGGCGGGCTTCGCGCCCGGGCTGGCGAAGTGCTCGGCCACCCGCTCCGCCAGCTCGCGGATCTCCCGGACCGTCTTCTGGCCGATCCCCTTGTTGCGGTAGAGCCGGATGCGCGGCAGGTCGCGCAGCTCGCGCAGGGTGTGCACGCCCATGCGCTCGAGGGCGTTCAGCACCCGGGGCGTCAGCCCCAGCGCGGCCACCGGCGTCTCCTCGCCGGCCGCGGCGAGCGCCGCCTCCAGGTCCACCTCGCCGGGATCCGTCAGCGTGGTCGGCTGATCGATCTGCTCGAAGATCCGGCTCCAGGCGCGGCGCATCTCCTCCGCGTTGTCGAAGCGCCTGCGGTAGTCGCGGGCCAGCGCCTTCTGGAAGAAGCGGGTGAGCGCTTCGCGCACCGCCGCGTCGAGCTTCTCGACCTCGAGCGTCGCCTCGGCGTCGAGGAGCGCCGGGTCCGAGCGGCCGTCGCCCCAGGTGGGCGGGGTGCCGGTCGCCATCTCGTAGAGCGTCACCGCCGCCGCGAAGCGCTCGGCGTAGAGGTCCCAGCGCGGCGGCTTGCGGTGCACCAGGAAGGGATCGAGGTAGGGCGGCGTGCCGGCGCGGATGTTCTCCGCCGGGGTGCCGGAGAGCGAGAAGTCGAAGAGCAGGAGCGTCAGCTTGCGGTGCTTCGTCTGGCCGATGCCGATGTTGTCGGGCTTGATGTCGCGGTGCGAGATCCCGTGCTGCTCGAGCCAGTCCAGCGCGCTGAGCAGCTCGTCGCCGAAGCGCTGCAGCAGGTCGAGCGAGAGCCGCCCCTCCTCGCGGAGCCGCTGGGCGAGGGTGTAGGTCCCCGCCCGGTTCTCGGTGCCCGCCGTGGCCATGAAGAGCGCCGCGTGCCCGCTCAGCTCGACCTCGCCGAAGAGCTGGACGACGTTCTGGTGGCGCACCCGGCGCAGCACCTCGGCCTCCTGGCGCAGCCGCTCGTTGAGGCGCGGCTCGAGGGCCACCTTGAGCACCCCCTCCCGCCCATCGCGCTCGGCGAGCAGCGCCACCGCGGTGCCGCCCTTGCCGAGCCGCTTGTGCACGCGGAAGCCCCCCTCCAGCTCGTCCCCCGCGCCGGCATCGATGGGGTGGACCCAGGCGCCCGGCTCGGGCGCCGCCAGCTCGGCGACCACCTCATCGAGCAGGCTCACGAAGTCCGCCACCTCGGGACGGTCGCCCACCTCGGGCACCGTGGCCATCTGGATGAGCGCCTCGAGGTTCTCGTTCGCCCCGTCGAGCACCTCCGAGAGCCGCAGCCCCCCGCCGCGGGTCAGCTTCTCGTTGCGCTCCTCGACCGTGGCGGCGGGATGCCTCCCCGAGAGGAGGTGGTAGGCGATGGTGCCCAGGGAGAAGACATCGAGTTTCGCCGCGTCCAGCGTGCCGACGGAGAACAGCTCAGGCGCCAGGTAGACGGCGCCCTGTTTCTCCCCGGCGAGCCCGACCCTGACGATGTCCTCGACCGTCAGGCGGGTATCGGTCGAGGTGGTCACCTCGCGGCGGCCCGCCTGCCAGTTGAAGATCCTGATCCCCGGCATCTCCGGCGCCGCCGCGTCCGGCTCCGTCACCAGGATGCTCTGCGGGGTGAGCGCCTGGTGGAAGAGGCGCCGCGAGTGCGCGTACTTCAGCGTCTCCGCCACCTGTCGCAGCAGCGCGAGCCGCCGATCCAGGTCGAGGCTCTCTCCGCGGCGTTCGAGAAAGAAGTCGAGCCGCTCGGCGCTGGCGGGGTGATCGAAGATGAGGGCGGGCCCGCGCTCGTGCTCGGTGAAG
>JACDHR010000270.1:4024-5695 GCA_013820915.1 Gemmatimonadota bacterium
GTGAAGGAGTGCACGCGCAGGATGCCGGGGTGCTCGATCCCGTCGAGCAGGCGAAACTCGCGCTCCGCCGCCTGGCGGCGCTCGGCGCGGCTCAGCTCGGAGGACTGCAGCGCGTTCGGGTAGATGCGGACCCGGCGGCGGTGGCTCCGGAAGCGGGTGTGGGTGGCCGCCCAGTCCTGAAAGGCATCCGTCTCGAGGAGCAGCTCGTCGAGCAGGTAGTCACCCACCTGCCGGTAGCGGTGGGTGGGGCGGATCCCCGCCTGCTCGAGCGCGCGCTGGATGGCACGCGAGAGCCGCGCATCGATCCGCTCCCCCGGCACGCCCGGCGAGCCCGCCTGGTCCACCTGCCCCGAGAGCAGCGCGAGGATGTCCGGGTGGCCGTCACTGGCGGTCTCCCTCCGGAGGAAGACCCCCGTGCGCGCGGCCCCCGTGAGCTGGCAGCTGGCGTTGATGTGGGAGAGGAAGACCACCGCCTCCACGTAGGGCACCCGCTCCTTGCGCAGCGCTGCCTGCCGCTTGAGCAGATCCTTCAGCTTCTTCGCCTTGCGGTTCGCCAGCAGCAGCGGGTTGTCCGTCTTGCGGACCTCCCTGCCCTGCGTCCAGCTCCAGCTCCCGCTGTCCCCCTCCACCCTGGCCGGCGCGCTCTTGATCTCGACCAGGTAGATGCGATAGAGCGAGACGACCAGCAGGTCCACCTCGTTGATGCTCCCGTCCTCGGCGATGAACTCGAAGTTGGACCAGGCGCGCAGCGGCTCCGCATCCGGCAGCTTCTCGCGCAGGTATGCGAGCGCCTCCCGCTCCCAGGGAAACTCCGACTCCTGAACGGTGGTCCAGCGGGGTGGTCGCATGGGGGATCAGCTCGAGCGGTCTACGCCCTTACCGGCTGTCAATGGAGTGCTCCCCCTCTCCCAGAATTGGGAGAGGGGGCCGGGGGGTGAGGGCCTGGCTGGGGGAGCAGGATCTCTCAGCTCACCAGCGCGTGCGCTGTCCCCGCACGTCGATGTGGATGAAGGGACCGCGGTCGCCCAGGGAGTTGTAGAGGCCGGCGCCGCCGATCAGCTCCGGATAGCGCTGCTCGACACGGTCCACGGCGCGTAGCATGAGCTTCACGTCGTCCGTGTCGCGGCGGCCGTCGCCGTTCAGGTCGGAGATGTACCAGTGGCCGTCGTTCTGCACCCACACGTCCGCGGCGTCGCCGAAGGTGTGGCGCGAGTGCTTGGCGCGGCCATTCCCCCCGGGACCATTGTACTGCGGGGTGCGGAAGCCGCTCATCACCGTCATCCGCTCGGCGCGCACTCCCATCGACCGCAGCTCCTGCAGCACCAGCTCGAGCTTGTCGATCAGACGCAGATCCAGCGCGACGTACTTCGGCCAGACGTTGTGCTGATCCTTGGTGATGAACTGCCGCAGCTGGAAGTGCTCGGAGACGTGCAGATCCTGGTTCTCGGGCGTCACCTCGATGAATCCCATCGGCACGCCGTGATCGCCGTCCCCGGCCTCCGAGGGATAGCGGCCGATGTGGTAGCCGTTCAGATGCGAGCCGTTCTTGATGTCGAAGGGGAGCTGCGTGATCACCGCGAGCTCGCGAACCTCCTGGCTCTCCTCGCCCGCGCGCACCTGCAGCCGCCAGACGCCGGCGGTCGGCGGAGCGAAGAGCCCATCGCGCAGCAG
>JACDHR010000271.1 GCA_013820915.1 Gemmatimonadota bacterium
GCTGAACACGTCGAGGATCACGTACAGGTAGAAGTAGGTCCACTTCTGCGGACCGAGGAGCTTGCTGATATCCCAGCTCCAGAGCTCGTTGGGCCGCTCGGCGAGGAGCTCGGGCCGCACGAAGGCCGGATGCGTGAGCTGATCGCGCCGCTCACGCACCTCGCCCCGCTCGGCCAGCAGGCAGTACCTCGTACGCTCCGAGCAGAGGTAGCGACCCTCGTCGAGCAGCGTCGCCCACACCTGGGCCGGCGAAGCGTCGACGAACCGTTCGGAGTGGAGCTCCTCCAGCACCACCTCGCGCTCTCCGGTCGTGAGCGTGCGATCCGGTGAGGGTGCGCACCCTCACCGGACGCGGAGCAGGGGGACGCCGACGGCGGTAGATCGTCGCTGGCGCCGCTCCCAGCACGCGGCAGGCCGGACGGGTTCCGATCAGCGGCGTGAGCTCTTCCACGGCTGCCTGGATCATCTCTCGGTGCTCTCGTCCCGCTTGGCGCTCCCGGGCCCGAGCAACTCGCCCAGAAGCGCGGAAACGTTTCCCTGCACTTCGATCACCTTGCGTGCTCGGGCCAACTCCGCCTCAGCTCGCTCGATGCGCCGCCGTGAGGGCCGCTCGGCCAGCTCCGGATCGGGTCCGGTTCGCCTCGGCCGCCCGACGTTCCATTCGAGTTCACGATCAACGTCCTTCCCTCCAATCTCGCCCTCGTGAGTCAGTAATACTAGGAAGATAACCGTCTCACTTGAACTTGGCAGAGAGGGGTCGCGCGGTCGGCAACCAGGAGCCCACCTCGGCAAACGGGGATGTTCTGATGGCCGAACTTCGTGATCAGCGCCGGCGGGACTTCTTCATGGATGGGCATCGCCTCGGTGATCTGCGTCGGTACATGGACCAGTACGGCGTTGACGAGTTCCCTACGGGCCCACACCCCAACGATGCCGCCTGGGCCTGGGGCAATTATGGGGATGCAACTTGCTTCGTGCCGAGCCGTGCAGAGCGGATTGGTAATCCTGGCTACCGTCCCTGATTCGAGCATGATGTTGTAGTCGAACCCGGCCCGGAGAGAAACTCTCCGGGCCGGGTTCGTTTTGTCGATCCGTGACCATAATCGATCTGAACCAGAGACACGTCACAGCCGCCCCCGCAGCCTCTCGATCTGCTCCCGCACCGCCCCCGTCCCGCCCTCGCCCCCGCGTGCCTCCAGCGCGGCGCGGGCATCGAAGAGCGCTGCGGGGTCCACCGCCGAGAAGTGCTCCGAGACGCGCTCGAATACCTCCGCGGGCAGTGCATCCAGCGCGCAGGCGCGGTCCTCCGCGGCACGGACCAGAAGCCCGACCTGCTCGTGCGCCTCGCGGAAGGGTACTCCGCGCCGGACCAGGAAGTCGGCCAGCTCGGTGGCGAGCATTCCGGCATCGACGGCGGCGGCGCAGCGCGCGGGGTCGATCTCCAGCGTGCGCAGCGTGCCCGTGACGGCGGGGAGCAGCGCTTCCAGCGTATCCCATGCTCCGAACAGTGCCGTCTTGTCGTCCTGCAGGTCCTTGTTGTAGCCCGAGGGGAGACCCTTGAGCAGCGCGAGAAACCCGGTCAGCTCGCCGATCAGCCGCCCCGCCTTGCCGCGCGCGAGCTCCAGGGCGTCGGGGTTGCGCTTCTGCGGCATCAGCGACGAACCGGTGGAGAAGCGGTCCGAGAGGCGCACGAAGCGGAACTCGGCGGAGGCGAAGAGGATCAGGTCCTCGGCCAGGCGGGAGAGGTGCACCCCGATCAGAGCGGCGGCGAAGAGGAGCTCCGCGGCCCAGTCCCGGTCGGCTACGGCGTCGATGCTGTTCGGGGAGAGGGAGCGGAACCCGAGCGTCTCCTGCAGCAGCACGCGGTCTACCGGGAAGGGGCACCCCGCGATCGCGCCGGAGCCGAGCGGGAGCGTGGCAAGCCGGTCGCACGCATCGGTAAGCCGGTCACGATCGCGCGCCAGCGGCCAGGCGTGGGAGAGGAGCCAGTGCGCGGCGGAGACGGGCTGCGCGCGCTGCAGGTGCGTATACGAGGGCATCACGGTGTCCAGGTGCCGCTCGGCCTGCTCGAGAAGCGCGCGCTGCAACTCGCCCAGCAGGGCGTCGAGCCGCGCGACCGCACCCATCGCCCAGAGCCGCGTATCGGTGGCGACCTGGTCGTTGCGGGAGCGGCCGGTATGCAGCTTTCCCGCCACCGGGCCGGCCTCCTCGCGCAGCAGGCGCTCCACGAGGGAGTGGATGTCCTCGTCGGGCGCACCGGCCCACTCCGCCTCACCCCAGCTCTCCAGGCGCGCCGCCACCTGCGTGAGCCCCTGGCCCAGTGCGGCGGCCTCGTTCGCGCCGATCACGCCCGCGCGACCTAGCGCGGCGGCCCAGGCCCGGCTGCCCGCGATGTCCTCGCGCCAGAGGCGCCGATCCACGGGCAGCGAACGGTTCAACCGGTCGAGCTCGGCCGCCGGCTCGGCGGCGAAGCGGCCGCCCCACAGCCGCGCCGGGGCGCCCGTTACGGTCTTCGAAGTCATCTTCCGTTCTCCCTCCTGAAATCGTGATCGCGTCAGTCGGCGGCCACGTCCACCGGCTCCTGTCCGGTTGCGGCGAAGCGCATGGTCGGCGTCGGCGCCTCGCGTGCCTTGAGCGCGGCCACGCGGGTCGGTAGACCGTACAGGCGGATGAAGCCGGCGGCGTCCGCCTGGTTGTAGACGTCGTCCTCCCCGAAGGTGACCCAGCGCTCGTCGTAGAGCGAGAACGGCGACTGGCGCCCGGCCACGGAGAAGCTCCCCTTGTAGAGCTTGAAGCGGATCTCGCCCGTCACCCGCTGCTGCGTGGTGTTCACCAGCGCGTCCATCGCTTCGCGCTCCGTGCTCCACCAGCGGCCCTCGTAGACGAGGTCGGCGTAGCGTGGCGCGACGAGGTCCTTGAGGGCAAGGGTGCGGCGGTCGAGCACGAGCTGCTCCAGCTCCGAGTGAGCGGCGTATAGAAGCGTACCGCCCGGCGTCTCGTAGATGCCGCGCGACTTCATCCCCACCAGGCGGTCCTCCACGAGGTCGATCCGCCCCACGCCATGGAGGCCGGCCATCTGGTTCAGCGTCTCCAATAGCGCGACCGCGCCCATCGGCTCGCCATTCACCGCGACTGGCGTACCCTGCTCGAAGGCGATCGAGACGTGCTCGGCGCGGTTCGGCGCGTTCTCCGCGGATTGGGTGAGCAGGAACAGGTCCTCCGTTGGTTCCCAGTTCGGGTCCTCCAGCGGACCCCCCTCGTGGGAGATGTGCCAGAGGTTGCGGTCGCGGGAGTAGATCTTTTCACGCGTCGCGGTCACGGGTACGTAGTGGGCGGCCGCGTAGTCGAGCGCGTCCTCACGTGAGCGGATGTCCCACTCGCGCCACGGAGCGATCACCTGCAGCTCCGGCGCCAGCGCGGCGTAGGTGAGCTCGAAGCGCACCTGGTCATTCCCCTTCCCCGTGCAGCCGTGGGCGAGCGCGGTAGCGCCGACCTCGCGGGCGACTTCCACCTGCCGGCGTGCGATAATGGGACGTGCCATCGAGGTGCCGAGCAGGTATTTCCGCCCGTAGGTGGCACCCGCGCGCAGCGTCGGCCACACGAAGCCGGTCAGGAACTCCTCGCGCAGGTCCTCCACGTGACACGCCACCGCTCCGGAGGCGAGCGCCTTCCGGACGAGCCCGTTCAGCTCCTCCCCCTGCCCCACGTCCGCCGCGACGCAGACCACATCCAGCCCGTAGCGATCCCGTAGCCAAGGGACGATGATCGAGGTGTCCAGCCCGCCCGAGTAGGCGAGGGCGACGGTGTTGTTTGATGACATCGGACTAGGCCTCATGGAAAAAGGTGATTGGTTATCGGTTATCGGTTATCAGCCCGTTGGCAATTGGGCGGTTGTTGCTGTCACCCGATAACTGATACCTGATAACTGATAACCGCATTTCCAACCGCACTTCACACTCCCACCGCCACCGCGATCTCGTCGCAGGCGTGGAGCTTGGGGCAGTTCCTGCAGTCCGCCCACACCTTAAGCGGAAACATCTCCTTGGGCACGGTACGGAAGCCGAGTTTGTGGAAGAACCCGTCCTTCAGCGTGAGCGCGAAGACGGTGCTGAGTTCCAGCCCGCGAGCCTCTTCCAGCAGCCGCTCAACCAAGCGGCGGCCGATCCCCGAGCCGTGCGCGGCCGGGTGCACGGCGAGCGAGGCGATCTCCGCGAGCGACTCGGAGTAGACCCGCAGCGCGCCGCACCCCAGCACGCGGCCCGCTGCGTCGGTTGCGACCACGAACTCGCGAAAGTGGCGGCAGAGCTGATCCGCGCTCTTGGGGAGCATCAGGTTCTGTCGCGCGAAGTCGTTGATCAGCGGCTCGACCCGGCGGATGTCCGCGATACGGGCCGGGCGGATATCGAGCGCCGGCGCTACGACGCCTGAATGGGAGCCGCGGTCCGGGAGGCGCGAAGATCCGCGCTCTGTTCTCTGCCCTCCGGCCTCTTCCCGGTAGCCGAGTTGGATCAGCACGGGAGTGCCTCCTCGAGCAGGGACACGCCCTGCTCCAGCTCCTCTTCGGAGACCGTCAGCGGCGGGACCAGCCGCACCACGCGCGGCCCCGCGGAGCAGAGGAGCAGCCCCGCGTCCCGTGCCCGCGAGATGACCTCCGCGGCGGCCTCCCCGGCGAGCTCTACCCCCTGGATCATCCCCGCGCCGCGCACCGCCGTCACGCACTCGTGCGCGAGCGGAAGCGTGCCGAGCCTGCGGGCGAGCCACTCCCCCTTCCGGCGCACCTCGGCAAGGAAGGCGGGATCCCCGATCCGCTGGCAGACGGCCAGCGCGGCGCTCGCGACGAGCGGTCCGCCCCCGAAGGTGGTGGCGTGGTCCCCCGGACGGATCGCCCCGGCAACCCGTTCCGTGAGCAGCACGGCACCCATGGGGAGGCCGCCGGCGAGCGGCTTGGCGAGCGTGAGCAGGTCCGGGGTTACCTCCAGCTGCTCGTGCGCCCAGAGCGTGCCCGTGCGGCCGAGCCCGACCTGCACCTCGTCGAAGATCAGGAGCGCGCCCGCCTCATCGCAGAGGTAGCGGAGGGCGCGCAGGAAGCGCGGGTCTACGGGTAGGACGCCGCCCTCCGCCTGGATCGGCTCGATGATCACCGCAGCGGTGCGGTCCGGGTGGATCAGCCGGTCCGCCTCGGCGGCGTCGCCGACCTCGCAGAAGCGCACGCCGGGGAGGAGCGGCCGAAAGGGATCCTGGTAGTCCGGCCGGTCGGTGGCGGAGAGGGCGCCCATGGTGCGGCCGTGAAAGCCGTGGCGGAACGCGACGATCTCCCGCTTCCCTTCCCCGCCGTTCTCCCGCGCCCAGCGGCGCGAGAACTTGATCGCGCCCTCGTTGGCCTCCGCGCCCGAGTTGCAGAAGAAGACGCGATCGGCGAAGGAGTGATCCACCAGCCACGCCGCCAGCTCCGCGGCGGGGCGCGTGCGGAAGAGGTTGGAGGTGTGGATCAGCCCGCTCTCCAGCGCGTCGCGGATCGCGTCGGCAACCGTAGAGTCGCCATAGCCCAGCGAATTGACGGCGATGCCGCTGGTGAAATCCAGGTAGCGGCGGCCATCTTCGGCGATGAGGTGAGAGCCCTCTCCCGCGACGAAGACGGGGCCGGCGGGGCGGTACACTCCGAGCAGGGCGGCGGAG
>JACDHR010000272.1 GCA_013820915.1 Gemmatimonadota bacterium
ACTGGGGTCCCCTGGGCATCGTAGACAAGGGGCACGTGCTGTTCTACCGCGAATCGCGCCGCAAGCCGGTCCTCTGCCCTCCCGCGCCCGTGCAGCCGGTAGACCTCATCAAGATCGTAGCCGGCGCGGACGCGCGGCTGGTCGAGGCGAGCCTCGAGAGCGGGGCTCGCGGAGTGGTGCTGGAGGCTCTCGGCCGCGGCAACGTTCCGCCGCCGGTCGTTCCGGGCGTGCGCCGCTGGATCGATGCCGGCCGTCCCGTCGTCGTGACTTCAAGATCCCTGCGCGGCCGGGTGCTGGACACGTACGCGTATGCGGGCGGGGGGCACGAGCTGCGGGAGATGGGTGTAATCTTTGCCGATCACCTCACCGGCCAGCAGGCCAGGATCGAGCTGATGCTGAGCTTGGGCGTCTACGGCGACGACGTCGAAGCCGTGCGGCGTACGATCGAGTGGGGCCGCTACGATCGCTGACTATCGGGGCATCAGCGAGCTGTTGGGGAACGCTCCCTGCCGTTGCTTACGCGGCGGTCGAGGCGCCCAGCGCCTCTTCCTCCCATCTAACGAAGCAGTCGTAGCCGTGCTCGCGCGCGGCGCGCGCCTGGTCCGGAAAGCCGAAGTAGTCGCTCCAGCCGAGCTGCTCCGCCTTCCACCGGCAGTTCCACTCGAACTGAACACGCTGTGTGCCGGCGCCCGTCTCGACGAGGGCGGTTCCGCGGAAGAATTCGCAACCCGAGGTGCCGGCGATTTCGATTCTCTCGATCGGCAGGGTAGGGAACGACTCCAGGATCTTCGTGAGCGTCCGCTCTACCTTCACCGTGGGATAACGGATGTCGAAGGCGATGAGAGGCGTCGGACGGCCGGTGCGGAGAAAGTCGCGGAAGTCGGCACGGAGCGGCTCCGTCACCGCGGAGTGGTTGAGAAAGTGTAGAATATCCATTTCCTGTCGCGTCAAAGGTTCCCTAAAGCTAACCATGGGCTGCGACATCGCCAATGTCTCGACCATGAGACCCCGGGATGACGCGCCGTTGGCACGTCTCCGTTTCTTCAACTCTGGAGCGATTTCATGGCGCAAAAGTTCCGCGACCCCCGTGAGCTGATCGAGTTTCTCACCGGCTGGCTGCGACAGCGGGTAGGTGAAGCGGGTGCGCAGGGCGTGATCTTCGGGTTGTCCGGAGGGATCGATTCCGCGGTCGTGTGCGGTATCGCGGCCCGAGCCTTGGGTGCGGACCGTTGCCTCGGTGTCGTGATGCCGATCGGCAATGTGCCCGAGGACGAGGATCTCGGCCACCGGGTCGCGGATGAGTTCGGCGTGCGTGCGATCCAGCCCGATCTGCTCCCCGCGTTCGAGTCGCTGCAGAGCGCCCTGCAGCAGGAGTCGGCTGGTGCCGGGCTACGCGTGGTCAGCCCCGCGGACGGGGGCCTCCCCGCGGACGGGGTCCTCCCCGCGGACGGGGTCCTCCCCACTGCCGGCGTCCTGTGCTCGGCGAACCTGAAGCCGCGGCTGCGGATGCTGACGCTGTACTACTACGCGAATCTGCTGAACTATCTGGTGGTTGGCACGGGGAACCGGGCAGAGCTCACGGTGGGGTATTTCACGAAGTACGGAGACTCCGGTGTGGACCTTCTCCCGCTCGCCGATCTGACCAAAGCCGAAGTGCGCGCCGTAGCGCGCGAGCTCGGCGTGCCGGCTCGCGTCATCGACCGGCCCCCCTCGGCCGGGCTGTGGGAGGGGCAGACGGATGAGGAAGAGCTTGGGCTCACCTACGACGAAATCGACCGGTACCTGACGACGGGGAGCAGCGGCAACGATGACGCGGACCGGTTGATCCGGCAGCGCGAAATATCCAGTCAGCACAAGCGGGAGCTTCCCCCATCCGCGCGTCCGGGGTGACCGGGGTACGCGAAGGAAGCTCGTCGGATGAGCGGCGCGGCAGGGCCTCGATGGAGCGGCCGGACCTCTCGCCGCCCGGCGAGGTTCGCCGCATCGTCCACACGCTTGAGGAGGCGGGTTTCGCGACCTGGGCAGTGGGCGGTGCGGTGCGGGACGCCCTGGCGGGCCGTGCGCCGGGCGACTGGGATCTCACCACCGCCGCCCGTCCGACGGACGTGCAGCGCCTCTTCCGGCGGACGGTGCCGGTGGGGATCGATCACGGCACCGTCGGCGTGCTCGGGCGGGACCGGCGGCTCTATGAGGTGACCACCTTCCGCCGCGATGTCCAGACGTTCGGCCGCCGTGCCGTGGTCGCCTTCTCCGACACGCTGGAGGAGGACCTCGAGCGGCGCGATTTCACGATCAACGCGGTTGCCTGGCACCCGCTGACCCACGAGATCCGGGATCCGCACGGCGGACGGAGCGACCTCGCCGCGGGCGTGCTTCGCACGGTGGGAGAGCCGGCGCGGCGATTTCACGAAGACAGGCTGCGGGTTCTGCGGGCCCTGCGCTTCGCCGGCCGCTTTCAGCTGCGGATCGACTCCGCCACCTGGAGCGCGGCAGTAGACATAGCACCTGGCCTGCGGGAGCTCTCCGCCGAGCGGGTGCGCGAGGAGCTGCTCAAGGTGCTCGGCGAGCTGCCCCGTCCGTCCGAGGCGCTTCGTCTGTACGCCGCGTCCGGCGCGCTCCGCGAGCTGTACCCCGAGCTGAACGCCTGCGTCGGGGCCGAGCACGACGACGGCAGCGGCGACCTGTGGGATCACCTGCTGCGGGTAACGGATGCCGTACCGCGTCACCGCGTGCCGCTTCGTCTCGCCGCCCTGCTCCACGAGGTGGGCAGAGCGTCGAGCACGGAAGGGGAGGATGCCACGGCCGGCACTTCCAGACTCTCGGATGGGGCGGATGCTGCTGGCGCCGGCGCGGCGATCGCGCGTGAGGTGCTCCGCCGGCTGAAGCTCTCCAACGCGGAAACCGATCGTGTCGTGCACCTGATCGCCCATCACGAAGGGTTTCCCCCCGCGGATGCGTCCGGTGCGGCGATTCGGCACTGGCTGCGCATCATCGGCCGCGAGTACGTGCACGACCTCTTCCGTCTCCGTTTCGCCAAATGCCGCGTGCGCGATGCGGATCCAGCAAGCCCGGCTCAAGCGTCCGCTGTCGGATTATACCGTCGCGTGAGGCAGGTCCTCTCGGAGGATCCGCCTCTCACGATCGGTGAACTCGCCATCGGAGGTGCCGAGCTGCGCCAACTGGGCCTGAGACCGGGCCCGCGCTACGGCAAGATTCTTCGTACTCTGCTGGAGCGTGTCCTGGAGGATCCGGCGCTGAACACCGTCGACTCCCTGCTCGGCATCGTGAGCGAGCAGCTCGAGAGCGCGGAGTGATACCATTCCTCCTGCTCCGTTGTGCAGGGCAGCCGCTGCGTGGCCCGTTCGCGGCGCTCGTGCCCCGCTCGGCTCCCACGGGTTGGACGTCAAGAGGTTCCAGGCGGTATCCACCGCGTCTCCATCAGGCTACGCGCAGCGGAAGGCATACGCCGCCTTGTTGCCCACCACGAACACACGGTCCTCATGCACCGCGAAGCCAGAGGTGAGGAACTCTGCGGACGAGTCGAACTTTGTCGCCAAGATTTTGCCACTTGCCCGGTCCAGCATCGCCAGAAAGTGATCGTTGGTGAAGATGCGGTTGCGGCAGACCGCGAACGCACGGTTGCTCGCCTCCGTTCGCGTCTTCCACAGCACGCGCCCGGTCTGCGGCTCGAAAGCATAAACCTGTAGGTCGTTGGAGGCGAGGTAGGCAATCCCTTCCACCACCACTGGAGACTCGTCCGGTCCAAAGAAGCCCGGCTGGCCCTCCACCCGCCAGACCTCCTGTCCGGTAAATCGGTCCACGGAGAAGAACCCGTTGCCGAAGTGATCGCTGGCCAGCAGTAAGCGCCCCTCCACCGTGGGGCCCGCCACCACGTTGCGGCGCTGCTCCCCCGTGCCCGTGGAGTAGCGCCACAGGACCCGGCCAGTGTTTCGGTCCAGCGCCACGATCCATCCCGATGCCAGATAGCCGTTCTCCGCCCGCCCGCTCCATGAACTCCTCCACGAAAAATCTTGTATCCAGCGGCTCCCGGGGGGAAATCCAAGGCGGAAGGTTGGGCCGATCTGCCTGGCTATAGACCGAGGTACCGTTCGATCTCCCAGGCGTGCACCTCGGCGAGGAACTCGTCCCACTCCGCTCGCTTGGCCTCCATGAAGTGTGCGTAGATGTGCTCGCCGAGTGCCGAGCGCACGACGCGGTCCTTCTCCAGCTCATCCAGCGCCTGCCCGAGATCGCGCGGAAGTTCGCCGATCCCCACCCGCTGCCGCTCCCGTTGCCCCATCGCCCAGATGTTCTTGTTCGTGAGTTCACCGGGTACGAGCTGATTTTCGATCCCGTCGAGCCCCGCCGCGATCTGCACCGCGACCGCGAGATAGGGGTTCGCCGCCGGGTCGGGCATCCGCAGCTCCAGCCTGGTGCTCTCCGCGTCGCCGGCGAGCACACGAATCATCGGAGAGCGGTTCTGTATGGCCCACGCGACATTGACCGGCGCCTCGTATCCGCGCACGAGCCGCTTGTAGGAGTTCACGAGCGGGTTCGTGACCGCGCAGTAGCCGCGGGCATGCTTCAGCAGACCGCCCGCATAGAAGCGCATCAGCTCCGACAGCTCATCTTTCTCCTCCGGATCGTGGAACACGTTCTCCCCGCCCCGGAAGAGCGACTGGTGAGTGTGCATGCCCGAGCCGTGTTCTCCGGTCACCGGCTTGGGCATGAAGGTAGCCCGGAGGCCGTGCCGTGCCGCGACCGTGTGAACGACCAGCCTGAATGTTGCGACGTTGTCGGCCGTCGCGAGCGGGTCGCTGTGCCGGAAGACGATCTCGTGCTGCCCGGGAGCCGGGTCGTGGTGGGCTGTTTCCACCACGAAGCTCATGTGCTCGAGTACATTCACGATATCGCGCCGCACGATCTCCGCCTGATCCGCGGGTGCGAAGTCGAGGTAGCCGCCCGTGTCGTGAGGCACCACTCTCGGACTCTCGTCGGTTATCTGGCGCAGCAGGAGGAACTCCACCTCCATCCCCACGCGTAGCTCGAAGCCCTGATCGGAGAGACTCCGGAGAACCCGGCGCAGCGCGCCACGCGGATCGCCATCGAACGGGCTCCCGTTCGCACGGTGAATGTCGCAGATCACTCGCGCGACGCGGTAGCCGACGTCACCCCACGGGAGCATGCGGAGCGTCGGGAAATCCGGCCTGAGTACCAGGTCCGGTTCTTCGACCCGCACGAAGCCGGCGATAGCCGAGCCGTCGAACGTGATGCCGCCGTCGAGTGCTCTCGCGAACTGGCTCGCGGGAACCTCTATTTTCTTGATGCGGCCGAACAGGTCACAGAACTGCAGGCGCAGAAAACGAACATCGTGCTCTCGCAGCAGGCGGAGTAGCTGCTCTCGATCCGCGTCACTCGGCACGTCCAGCGGCGGGAACTGGTTTACATCGAAAAGGTGCTGAAACGTCGTCATAGGTGGCTTCATGAGAAATCGGGGCGCCCACGACCGCCCGGGTGGTCGGGAACGTCCGGGTTGAGCTTGCGTGCCGCTCGCGCCGTTTACTTCACGAACAGCATATCACGATAGGTGGGGAGCGGCCAGACATCATCCGGCAGCACCTTCTCCAGCCGGTCCGCCACGCCGCGCACCTCCTGCATCGCCGGGATGATGTTTT
>JACDHR010000273.1 GCA_013820915.1 Gemmatimonadota bacterium
ACATGAGTACGAGAGTACGGGCGTACGAGAGTACGAAACTACACGTCCACGGCTCGGCTTCCTGGGCGTCGGCTGGATCGGCAGGCACAGGATGGAGGCGATCGCGAGGAGTGGCGTCGCGGAGATCGCGGCAGTCGCCGACGCGTCGCCCCAGATGCGCGAGGAGGCCATCGCGGCGGCACCCGATGCGGAGCCGGTGAACTCGCTGGATGAGCTGCTGGAGCTGCAGCCGGACGGGATCGTGATCGCCACACCGAGCGCGCTGCACGCGGAGCAGTCGATCGCCGCGCTGGAGCGGGGCGTGGCGGTGTTCTGCCAGAAGCCTCTCGGCCGGACGGGCGCGGAGGCGCGCGCGGTGGTGGACGCCGCGCGGCGTGCGGACCGGCTCCTCGGAGTGGATTTCTCGTACCGCTTCACCGAAGGGATGCAGCGGATCCGGGAGCTGGTACAGAGCGGGGCGCTGGGCCGGATCTACGCGGTGGATCTCGTATTCCATAACGCGTACGGGCCTGATAAACCATGGTTCTACGATCGTGCGCTCTCCGGCGGCGGGTGCGTGATGGACCTGGGCGTGCACCTGGTCGATCTCGCGCTGTGGACGCTCGATTTCCCCGCGGTAGAAGAGGTGACGAGCCGTCTCTTCTCCGGCGGCACCCCCCTTGGCCCGCAGCCGAGCGCGGTCGAGGACTACGCGATGGTGCGCCTCGACCTCGGCAGCGGCGCGGCCGTGCAGCTCGGGTGCTCCTGGAAGCTGTCCGCCGGCTGTGACGCCGTGATTGGCGCCGCATTCTATGGAACCGGCGGAGGCGCCGCTCTGAGGAACGTGAACGGCTCGTTCTACGATTTCATCGCCGAGCGCTTCCACGGCACCGCCCGCGAGACACTCGCGGAGCCGCCGGACGACTGGGGTGGCCGTGCCGCGACGCGGTGGGCCGAGCGCCTGGCGCGCGGCGAGCGCTTCGACCCGGAGGCCGAACGGCTGGTGAAGGTGGCCGAGGTCCTCGACCGGATCTACGGGGTTTAGGTATCTCACAAAGACGCCACGAACGCGAAGAACAGTAAGAGCAATGCATCGTTGCGTGCTCTGCGTCCTGGCGAGAGGACCATTCATCGATCGACATTCTATCATGCGACTGACTTTCTTCGGCTCTTCGCTCGTATCATCGTACTGGAATGGCGCGGCGACCTATTATCGCGGGCTGCTACGCGCACTCGCGGGGCGTGGGCATCGGATCACCTTCTGCGAGCCGGACGCGTACGGCCGGCAGCAGAACCGCGACCTGGCGGAGGACCCGGAGTACGCCCGTGTGGTGGTGTACCGGAGCGAGGCGGAGCGCGACGCGCTGATCGAGACGGCCTTCGCCGAAAGTGACTGGGTGGTGAAGTGCAGCGGCGTCGGGGTGTGGGATGCCGAACTCGAAATGGCGATCGCGGAGCGGAGCGGCGGGGAGGTGCAGACCTCGTTCTGGGACGTGGACGCGCCCGCTACGCTGGCCCGCATCGCGGCAGACCCGGCCGATCCGTTCCACACGTGCATCCCGCGCTACGATCATATCTTCACCTACGGGGGCGGACCACCGGTGGTGACGGCATACGAGGGGCGGGGTGCCCGCGTCTGCACCCCCGTCTACAACGGGCTGGACCCGGAGGAGCATCGGCCGCTGGAGCGCAATGCGGAGCCGGAGTGGGATCTGCTCTTCATGGGGAACCGGCTGCCGGATCGGGAGGCGCGGGTCGAGGAGTTCTTCCTCCGCGCCGCCGCCCTCTGTCCCGAAGCGCGGTTCGCACTGGGCGGCGAGGGGTGGGGAGACAAGCCGATGCCCGAGAACGTGACGCGCTTGGGCCACGTCCCCACCGCACGTCACAACGAGGTGAACGCATCGGCGCGCCTGGTGCTCAACATTCACCGCGTGTCGATGGTTGAGAACGGGTGGTCGCCGGCCACGCGGATGTTCGAAGCGGCGGGTGCCGCGGCGTGCCAGGTCACCGACGTCTGGCGCGGAATCGAGGAGTTCTTCACCCCGGGCGAGGAGATCCTGCTCGCGGCCGACGCCGAGGCGGTCGTCCGCCTCGTCCGTGAAACGGACGCACGGGCCGCACGCCGGATCGGAGAGGCGGCGCATCGGCGCGCGTTGGCCTCGCACACCTACGAACAGCGTGCGGTGCTCGTGGACCGGATCCTCCGGAGCCCGACCCCGGCCACGGCGGGAGGTTTGGAATGAAGCTCGTCGTCGTCGGCCTGTCGATCTCTTCGAGTTGGGGAAACGGGCACGCGACCACCTATCGCGCGCTCCTCCGCGCCTTCGCGGCACGAGGCCACGAGGTCGTTTTCTACGAGTGGGACGCACCCTGGTACAACGGGGAGAACCGCGACCTTCCGCACCCGGAGTTCTGCCGCCTCGAGCTGTATCGCGAATGGTGCGCGACGGCGCCCCGCGCGATCGCCGAGGCGCGCGAGGCGGACGCTACGCTGGTCGGCTCCTACGTGCACGAGGGGCAGCGTGTGATCGACGACCTCGCCGCGGCGGGGGTCGATCCGCTCTTCTTCTACGACATCGACACCCCGGTCACCGTCGCCCGGCTCCGCGCGGACGGTACGGAGTACCTGCGCCAGGACCAGGTCCCGCTATTCGCCCGCTATCTCTCGTTCACCGGCGGGCCGTTCCTCCAGGAGGTGCTCGAGAAGGAGATGGGTGCGCGCGAGGCACGGCCGCTCTATTGCTCGGTTGATACGGATACGTACCGGCCCCTGGCCGCCGATCCCGAGCTGAGGGTGGATCTGGGCTACATGGGCACCTACGCGCCGGACCGGCAACCGGTGCTGGAGCGGTTCCTGGTAGAGCCGGCGCGGCGGTTGCCGGAGCAGCGCTTTATGGTTGCGGGGCCGCAGTATCCCACCGGGATCCAGTGGCCGGAGAACGTCCGCCATCTTCCGCATCTTCCGCCCGCCCGGCACCCGGCGTTCTACGCGAGTGCAGGGTGGCAGCTCAACGCCACGCGCGCCGACATGGTGGCGGCCGGATGGTCGCCGTCGGTACGGTTGTTCGAGGCAGCGGCATGCGGCGCCGCGATGATCTCGGACCGTTGGCCCGGCATCGAGGAATTCTTCACGCCCGGCCGGGAGATTCTCCTCCCGGCGGATTCGGCCGAGGTGGTGGAGGTCCTCCGCGGCACGCATCCCGACGACCGCCGTGCGATCGGCGCCGCGGCACGCGAGCGGGTGCTGGCTGCGCATACCGCCGGGGCGCGGGCCGCGGAGCTGGAAGAACTGCTGAAGGTCGGGGCCGCCTCGCTGCCGTAGGCGCTGCCGTGCACCGGGGTGGGGCCGCTCCAGCTTTCCCGTCAACCACTCGCACAGCGCGGGAGGAGCGGTGCCCGTGGGTGTGATACTTCCCCTGCTCGCGGTGAGCGGGGCCGCCGCTCTCTCGTACCGGCTGCTGCGCTCGCTCGCGCGCGCCGGTCTTTCGTCCGCCGAGCTGACAGCCGCCTCGGGAATGGCGGAGGTGAGCGCCCGGCGTGGGGATCTCACCTCGCTCGCCGAGCGGCGGGAAGCGGAGCGCGAGGCTCGTCGCCAGCAGCGCGGTGATGTGCTTGTCTGCCTCGGCTGGCTCCTCTGCCTCATGATCCCCCTCTTCACCGCCTGGACGCTGCCGCTCTTCTCTGCGGCCGCACCGCTCTGGCTCCTCCCGTACCGCGCGGTGCGGACGCCGCGCGCCTGAGCGTCTCAACCTGCGCCATCCCCGTTCCGCTCTCCGGTACACCTGCTCTCCGGTACACGATGTGCATAGTCCACAGCCACTTGGTGCGCGCACTGCCCTGCCGGACCTAGAGACATCCCGCACGTTGAGGAGACGTTACGGAAGAGCGGAATCCCGAACGCGGAATGACTCCCGCCGACGATGTGCCCGAACAGGAGTACCCCGGTACCGAAGCGAAGATGAAGCCGGAGGCCGACCACGGCGAGGAGAGCTACCGTGGCTCCGGAAAGCTGGAGGGGCTCGTGGCGCTGATCACCGGCGGAGACAGCGGCATCGGCCGCGCGGTCGCGATCGCGTTCGCGCGCGAGGGAGCGGACGTGGCCATCGGCTACCTGGCGGACATGGAGGACGAGGACGCGAACGAGACTCGCCGCTGGGTCGAGAAGGCCGACCGCCGCTGCCTGGTCCACCAGTTCGATGTGCGCGAAGCGGACGCCTGCAAGGAGTTCGTCCGGAAAACGGTCGACGAGCTCGGCGGCCTCGACATCCTGGTCAACAACGCCGCGTACCAGATGTCGTACGAGTCGATCGAGGAGCTCTCCGTGGAGCAGATCGACCGGACGTTCCGCACCAACATCTACGGCTACATCTACATGGTGCAGGCCGCGCTGCCGCACCTGAAGGAGGGCTCGGTGATCCTCAACACCGGCTCGGTCACCGCGTTGGAGGGCAACCCGAAGCTGCTGGACTACTCGGCCACCAAGGGTGCGATCCACACCTTCACCAAGGCGCTCTCGCTGAGCCTGAAGGACAGGGCGATCCGGGTGAACTGCGTGGCGCCCGGCCCGGTGTGGACGCCGCTGATCCCGTCGACATTTCCGCAGGAGCACGTTAAGGAGTTCGGAGAGGACACCTACTGGGGGCGTCCCGCGCAGCCCGCGGAGATCGCCCCCTCCTATGTCTTCTTCGCCTCCGCGGACGCACGCTACTACTCGGGCGAGGTGCTGGCACCTACGGGGAAGGGGACGACGCGATAATGGACGTGATCGGCTATCACGCATCGCACGAGCAGTTTCATCCGTGGCTTCGGCGAGCACGTCCCGCCGGCACTCCGGCAGCGCTAGCCGGCGTACTGCTCTTTCAACGCGGGGTCACGGACCGAATGTCACGATGAAGCTCAGCTCGGACGCCACCACGACGCGTGACGGCTACTGGTGGCAGCGCGGGATCATCTACCAGGTCTACCCGCGCTCGTTCCAGGACACCGATGGGGACGGAGTCGGCGACCTGCCCGGGATCCTGAGCCGGCTGGACCATTTCCGCTGGCTCGGCGTGGACGCCGTCTGGATCTCGCCGTTCTATCCCTCCCCGATGGCCGATTTCGGCTACGACGTCACCGATCACACGGCCGTCCACCCGCTCTTCGGCACGCTCGCGGACTTCGACCGTCTGCTGGAAGCCGCGCACGAGCGCGGTCTCCGCGTGATCCTCGACTACGTGCCGAACCACACGTCGGACCGGCACCCGTGGTTCGTGGAGTCGCGTTCCTCGCGCGAGAACCCGAAGCGCGACTGGTACATCTGGCGCGACGCCGCGCCCGGTGGCGGGCCGCCGAACAACTGGCGCAGCGCCTTCGGTGGGAGCGCGTGGACCCGGGAGGCGGCCACGGGGCAGTACTACCTCCACACCTTCCTGCGTGAGCAGCCGGACCTCAACTGGCGCAATCCCCGGGTGGAGGCCGCCATGCTGGACGTGATGCGCTTCTGGATGGATCGTGGCGTGGATGGCCTGCGCGTGGACGCCGTGCAGAACGTGATCAAGGACGAGCACTTCCGCGACAACCCCCCGAACCCCGAGCACGGGCCGGGCGACGACCCCTTCGATGTGCTGCTGCGCGTCCATTCCGGCGACCGCCCCGAGATCCACGAGGTGATTGCCCGCATGCGCCGCCTGGTGG
>JACDHR010000274.1 GCA_013820915.1 Gemmatimonadota bacterium
CATCTTCCGTGATGGTTACCAGATCGTGCGGGCGGCGGCGGCGCTGATCGAGCAGGGTCTGGATCCGCTGCTCCGAGAGCCCGAGGAAGGGTGCCAGGTCACGCAGCGTGGCAGTGACGATCTCCTCTGCGCTCGGCAGCAGCGTTACCGAGTAGCCGGTGACGCTGGTCGCAACGATGTCGCCGTTGCGATCCACTATATTCCCGCGCGGGGCCGGAATGACGATCGGCCGCAGACGGTTCTCTTCCGAGCGCAGCGCGTACTGCTCGCCCTGCACCACCTGGGTCTGGAAGAACGCGGTGAGGAGAACGGCGATCGAGAACGTGATCGCGAACACGGCGACCAGCGTCCGCCGCTCGCGCGTCTCCGTTTGGAACAGCTTCATGGACGTTGGACCTCCGGCGAAAATAATGCTCGAATCTGGAAGCTCCTGTTCAAATTCCTTGCCACAGGATGTTTCCGCCTCCCCTTCCTCTATCCCGCAGGTGCACCGGGAGTTCCCGATTCGCCGGCGCGGAACGAAAGATCATCCCTTGCATCGGCCAGCCGATCACGGAGCACGGAGACGACATCCGATACTCGCGCGAGCCCTCCGGGAGGCGACAAAAGCGGGGCAGCACCCTCTTTTCCATCAGGCGTGTACGACTCCGCAGCCCACCGGAAAACCGGAAGGTAGCGAATCGGGAACGCGCCCGTGACCACGTACTCCTGGACGAAGCGGCGGATCGAATCCCTCCGGCGCGGACGGGTCTCGCCATGAAGAAGAAGCGCGCCGGTGCAGAGGCGCACCAGATCGTCGCGCGCGCGCCGCACGGCACCTTCCGCATCGCCCCACTCCCACCGGCTGGCGACTTCCTCGCTGCCTTCGCGTACGCGATCCAACAGTGCTCCCGTACAGCGGAGCGCGTCCTGCGGGGTGAACGGGAGACAGGGGGAGGAGCGATGAGGCGGCCAGAGCGGGACCCCGTCCGCGAGCGCATCGACGAGCATGGGGGTTCGCATTCCCCGCTGCAGGTCGATCAGCGCGACGGACCACGGCTCGACCGGCACTCCGTAATACTCGGCTACGCCGTGGGCGATGTCTTCGGCGATGCTCGCCTGCGGCTCGCGGTCGACCGGCAGCTCGCGGAAGATGAGGAGGACGTCTATATCCGAGTCCGGACGTGCAGACCCTCGCGCCTTCGAGCCGAAGAGGAGCGCATACTCGAGCTCTGCGGGAACGTGCTTTCTTACTAGTGAGATCAGATCTCGCGCGGCTCGCGCCTCGCGCGCGGTGAGCAAGCCGAACCCCGCCCCTCCCCTTCCCGTCCCCGCCATATCGCCGTGAGCTGTGCGTTGACTGCAGTCGGTATCGAGCGCTGCAGAGGGCAAGTTGTGTTCCGTGAACTGCCGCCTGTCCTTCGGGAAAAGGCACCGGGGGTGTGCCGAACGCACACCCCCGGTGGTGATACTCCCGTCGCCCGCGGACCCGTGCTACCGATCCGCACCCGATGAAGCGAGTGCCACGGTGGGGAAGATCTCCGCCACGGGTGCCGAAAACGCGGCTTTCTTGTTACGCGATGCACGCGCGAGCACCTCCTGAACCGCGTTCCGGTCCACACCGTTGAGCGAGTAGCCGGCGGCCATCAGCGCCTGGTAGACGCTCTCGGAGTGGATCGCGTTGTAGCCGTAGATGTCCGGGTAGATCTTGAGGACGCCCTCCTCGATCACAACCGGGGTGTAATGGATCGCAACTGCCACCGGCCGCTGGAAATGCACCGCGCGAGTATTCGTCGGCCGTGCAAGGATCCGGTCGATGTCGCGCGCGGAAACGCCGGAGGCCGCGTGCTCATGGACGAGCCGGGCCAACTCGATGACATCGGCGTTGCGCATCCGTACGCAGCCGTGCGAAGCAGGCGAGCCGATACTCTGCGCCTCCGGCGTGCCGTGGATGAAGTACAGGGGCGCGAAGAACAGCTTCACGCGACCCATTGGGTTGTTCAGCCCCGGAGGGGTGTTTTCCTTTCCGCGTGTCCACTCGCGGCCCTGCGGCGGACGCCACCACGGGTTCCACTCCGCATGATCGATCGTGTAATCGCCCAGCGGGGTATCATGGCCGGCCTTCCCGACCGCCACGCCGTACGAGCGGAGGACCTTGTCGCCCTCGTAAACGACCAGGCGGAGCGCCGGGATGTTCAGGTCCAGCCGCAGCGCAGGCGCCTCCTGCGCAGCAAGCGGCGACGCAAGAGCAATCCAGAACAGGAGCAAACCGGAGACGCGGAGCAAAGTAGTTTTCATGGGAGTTCAGTTCATCTGCCGTGATACCAGCAACTTACACGGTAACACCAGCAAACTGCGTGCCCTGGGGTGAGATGATACGCATGCGGATCTCGCAACCGAGCAGGAACGGTACGCGAAACGTGCTGCGAAGGGAACCGAGCGGTTGAAGCGAATATAGGACAGGAACCTTCGCGGCGGAAGGCCTCCACCGCAATGCGAGCTTCGCGCCAGACGATGCCGCGCACCGATCCGGCGGGATCAGATGCCTTGAAGGCGGGAGAGGAGCGGAGCCTCCGGTGCCGGTGCCGTTACCGTTCTCGATGAGCCGGGGTGCGCACGGATCAGCGAAGCGGCCGCCACGGATCGTCCGGGTTGAAGTGCTCGTATACCGCGCGTGATACGGCGCGGATCAGGCGGGAACCCTCGTTGTCCGTTGTGTAGCTGGTATCCGCCTGATTCTTTGTGATCACGGCGAGCACGTAGTCGCCCGTCGGTGCATTCACCAGCAGCACCTCAGAGCGTGAGCGATCTACAAAGCCCTGCTTCGATGCGGCCTGCACAGCAGGTGGGAGCTGCGAGAGTGCCTCGTTCGCCCAGTAGCTGTTCGTCAGCATACGGTACATGCTCTCGGAAGCTCGGGGGCTTACGGCGCGCCCCTCCCGTATCATCACCAGAGCCTCCGCGATCTCGCGTGGCGTCGTCTGGCCCCATCCATACTGCGCACGCGCCTCTTCGCGCCCCGGAGTCCGTGAGTTGACCCGCGTTCGCGAGAAGCCGTGCTCGCCCAGCCACTCGTTCACGGCTGCGCCGCCGCCGACGAGCGCCTGAATCCAGAGGCTGGCCACGTTGTCACTGACGGAGAGCATCAGGAACGCGAGCTCCGAGAGCGGAAGTGTGTCGCCCGGGTTCATGTACCGCACGACGTCGGTACTCTCCTCGTACTGGTACCGCAGCGTGTCGGGGTATGGAAGCTCGGCCTTGAGGTCCAGCCTGCCGCGCTCCACCTGATCGTACAGGGCGAGCAGCAACGGCACCTTGATCATGCTCGCCGTGGGGAATACCTCGTCGGCGTGGATCGCGGCGCTGGCGCCCGTGGGAAGGTGCCGCACATACACGCCGACGTCGCCGCCGAACCCCCGCACCAGACGCTGCAGGGTAGCCGTAAGCGCTGAGTCGGTCCGCGCAGCCGGGGTGGCAGGCGGCGCGTCCCGGGCGTGGAGCGGCACTGTAACGAACAGAAGCACCAGCAGGTGGAGTGCTACGATGCGTTTCATGAACAGGTTCGTTGAAGATGTCGAGTCGCGATGCCGGAGCGGAAGCTCAACCCCGGACGCGGTGCCGGTCGCGGGTCAAGCTGCCCCGCTGCGGCGGTCCCACTGCATCGGCCCGAAGGAGGTTCCGTGCAGGTACACGTGCCGCGCCGTATGGGCGGGATGCTCGCGCAGACGCCGCCACTCGGCTTCGGAGGCGATCCAGAGGCTGACACGCGTATCAGCATCCGACAGAGCTTCGCCGATGCGGTCTTCCAGATCTTCTACGGCCCCGGGATCGGCGTGCGTGATCGCGAAGAGGAACACGAACAGGATTCCTGGCGGCCCGGTGGGTACATGCGCAACGATTTCGGCCGGTCTCAGGTGCTTCAAAGCTTGCGCGACGCCCCCGACGATCTCTTCGACCCTTGAGGATGTGTTCTCACTCAATACGCTGGCCCTGCCAGGGTTAGCCGGGGTAAACAAGTAACGATTCGAGCACCCTTGGAAAGTACGCGGGGAGATCCTCGTCCGCCATGCGGCAACGTTCCGCAGCCTCTTCCGTACGGATGCAATCTCTTCGCCCGGCGGCTGAAGTCGGAAGAGACCTGCGTCGGTACCTGCCTTCTCTCCAGGCGGTGTCACCATTGCCGTTGCAACTTCTGAACCTCGCGTTGCGGCCGGGGCGGCGAAGCGGACGGCACTCTCTCTGCACCGAGCCCGCCCCTATAACTCTCTGCGTGCTCTTCACGCACCAGCGTCTGACCTCCCACCGAAGGCGGAGCCCCATGCGCGCTCACCCTCACTCCACCACTCCGGCACCGGGATGAACAATCTACCCGCCGCGCCACTGCCTTTCGGCACCGGGCATCAGAAGCTCGCGCGCGAGATCTTCCGCGAGCTGATCGAGATCGACACCACGACCTCTACGGGGGACACCACGCAGGCCTGCCGGGCAATGGTTGAGCGGCTGCGCGATGAGGGCTTTCCGCGGGATGATCTCCGGGTGCTCGGCCCCGCGCCGCGCAAAGGCAATCTCGTCGCCCGGCTCCGCGGCACCGGAACGCGCGCGCCTGTTCTGCTGCTCGCGCATCTCGACGTGGTGGACGCGCAGCGGGAGGAGTGGTCGGTCGATCCGTTCACGCTCGTGGAGCGCGATGGCCACTTCTACGGACGGGGCACCACGGACGACAAGGCGATGGCCGCGATCTGGATCGCGAACCTGATTCGCTACCGACAGGAAGGCTTCTCGCCCGACCGCGACATCGTCGTGGCGCTTACCGCCGACGAGGAGGGCGGAGACCACAATGGTGCGGAGTGGCTGCTCCGTGAGCACCGCCCGCTCGTAGAGGCAGAGTACGGGCTGAACGAGGGCGGGATCGGGCGCATGAAAGGCGGTGTGCGCGTCTTCAATACGGTGCAGGCCAGCGAGAAGGTGTACCAGGACTTCCTGATCGAGGCCCGCGGGCAGAGCGGGCACAGCGCGGTGCCCGGTCCCGACAGCGCGATCTACCGTCTGGCCGAGGGGCTCGGGCGTCTCTCCCGATACCGGTTTCCGGTCAACATCGGGGAGATCACTCGCGCGTTCTTTGCGCGCATGTCCGAGATCGAGAACGGAGATGCCGCGGCGGATATGAAGGCGATGCTGAAAACACCTCCCGATCCCGGCGCGGTATCCCGCCTCTCGGCCCTCCCCTACTACAATGGTCTGCTGCGGACGACCTGCGTGCCGACCCGGTTGGACGCGGGCCACGCCAACAACACGATTCCTTCCACCGCCCGGGCGGTCGTCAACTGCCGGATCATCCCCGGGGAGTCACCCGCGGAGGTGCGGACGGCGCTCGTCGCGGCACTGGCCGACGACCGGATCGAAGTTCGTCCACTGGGTAATTTGAGGGCGGCCCCACCGTCGCCGCTACGGCCGGAGCTGATGCGTGAGGTCGAGCGCATCACCTCCGAGCTGTGGCCAGGGGTGCCGGTCGTGCCGGTCATGGGCATCGGGGGTACGGACAGCCGGCATTTCCGCCACGCGGGGATCCCGATGTACGGCGTATCCGGGATCTTTTTGGATGTGGACGACGTGCGTGCCCACGCACCCGACGAGCGGATCGGCGTCCAGTCGTTCTTCGAAGGGCAGGAGTTCCTC
>JACDHR010000275.1 GCA_013820915.1 Gemmatimonadota bacterium
AGCGGGAGCGGCGGAACGCCCCGCAGGCCGAGGCCGAAGCCCACCACCAAGTTGTCGACGCTGAGGCCGGCGGCGAGGAGGAGCAGTCCCAACCCGGAAGTCGTTCGCCGCGCCATTCTCTCTCGTGCGGCGCTGCCGCGCACGGATGCGACCAGCACCCATATGCCGAGCCCGGCGAGAATGATAATGCCCAGCAGATCGCCATACCCGGCGAGCCGACCCGCGGCCACATCTCCTATCAGCGCACCCACGAGGGGCGACAGCGCTCCGAACACCGCAAATACCGGCGCGATCCGCCACACGCGGCCGGCCTGTCCCAGCGAGCCGAGCGCGAGTGCGGCGGCGAGGTTGTCCAGTCCGACCACAGCGCCGGCGGCGAGCAGTTCCACCGTGACATACGCGCCGAGGCTCATGGGCGCCGCCGGCGATGGTGCGGGCGGCTCTCCCGAATCAGGATGGGAGCACCGGCGTCCGGAGTGTGCCCGGCTTCAGCAGCAGCTTGCGCTCGCGCATGGTACGCAAGATCTCCGTTTTTTCCAGCAGCAGCACCGCCTGGCGCTCGGGCGATGCGGTGTCGAGTTCGCCGTCGAGCTCGCGGAGCCGATCCTCGAAGGGACGCGCGAGGATGCGACGGATCGACATCTCGAAGAACTGCTCCGGCGCGGACATGTGCTGCGCCTCGGGGTCGCCGCGCAGCTCCTCTACCATCGGCAGCGCATCGGGCGGAAAGACCTCCAGCCACCGCCCCTCCGGATCCCGGCCGCCGTCGGCCTGCAGCAGGCCCTCGAACACGGCGCGGTAGACAGGGTCGTGGAAATCGTCCGGGCCAATCTCACGTACCGCGCGCTCCACCCACGACTCGTCACGCATCAGGAGGAGCAGCAGGCTGCGCTCCGGACCCATCGCGCGTGCGGCCGCCGCCACCGGCGTATCCCGTTTTCGCGCCTGCGGCTCGCGACTGCCACGCCGCGGCTCGTGCACGGCAGTGTTCGCTTCGCCTCGGGTTTTGGCCGCGGCTTCGCGTTCCAGCGTATCTCGCGGCACCCCCGTCTTCTCGGCGATCCGGGTCAGGTATACGCCGCGGGTGACCTCGTCGGCGGCCGCGCGCACGGTAGGCAGAAGCGCGTCGATCGCGCGGCGGACCCCGGAGATGGACCCGAAGATCCCGCGCCGATCCAGGATCCCGATCTTGCGCTCCATCACATCCACCGCATCATCCAGGAACTTCTGCAGCGCCTTCGCCCCACGGGCGCGGACGAGCGAATCCGGATCCTCGCCCTCCGGCAGCGTGGCGACCAGAACCTCCACCCCGGCACGGAGCAGCTCGTCCGCGGAGCGGAAGGTGGCACGCAGCCCCGCGGCGTCGCTGTCGTAGAGGAGGATCACGCGGCGTGCGTAGCGCGCAATGAGCTCGGCCTGCTTCGCGGAAAGAGCGGTGCCCAGCGGCGCGACGGCATGCTCCACCCCGTGCGCCGCGAGCGAGACGAAGTCCATGTACCCTTCCACGATCAGCGCGGCTTCCGCCTTGCGGATCGGTCCGCGGCTCCAGGCCAGCCCGTAGAGCACATCCCCTTTGTGGTAGACGGGCGTTTCCGGCGAGTTCAGGTACTTGGGGACATGCGGTTCGGCATCCCCGAGGATCCGCCCGCCGAAACCCACCACGCGCCCACCGGGCAGCTCGATCGGGAAGATCAGCCGCCCTCGAAAGGAATCGTACGGGTCGCGCGAGCCTTTGGTGGGCTGCTTGGCGAGCCCGAGCTCCAGGAGTATCTCATCCTCGATGCCGTGGGCGCGCGCAGCCTCACGGAAGGAGTTCCACGCCGCGGGCGCCCATCCCAACCCGAAGCGCTCGGCCGTCTCCTTCCCGATCCCGCGCCGCTCCAGGTACTCGCGCGCGACCCGCCCCTCGTCGCCCTTCCAGAGACGCTCCCGGTACCACTCCGCGGCGAACGCGTTCGTCTCGTAGAAACGCGCGTACGGATCCGGTGCCTGACGCTCCTCGCGCGGGTCCGGAATCTCCACGCCCACCCGCGCAGCCACATGCCGCACGGCATCGGGATATGACATCCCCAGGTGCCGCATCAGGAAGGTGTAGACCGTCCCCCCTTCCCCGCAGACGAAGCACTTGAAGAACCCCTTCGAGGGGTCGACTGAGAAGTTGGGACCCTCGCCGCCGTGCAGCGGACACGGGCCGCGGAAGGTCTTGCCCGAGCGACGTAGTCGCGTATGCTCGGAAACGACCTCCACGATGTCGGCCTGCAGGCGGATCTGCTCGATCAGGTCGTCAGGGATCATGATCGGCGGGAGAAGGCCGGGTTCGGGAGAAGGCTGCCACGCAGGCCTGGATAGGATATCATACCCGATTATGCGAATTCCACCACCGTGACGCCCGTTCCGCCCTCGAAGCGCTCGCCGGGCCGGGAGACCAGTACCCGCGCATCGTGCTGCAGAAGCTCGTGCACGCGCTGCCGGAGAACTCCCATCCCCTTGCCATGGATGATGCGGAACGATGGCAGCCCCGCCATGATCGCGGAATCGAGGCCGCGGCTGAGCTGCATGTCGATTTCGTCCACTCGCATGCCGCGCAGGTCCACCTCGGAGGTCGCCTCGGCCGCCGCCATGTACCCGCTTCCCGCGGCCACGGCGCGCACGGCACGCCGCGGCTGCTGGTCTCCGGGAGGTAGCGGCGCGAGATCGGCGTGCGGAAGCAGAAGGCGCAGCCCACCGGCCTCTACCATCGCCTTCCCGTCGCGCAACTCAACGACCACTCCCGTCCGCTCGAGCGACTGGATCCGAACCCGGAGCCCGACCTCCAGCGCCTCACCGCCTGGTGCGGCCGTGCGCCCCGAGGTCCGGGTTTCCGGAGTGCGCTCCTCCTGCCGGCGCGCCGCCTCCTCGACACGGCGCCTCGAGTCGCGAGCCGCCGTGTCGAACTGCGCGCGATCCGTCGCGGTGGCCGCCTCGCGTACCTGGAGGATGGCCTCCTCCACCTCCTGCCGCGACTGCAGCAGCAGATCGCGCGCCTGCTGCCGTGCCCGCCGCTCGGCATCCTTTTCCTTTTCGCGCAGCCCCTGCTCTCGCTTCTCGAGATCCGCCTGCAGCCGCCGCGTCTCCGACAGCCGCTGCTCCAGCTCGGCAGTGGCGTTTGCGAACCGCTGCTCCTTCGCTTCCAGCTCCAGCAGCAGCTTCGCCACATCGCGCTCCCCCTCCGGCAGGGCACGCTCCGCCGCGTCGATTAGGGCGGAGGGCAGCCCCAGCCGCCGTGCGATCGCCAGTCCGTAGGACCGGCCCGGTACGCCCTTGAGCAGCCGATAGGTAGGCCGCAGGTGTTCGGCGTCGAACTGCAGGGAGGCGTTCACCACGCGCGGATTCTCGCCCGCGAGCAGCTTGAGCTGCCCGAGGTGCGTGGTTGCGACGGTGAATGCGCCTCGGTTCGTCAGTTCCCCGAGCGTGACCCAAGCGAGTACGCCGCCCTCGGTGGGATCGGTACCGCTGCCGATCTCGTCGATCAGCACCAGCGACTCGCCGTCTGCCGCGTCCAGCGTTTCGCGCAGGTTGCGGAGGTGCGCCGAGAAGGTCGAGAGCGACGCCTCGATGGACTGCTCGTCGCCGATATCGGCGAACACGCCGCGGAAGATCGGCAGCCGCGTGCCCGGACCGACCGGGGGAATGACACCGCTCTGCGCGAGGAGGGAGATCAGCCCGATCGCCTTCAGAAGCACCGTCTTCCCGCCGGTGTTCGGGCCGGAGATCAACAGCGTATGCTCACCGGGCTCCATCCGCAACTCGAAGGGAACGACGGGCTCGGAGCGCGCCAGGAGGATCGGGTGCCGGCCGTTCACCACGGCGTACTCGCCGGCGCCCGGCGGGAGCAGCGTCGGTCTGGTGCCGTCCATCCGTACCGCGTAGCGGGCACGCGCGAGGAGCGAGTCCAGCGCGATCAGCGCCTCGAGCGCTGCGCTGAGCTCGTCACGATGCGGACGCAGGCTTTTGGTCAGCTCGCGCAGGATGCGGAGCACCTCGCGCGATTCGGCGGCTTCGAGCTCGCGGAGCCGGTTCATCATCTCGATCGCGATCGGCGGCTCCACGAAGAGCGTGGCGCCGGTGCCGGATTCATCGTGAACGATCCCGCCGACCTCGCCTCTGCCTTCTCGGCGGATCGGGATCACGTAGCGCCCGTCGCGCACGCTTACCGAGGCATCGGACACCTGGAGGTGGGCGGGCAGCGACGATGCGTACGCTGCCAACCGTTCCACGATTCGCGAGCGGATCGCCCTGCTCTGTCGACGCAGCCGGAACAGCTCCGGCGAGGCCTCGTCGCGAACCGCGCCATCTTCGTCTATCGCGCGGGTGATCTCCGCCTCCATGCGCGGCAGCGTCACGAGCTGCTCGGCGAGCCGCAGGAGGAGCGGAAGCTCGGAGCCTTTCGGGTGAATCGCCTCGCGCGCGGCGCGGCTGGACGCAAGCAGCACACCGGCGTCGCGCAGTGTGGACGCGTCCCACACCGAGCCCTCCACGCGCAGTCGCTCGAGCGACTCGGTGAGGTCGGGAATCGACGGAATCGTCCATCCGCCGTCGCGTATATGAAGAGCGACCATCTCACCCACGCGACGCAGCTCCGGCTCGATCCAGCCGAGATCGTCCGATGGCCGCAGCGCTCTCACCGCTTCGGCGCCGAGAGGCGAGGAAGCAAAACGCGCGACGCGGCTCAACGCCTCGGCAAACTCGAGAACCTGCAGCGAGTGGGAATTCATCCGTCTTATTCCGAGTCAAAAATACCGCGAACCACCCGGGCAGAGTACCCTTCGCGCGCCTCCGGGTTCAGAGCGGACGCGTTCCTCACCCGTAGCCCGGCTCCCGCCTCGCCGGCATGTCTGACATGTGCACCTTGACGTTGCCCTCGCGAAATTCCAGGTTACCTTTTCCACAGACGGGAGTTTCCGCCACCGGGTCCGCCCATGTACACACCTGTCGTAGAGGATTACCTGAAGGCGATCTGGATGCTGCAGCAGGTAGAGGCGCCGGTCTCTACCTCGCGCATCGCGGAGCGCCTGGAGCTTACGGCCGCCGCAGTCACCGCGATGGTGAAGCGCCTGGCGGAGCAGGGACTGCTGCGCCATGAGCCGTACTACGGCGTCAGCCTCACCGCCACGGGTGAGCTGGCCGCACTCCGCATCATCCGGCGGCACAGGGTTCTCGAGCTCTTCCTCACCGAGGTCCTCGGCTATGAATGGGATCGGGTACATGAAGAGGCGGAGCGCCTGGAGCACGCGGCGAGCGACGAGCTGATCGAACGGTTGACCCGGCTGCTCGGCGAGCCGGCGCGCGACCCGCACGGCAGCGCGATTCCTACGGCGAGCGGAGAGGTGGACCGTGAGGAGCATCCCGCACTCTCGGACATAGAGGCCGGTAGCGGTGCTCGTGTGCTGGAAGTGCAGGTCGGCGAGCCCGAGCAGCTCCGCTACCTGGGGACGCTGTCGCTCTACCCCGGTGCCGAGGTCGTCGTTACGGAGCACGCGCCCTTCAACGGCCCCGTCTCGCTTCGCATCAACGGCGAGGCGCGCGTGATCGCGCGGGCGCTCGCGGATCGGATCCGCGTGTCCCCGCTCGGTGCCGCACATTCGGAGGGTGACGGCGCGGGCGAAGAGGGGTAG
>JACDHR010000276.1 GCA_013820915.1 Gemmatimonadota bacterium
AGCTGGTCGGCCGTTTACCCGCCGCTGCAGCACGCCGAGTGGCACGGCTGGACGCCGACCGATCTGATCTTCCCGTTCTTTCTTTTCATCGTCGGTGTGGCGATGATCTTCTCCTTCCGCACGCAGCTCGAGAAGGGGATGGATCGGCAGCGCATCCTGGTGAAGGCAGCGAAGCGGGCGGTGATTCTCTTCGGGCTGGGGCTCATGCTGCACGCCTTCCCCTGGTGGAAGCTGGACCTCTCGACGCTGCGTATCCCCGGGGTGCTGCAACGCATCGCGCTCGCGTTCCTGCTTGCCACACCCGCGGTGCTCTGGCTGCGCTTTCGCGCGCAGGCGACGCTGGCGGCGGCGCTGCTGCTGGGCTACTGGGCGGTGATGCGGCTGGTGCCGGTTCCCGGGATCGGGGCGGGGGTGTGGGAGCCGGGGATGGACCTGGGCGCCTGGGTGGACCGCGCGGTGTTCGGCACCAGCCATCTACGGCCGGGGACATGGGACTCGCTCGGGTTGTTGAGCACGGTTCCCGCGACCGCGACCGTTCTGCTTGGTGTGCTTACGGGCCAATGGCTCCGGTCACGCGCAAGCTGCGAGCGGAAGGTGCTCGTGATGCTCGTCGGGGGGTGCGTGGGAATCGCACTCGGGCTCCTGTGGGATCAGCTGTTCCCCATCAACAAGAATCTCTGGACCAGCTCCTATACGGTTTTCACCACCGGGATGGCGCTTCTTCTGCTGGCGGGGTGCTACTGGCTGATCGACGTCAGAGGCCACCGCCGGTGGACGTACCCCTTCGTGCTGTTCGGCATCAACGCGATTCTGGTGTACGTGTTGGCCAGTCTCGGGGATATGATGCTCCACAGCATCCGGGTCGGCGCTGCGGGAGCCATGTCGGCTAAGACCGCCATCTACAAGGTCTTCTTCGCTTCGTGGCTGCCTCCGCTCAACGCGTCGCTCGCATACGCTGCCGCGTGCTTGCTGTTCTGGCTACTCGTGATGGCAGTGCTTCACCGGCGCGGAATCCACGTAAAGATCTAAGCCGCAAGAGGAACGGAGAGCCCTGACGTGCAAACGACTGTCATGCACTACACCGACACCGTCGGCTTCGGCGGCGCCGAGCGGATGCTGCTAGCGACCCTGGCGGGACTGGATCGGCAGCGCTGGCGGCCGGTGCTGCTGCACTACGCCAATCCGAGTGCCGTGCGGCTGGCGGAGGAGGCGCAGCGGCTGGACGTCGAGACGCGTGTCGTGCCCAGCACGGGCGGACTCGCAAAGGCGCTCGAGCTGGCACAGCTCGCCCGCATGCTGCACGCCGAGCGTACCGCCGTGCTGCACGCCCACCTCGCCTGGCCGCTACGCTGCACACGCGGCCTGCTCGCGGCGAAGCTGGCGCGGGTGCCAGCGGTGATCGCCACGCAGCAGCTCTTCGCCGAGCTGCACTCGCGGCGTGCCAGGCTGAAGCACCGCACGGTCGCGGCTGGCGTGGATCGCTACATCGCCGTCTCGCGCGAGATGGAGCGCGCCATGCGCCCACTGGTACCGCGGCGCAGGCTCAGCGTGGTTCCCAACGGCATCCGGGTGCACGACTTCGCGCGGACGCGCAGCCCCGCGACTCGGGCGGCCCTCCTGCGCAGCGGCGAGCGTGCGCTCGTGCTCACCGTCGCCCGGCTGGACTGGCAGAAGGGACTCGATCAGCTCCTGCAGGCGGCGGCGCTCGTGCCCGGCGTGCGGTTCGTGATCGCGGGTGAGGGCGCCGAGCGAGCCCGGCTCGAGCGGGAAGCGACCGCGCTCGGGATCGCTGATCGCGTCGACTTCCTCGGCGAACGGTCGGACGTTCCAGATCTCCTGGCGAGCGCCGATCTCTTCGTGCTTCCCTCCCTCATCGAGGGCTTGCCGGTGTCGGTGCTGGAAGCGATGGCCGCGGGGGTGCCGGTGGTCGCCACGGACGTGCCGGGCACGCGCGAGGCAGTTCAGGATGGCGAGACCGGCGTCCTGGTGCAGCCTGGAGATCCGCCTGCCTTGGCCAGGGCCATCCGGCGCCTCCTGGAGGAGCGCAGCCTCGCAGCTCGGCTCGCAGAGGCCGGTCGGTGCCGTGTGCGCCGTGAGTTCTCGGTCGAGGCGATGGTCGGCCGCGTCATGGGCATCTATGAGGAGGTTCTCGCGAGCTCCGGGAGGCAGCATGCCGGCCGCTGAGCTGCAGCGCGAGGAGGTGCGCAACCGCCTGCTGCGGCGCGTGGACTGGCGCTTCCTGCTGCCGGACCCGCACCCGGAACGCAGCGTTTGCTTCGCGTCCGGCGGCCTCGCCGAGGCGGTGGAGGCGATCTCCGGCGAGCTGCTCGACCCGGTCACGGCAGGCATCGCCGGCGATTGTGACCTGGCGGTGGTGCTGGACCCGACTTCTGCCACGCTGCGCGAAGCGTGGGCCGCACTGCGGCCAGGGGGATCCTGCTATGCGGAGTGGCACACGCTGCCAGGCCGGGGACCCGCCGGTACCCGGCGGCGGCTGCAGGCGGCTGGCTTCGAGAATGTCGTCTGCTACGGACCCCGGCCGAATCCGGCGCGAAAGGTGGCGCGCGTATGGGTGCCGCTCGACTCGACGGCTGCAGTGCGCCACTTCGTTCATTCTGGCCCCTCTCCGCGCAGCGCGCTGCGCCGCGCCGGACGCACGCTGCGCCGGGCGCTCTGGCTTTCGCATCCCGGAGCGCGGGTGGCACTTCCAATCTGCGCGATCGCCCGCAAGCCCACAGTGGATCTCGCGCAGCACGCGCCGACCAATGATCCGGCGCCGGAGGGGCTGCTCGACATGATCCGCAGCCAATGGAGTGCGTGGGGGTTGGGGGAGCACCCGGAGGACCTTGGCCTGCTGCTGCTCACCGGCGGGCAGCGCAGCATCAACAAGGTCGTGGCGCTCGCCTGCGCCAGCTCCACCGATGCGCCGCAGGTCGCGGTGAAGATCTCCCGCACGCCGGAAGCCGCGACGGGGCTGGCGAACGAGGCGCGCGTCCTGGCAGCGCTCGACGATCGTGCACGCGGGCTGCACATCCCCCGCCTCCTCTGGTGTGAGCAGCGCGGCGGTCTGGTCCGCCTGGCAGAGACGGCCTTGATGGGACAGCCGCTGCTGGGGAAGCTACGCGAAGACTCCTATCGTGAGCTGGCACGGCGAGCGACCGATTGGCAGATCCGGCTCGCGGGAGCAGCGCGGGTGCAGCCGCCGCGTGCGTGGCGCTCACGCCTGGTCGAGCCGGTGCTCGCCGAGTTCACGGCCACCTATGGCCCGGTGATCGATTCGATCCTGCTTCGCGAGGCAGAACGCGTGCTCGATTCGCTCGGCCCGCTTCCCCTCGTCTGCGAGCAGCGGGACTTCGCACCCTGGAACCTGCTGCTCGCGCCCGACGGGGAGCTGGTGGTGCTCGACTGGGAATCCGCGGAGCTGGAGGGGCTGCCGGCGCTGGACCTGGTTTACTTCCTCACCTACGCGGGTTTCTTCCTGGACGATGCATTCACCTCGCGCAGCTATGGGGCCTCATACCGGGGCACCTTCGACCCCGCGACCTTCACCGGCGCCGTAGCGAGCGATTGCCTCGCCCGGTACCTGGAGGCGGTCGGCGTGGGTACGGAGGCGCTGCACCCGCTGCGGGTGCTCTGCTGGATGCTGCACGCGCGCTCGGAGTATGCGCAGTTCACCGGCGACGCAGGCGGGCGGCCCACCCCAGAGGTGCTGCGTCGCGGCGTCTTCGTGCGGCTGTGGGAGGAGGAGCTGCGGCATGGCGCGTGAGACGGTGATCATCGTCACGGATCGCTACCTCTTCCCCTGCCGCGAGGGACACCAGGCGCGGATCATCGAACTGGTCCGTGCGCTGCAGGCGCGCGGCATCCGGGTCGTGCTAGTGGGGCCGCGCATCCCATGGCGAATTCTGCCGCGCCTGCCAGGACCGCGGTACATGCTGCAGACCTGGCTCTTCGCAGACGACTTCGTCCCGGTGGACGGGGCACGCTTCGCGAGCGGGTCGCCGACCACTTCCGACTACATACCGTACGCCGCCGCACTTGAACGGGCGGTTGCACGCCACCAGCCGATTGCCGTCATCGCGGAATACCTCTGGATGGCTCCCTGCCTGGACGTGGTGAACGACGGCACACTGCGGCTGCTGGATACGCACGACATCATGCACCTCCGGCGCGAAATGTACGCCGGGCAGCCGGAGGGTGCCTGGGTCGAGTGCTCGCGCCAGGAGGAGATCGACCTCCTCGCGCGAGCCGATGTCATCCTGGCGATCCAGCAGCACGAGCAACGGCTCTTCGGCGAGATGCTCCCGGAGAAGAGGGTGATCTGCGTCCCGCACACGATGAAGCTTCCGCGCCACCCTGCGAGGGACACACCAGGTGAGGTCGTCGCCTTCGTGGGCAGCCCGATCCAGGGGAACCTGCTTGGGATCCACAGCTTCATCGAGCAGGCGTGGCCGCGCGTACGGCGCTCGCGGCCTCGGGCGGAGCTTCGCATCTACGGAGGCGTCGCCGAGCGCGTGGAGATCGCTGCCGCCGGAGTGCAGCGCGTGGGACGGGTACGCGACCTCGGCAAGGTGTATGGCACGGCGCAGGTGGTGATCAATCCCGTCACGCTCGGAACCGGGCTGAAGATCAAGACCGTCGAAGCACTCGCCCACGGCAAGGCAGTGGTGACGACATCGTGTGGTGCGGCGGGAATCGAGGAGGGCGCAGGAAGTGCCTTCCTGCTCGAGGATGACATGAAGGCGTTCGGCAGCACTGTCGCGGAGCTGCTCTCAGATCGGAGCCGGCGGCGCACGCTCGGATTCGCCGCCCACCGCTTCGCGCACGAGCGCTTTGGGCGGGAAGCAGTTCTCAAGGAGTTGATCGCCGTTCTGAGACCGCAAGCCGTACCAGAAATGCCGGTACTGGCTGCACACTAGCTGGTGATTGATGAATACTCAGGTTGATCTAGTTTCGATCATTATGCCCTGCCACAACGCAGAAGCCTTCGTGGCCGAGACGATCGAGTCTGCCTTGCGGCAGACCTACCCGCGCGTGGAGGTGATCGTCGTGGACGACGGCTCGACTGACAGGAGTTGGGAGGTGATCCGCTCCTTCGGTGACCGGATCACACCCGAGCGGCTGCCACGGAACGGTGGCGCCTCCGCGGCACGCAATCGCGGCTTTACGCTGTCCTCGGGGGCGTTCGTCATGTTCCTCGATGCGGACGATGTGCTGGCCCCCGATGCGGTTGCCGCGCTGGTGGCTGCGGTACGCGACCGGCCGGGCGCCATCGCCTTCTGCGAGTGGCGTCGGCTCGCCTGCGTCGACGCACTCTGGGTGCAACGCCCCGCAGAGGTGCCTCTGCCCGCTGCAGGCGCAGACCACCTGCGCGGCTGGATCGAGGAGCTATCCTGGATACCCCCGTGCGCCGTACTCTGGCGGCGAGATGACTTCGAGCGTTCTGCCGGCTGGGACGAGTCCCTGAGCCTGAACGATGACGGGGATCTCATGATGGGCGCGCTCGCGTCCAGGATGCGGCTCGTCCAGGCCGAGGGCGGCACCGCCTATTACCGTTACCATGGCAGCGCACGCCTCACGCTGAGCACTCAGATCTTTTCCAGGGAGAAGCTGCAATCGCAGCAGCGGGTATTCGACAA
>JACDHR010000277.1 GCA_013820915.1 Gemmatimonadota bacterium
GGCGCTCCGCGAGCGTACGGCGCTGCTCGTCCGTGAGCAGACCGTGCCGTTCCGCGATCGCGCCCAGCCGCGCCAGCACGTTATCCTGCCGCAACAGCAGGCGGAACTCCGCGCGGGAGGTGAAGAGGCGGTACGGCTCGTCGGTCCCGCGCGTCACCAGATCGTCTATTAGCACCCCGATGAATGCTTCGTCGCGTCCAAGTACGATCGGCTCCCGATCCAGCGCGACGGACGCTGCGTTCGCGCCGGCGAGCAGCCCCTGGCCGGCAGCCTCCTCGTATCCCGTCGTTCCGTTGATTTGGCCGGCGAGGAACAAGCCCTCCAGCGCCTTCATCTCCAGCGTGGGGCGCAGCTGGTGGGGTGGATAGTAATCGTACTCGATCGCGTACCCCATCTTCGTCATGCGAACTCGCTCCAGCCCCGGAATCGAGTGCAGCATCTCCAACTGCACATCGATGGGCAGGGAGGTAGAGAGACCGTTGACGTACATCTCGCGCGTCTCCAGCCCTTCGGGCTCCAAAAAGATCTGGTGGCGGACGGCGTCCGGGAACTTGACGATCTTGTCTTCGATGGACGGGCAGTAGCGAGGGCCGCGGCCCGCGATCTCGCCCCCATACAGAGCCGACTCCTGCAGGCTGCCACGAACCAGATCGGCAAGCGGCTCCCCCGTCCACGCGATCCAGCAGGGGAGCTGGGGCAGAAGCGGCGCACGCTCCCAAGCGGAGAACCGGTAGCCGGGGTTCTCCCCCGGCTGCTCCTGAAGCCGATCGAAGTCGACCGAGCGGCCATCGATTCGCGGTGGAGTTCCGGTCTTGAAGCGTGCGACCTCCAGCCCCAGCGCTTCCATCTGCTCCGCCAGGCGGATCGAGGGCGGGTCGCCCGCGCGCCCGGCGCCCTGTCCCGCGGCGCGGCCTACGTGGATCTTTCCGCGCAGGAACGTCCCCGCGGTCAGCACGACGGCACGGGCGCGAAGCTCTAAACCGCTCTCCGTACGCACACCCGCCACGCGGCCGCTCTCGAGGATCAGCGCGCCCACCATGTCTTGGAAGAGATCCAGCCGGGGGAGCGTCTCCAGCAGCGCCCGGGCCGCACGCGGATAGAGGCCGCGGTCGCACTGGGCGCGAGGCGCCCACACCGCGGGGCCCTTGGAGCGGTTGAGCATACGAAACTGGATTCGCGACCGGTCCGTCGCGCGTCCCATCACGCCGCCCAGCGCATCCACCTCGCGAACCACCGTTCCCTTGGCCACCCCGCCGATCGCGGGGTTACAGCTCATCTGCCCGATGGCCTCCAGGTTCGGGGTGACGAGCAGGGTGCGCGCGCCGACGCGGGCGGCGGCCGCGGCAGCTTCAACGCCGGCGTGCCCGCCGCCGATCACAATGACGTCATGGTGCTCGTTCATCTCTCCGTGCCGGTCGGTTGGAAGCGAAAGCCGTGCCGCAGTCGCAACTCGTCAATGGCCTATGACACTCTTCGGGGCGGCGTGTTCCACGTGGAACACACCCGCGGTTCCAGCCGTTCCGTAAGGCTCGAAACGCGTGGACTCGAGTAGGCTGTCATCCTTGATTGGAGCGCCCGCTCCGTTCCACACTGCCATATAGCTGGAATATGCGAACTTAACCAGACTCTGCCGGAGGGGAGATGGCATAGGGATTGCACCCTACCACTGCTCATTAGTGAGATCACCGAAGAGTGTAAGGAGGGAGTATGGACGAGAGAGAGCCGGGCGGAGGTGGGCCAGACGAGAGCGACGCGAGGCGGGAGCCGGGTCGCACCAGCGCGGGCGCCGCGAACACGCCCAGCTTTGGTCGTGAAAGCGCGGGGCAGGGTGGAACGCAGGGACGCCCACCAAGCCACCAGGAGCTTCAGCAGGGCAAGCTCGGTGGCGAGCGGATGGAGGGGATCGCCATGAACCGCGAGGACTCGAAAACGGAGACGCGGCAGGTGATGGAAGAAACGCGTGACAAGGTTGCGACGGCGGCCGCTCCCGTGGTCGCGGAGAAGATGCAGGAGGCGATTTCGGAGACCGCGGACCGTCTCGGCGAAACGATCGACGAGCAGGTGAAGAAAACCGCGACCGCCATGCGGCATGACACCCAGCAGATGATCGGCGACAAGGCCGACGAGTTTCGTGAGCAGGCGGAGACCCGGGCCAACCGCGCGATCGACCAGACTGCGGACCGCCTCGAGGGCGCGGCGCGCAAGCTGCACGAGACGGCGGACCGGCAGATGTCCGGAGCGGCCGGTGGGGTGCGCGCCAAGGCGGGGCGGTGGGTGCACGACGTCGCCGATACGGGTGAGAGCGCGGCGAGTTACCTGCGGGACACCGATGTCGCCGATCTCCGGCAGGGTCTTCAGCGGCAGGTTCGTGAGCAACCGCTCCAGACTCTGCTGATCGGCGTGGCGGCGGGGTGGGTTTTAGGGAAGATCATACGCTAACGGGAGACTTTCATGGCCGAAATTCATATCGACCGGCGAGGCGATGATCTGGCCGGGGAGGCGGTACCGCCGGCCGGAGCCCCGCCGGTGAGGGAGCATTCGCTCGGCGATCTGTTCAGGCAGCTCGCCGAAGACAGCACGACGCTCATCCGGCAGGAGATCGCGCTCGCGAAGTCGGAGATACGCGAAACGGTCCGTACTGTGTCTCGTGACATCGCGATGATCGCCGTAGGCGGGGTGATCGCCTTAGTGGGTGTCCTTACGCTGACCGCGTTCCTCGTGCTCCTTCTAGGCGCGCTGATGGCGAATTACTGGCTGGCTGCACTGATCGTCGGGGTCGTCTACCTGCTGATCGGCGGAGGGCTGGCTTACAGCAATCTGAACAACCTCCGGAAGAGCGAACTCAAGCCGGAACATAGCATCGAATCCTTAAAGGAGGATAAACAGTGGGTACAGCACGAGATCCGCGACGCCAAACGGGAGCTGACATGAGCACCACCGATCCGACCGGCGACATCACCCCGGGCGGTGTCGCCGGTGACCCGAACCACGTCCCGCGTGAGGGTACCGCGCGCGTCGAAACCCGTATCAACACTCCGGGCGGATCCTATACGGCCGGGATGGGCGCCACCGGAAGGGGCGGCGAGAACTCCGCGGAGCACGCCGCCGACCGGGCGCGCGAAATGGCGGGTGAGGCGCGGGACAAGGTGAGTGATATGGCGGACGATGCGCGGGAAAAAGTGAGCGATATGGCGGACGATGCGCGGGACAAAGCGAGTGGCATCGCCTCGGAGGCTAGCCGCCGGCTGGAGAGCGCCCTCAGTGAAGCCGAAGACCGGATCGAGGAGCAGACGGGCCTGATCAGCATGGCACGCCGGTATCCGCTCGCCGCGGCAGGTGTGGCGTTCAGCGTGGGCTTCCTGCTCTCCGGTAGCAGCCGTGGCAGCAGTAGCGGAGTAATCGGGAAGGCGATGGGGCAGATCCGTGCCGCCCTGATCGGCGGTGTGACTGCCGCTCTTACGCAGGAGCTCCGGTCCATGGTGGATGATGAGGGCGGTTTCGGCAATCTCGTTCAGACGCTCACGGGGAACAATCCCGATCGGTAGCTGCGCGAGCGGGTTACAACCCGGAGTTCGCACGCAATGCACAACGCGTACAGCATGCCCCACGCACACAGCGAAAAGGCATTCCGGATCGAGGGCAGAGTGCAGGGAGTCGGGTTCCGCTGGTGGACTCGCTCCCACGCACTCCGGCTGAAGCTGGAGGGGACCGTACGCAACCGCGACGACGGAAGTGTAGAGGTTCAGGCGCGCGGAGAATCCGATGGACTTCAGCAGCTGGAGCGCCTGCTTCGCTCCGGTCCCCGCGGAGCGGACGTGCGCACGGTACAGGAGATCGAACCGACGCCGTCGTCTACGGCTGGGTTTCAGATCGTTTCTTCCTGAACACCGAAATAATACCGAAACAACCGGCGCTTCAGGATCCCTCCTAAGCGACGAACAGGCTCTACAGTATACCGGAACGCCGCTGAACGCGCTGGACCGCTCACAACCGCGTTTCCGGCGCTTTTTTCTGCTCGAGCCCTGATGTGATCTGCTGCTGCACCCGGTATGGCCGGTAAAGAGGTGTTCGCACGATCTGCGCGGGAACTGCCGGGTGGGCCGGGGAAGGGAGTCGTCGGAGCGTTCACTCCGGGACGCTCCTGCTTTGCCCCTTCACTTTCCGACACAGAACTGCCCGAAGACCCGGTCGAGCAGATCGTCCGTACTCACGGCTCCGACAATATCCTCCAGCGCGACCACGGCGCCGCGGAGGTGGGTGGCCGCTAGTTCCATCGGGATCGCGAGGGCGAGCGCGTCGAGGAAGCCTCTGACCTCCTCGCGTGCGTGACGGAGGGCGCGAGCGTGGCGCTCGCGCATGACCAGGGGGGTCTCTCCCAGTGTGCCGACGATCCCGCCGAATGCGATGCGGAGCAGGTGGTGGCGCAGGTCGGGCAGTCCGGTTCCGTGGGCCGCGGAAACCGGGACCACGGGATACGCCGCCTGCGGCATCACACCCACCGTAACGATCTCTTCTCCCAGCCGATCCGCCTTGGTCCGCACCACCAGGGTGTGCTGCGCGTCGAGACTCCGCAGGAACTCCTCCTCGTCCGCTGCGATCGGCCGGCCCGCTTCCACACAGAAGAGCACGATCTGCGCGGAGTGCAGGTAGCGGCGGGCGACCTCGATTCCCAATCCCTCCACGCGGTCCTCCGTTTCCCGCAGTCCCGCGGTATCTACCAGTCGGAAGGGGTAGCCATCGAAGGTAACGGAAGCCTCGAGCGCATCGCGCGTGGTTCCGGGGATCTCGGTCACGATGGCGCGCTCCACGCCGAGCAGGGCATTGAACAGCGACGACTTGCCGGAGTTCGGGCGGCCGGCCAGCACCGTGAGAGCGCCGTCGCGGAGCATCTCGCCCTCCGGCGCGGTAGCCAGCAGCGCATCCATCTGCCGGATCACGGCCTCGGCAGCGGCGCGGATCCGCTCCGGCGGCACGGGCGGCTCGTCTTCCTCGGGAAAGTCTATGGAGTAGATCAGGAGTGCCTCCACGCCGATGATCGCCTCGCGCAGCGCCTCGATACGACGCGAGAGCCCTCGCTCCATCTGGTGAACCGCGGCCCGGTGCAGCGCGCGCGAGCGGCCGTCGATCAGGTCGGCGACGGCCTCGGCCTGCAGCAGGTCGAGCTTGCCGTTCAGGTAGGCGCGGCGGGTGAACTCGCCGGGCTCCGCCGCTCGCGCACCGGCGGCCAACAGCGCATCCAGCACGAGCTGCGGGGTGAGCAGGCCGCCGTGAGTGGAGATCTCCACCGTGTCCTCGCCCGTGTAGCTGCCGGGCGCCGGGAAGAAGGTGACCAGGCCACGGTCCAGCAGCTCTCCGGTTTCCGGGTGCCGAAACGCGACGAGCCGCTGTGTACGGGGCTGCCGCGCGGCCGCCTCCTTGCTGCGGGTGATCCTGCCCAGCACGGCGAGCGCGCCCGGACCCGAAACGCGTAGCACCGCGACCGCGCCGCGACCCGCAGGGGTGGAGAGGGCGGCGATCGTATCGGGGAATGGATGGAGTAGTGCCATGCTGGGAGAATGGCGAGCGACGGTAGCCTGATGCAAGGCGCGGGACGGAGAATGCAGCGAGCGCCCGATTCCAGCGGTGGAATCGGG
>JACDHR010000041.1 GCA_013820915.1 Gemmatimonadota bacterium
GGCCGCTTGCCGGCCAGGCCGCGGATGTAGATCCCTGACTGTCGCTCCCTGCCCGCCCCGACCGGAATGCGTCCGGCACGATCGGTCATGCGTCCTCGTTCTCGCCGCGACGGAAGAGGCCCCTCAACAGCGGCGGCAGGAGCATCAGCCCCAGCAGCAGCCAGGCGCCCTGCCGGTGCGCGAGGTTCAGTGTCCACCCCAGCCCGATCCCGCGCTTCGGCACCCAGACGCGGCTGTCGCGCTTGCTGAAGTAGAGGCCGATGATGGAGTCGCTCCAGTTCTGCGGATTCTCCCACTCGGCCCGGTTGATCTCGTCCTGCGTCATGGTGCTCTCCTCCTGCGGACGTGAAGCGTCATAGGCGGGCTACGATGGCCGCCGGATTCAAGGCGGCTGTGGCCTGTATCGCCGGTACAACTTTCGCACCACGGCAGGCACCCCAGCTTCCAGAGTCGATGGTGCTGGGACGAGGGCCGCGCAGGAATCCTTGCGGTCATAGCCGCGGGAGATGCCGCAGGCAGGAGCCAGAGCGAGGTGCTTGCTGATAGCTACTTTGCTATCGTCCCCGCTCAGGGAAACAGATCAGCGAAGCTGGCGAACCGCATCCGGAAACGATGGCGCTCGAGGAAGGCCTTGATGGCGTCCGCCTCCTCGACTGTGAGTGCGCCACGGCGGATACAGGCCAGGAGCGCACCGGGCGTAGTGAGTAGGCGTCCCGGGCCGAGCCGAGCTTCGATCTCGCGCAGAGGTTGATGAGAACGTTGGTGTCCGCCACGACCAGCGGGCGGCCGCTGGGAGTGCGCTCCACGGTCACTCAGCTGGCAGGACTGCGTCGACGGCGTCTTCTGCGTCAGTGTCGGCCAGGACGGCGACGACGTCCTCCACATCCGCACCGGATTCTTCCGCCAGTTCCAACAGCTTGTTGCGCGAGATCTCGCCGGCGAAGTAGGCTTCGAACCCGAGGCGGAGGAGCTGTTCAGTAAAGGACCAGTGGGCGTTTTCATCCCACTTCGAGATCCGCAGTGCCTTCTCGATCCCGCCCGCTGCAGCGCGCTCGCTCCGCAGCATCTCGAAACGATCCTGTGAGACGTATTTCAGATTGAGAAGATGGAAGAGGGCTGCTTCATAGCTCACGCCAAAGTGGTGTGCAAGCGCAACCACATCATGGGCATGAATCTCCTTCTGGTCGGCAGCTTTCCGTTCATAGACCTGCACTCCCTCATCATCCAAACTGGTGGGCACCGTCTGCATCCGGCGTCCCGGCAGGTGCTTCCCCAGTGAAGCCAGAAAGCTGTGTATGCCAGCCTCCCGCATCAGGAAGTGCGCAGCGAACGCATTAGCACGCACCTCGATCAACTCCTGCCGATTCTCGTGGCGGCTGATCTTGCCGGTTCGGTCGCGATCTACCAGCAGGTGGCAGTACTCGTGGGCGTAGGAGAAGAGCCGCCGTGCTCGGGAGTGCCGCTGATTGATAACGATGACCTGCCCTACCTCTCGACCGTGGAAGAACAACCCGGAGATTTCGTCTGGCATGTCCAGCTCTGTGACGCGAACGCCCTGGCTGCGGATGATCTCCGCGATCTCCCAGATCGGTGATGAACCCAGGTCCAGGCGGTTGCGCTCCTGCTCGGCCAGGTAGCGGCCCTGCACAATCGCTGTCCAGCGATCGCCGAGGGGTTCGAGTTCGAAGGCTACCGGCAGGGTTCGGGGTGCGGACCGACCGAGCAGATGCTCCAGGTGGCTGGCCTGGCGGGCGAGGCGGGCACAGCGATGCAGTTCCCGGTTCAGTTCGGCCTCTTCCGCGAGAGCCGGGGTGACCCGGAAGAGTGCAACCACCGGATCCTCTTCAAGCTCCTCCTCCGCCAGGAACTCCGCTACGTTGCGGCCGTACAGGCGAGCCAGCTTGGCCAGTTCCAGGCTGCTGACAGCCCGGTTTCCTGCCTCCATCTGGACCAATGCAGTCCGGGGTACCCCAATAGCCTCGGCAGCCTGCTCCTGGGTAAGGCCGGCTTGTGAGCGCGCCTGCTTTAGTCGCTCGGCAAGCTGCGACGTAGTAATGGGCATGTTGAGCCTCCCGGCTGGAGGAAGAGTCCGTGTGGGATCGTACGATCGAGGACAAACCTGCCCGCCGCAGGAACGCTTCGGCTCTGCGGCGGTGGAACGGTCAGGCACAAAATGCCTCGGGGGCGGCTCCTAGGAAAGGTCCTTCTGAATGCGCTTCAACTCGTCTACTTCTCGCCGCACGCTACGACCGTCAAGGACGGGATGCATGGTCGTTCCGCACCGTGCGCAACGCCGATGGGGATGGGGATGAATCCCTACTACGCGCTCGATCAGCTCTCGTCCGCACTTCGGGCACTGATATTGGGGCGTGGTTTTCATCACCGGCACTCCGGAAGACTCAGCAGGTTGTTCGGCAGCTCGCCATCGGCCTCAGTCTTCAGGTACTTCTTCCCGAAGCGGCTGGTCGCCGCGACGATGTCAACTCTCGGTCCGTTCTTGAGTACGTAGAACGCCGAAGCTCAGGAGCGCGGGGTGACACAAAAGCCTGTGAACCGCTCGGCACTTCAACATACCACGGAGACTGAAAACATGCACAGCCCCGCGTCTCCTGCCGCGCAACGGTAGGCCATAGGTGCTTTCATGTAAGCAACTTACGCGACATACAACGATGCCCTCGGACTGCCCACTACGCCGCGCCCTTGAACGGCTACTGGCGCCTCATCGCCGATCACGCCCCCCTCCCACCACCTGCGAGGCAGCGGTGCTGCCAGAAGCACACCGGCATTCTCCGCCCCGATGGAAGCCGAATCGGCGGCGATCCCATCGGTTCTTCAGGACCCCGTGAACGGTTACTCTTCGACCAAAACTGCTGCGGCGATCTTCTTGGCGATGTCCGCAATAGAGTCTCGCGCAGTCGTGAAGCCCGCCAGATCGGGGAGAATACCGCTGTACTGCTTCACGTCCTCAAACGTGACGTTGTGCAGAACGGGGATCAGCGTCTCCTTGCTCAACAGGGCGCCGAGTTCCCGTTCCGTCCAGAACCGGCCCGCCAGATATGCCGGCGTCAACAGCGCAATGCCAGATCGAGCCTTGCGGAGCCCAGCATCCATCTGGAGGGACTGGCTACGACCCGGAACAATCGCCATCTCGTCGAACCACACTGCAACCCCAAGGCTCTCAAGGTCTCTGCGAAGCTCACCCGCTACGTCAGCGCCATCGATGCGGGCGTAGCTCAGAAACGAGTCGCACTCTCGTGAGTCGAGCGCTGCGACCGCGTCGTGCACTCGATCCGCTAGCCGCCGCTCTGGCTCGGTATACCGAACGCTACTCGAAGCGGAGCGGAGCTGTCGATTCAGGTCAGCGATGACCTTCTTGTTGCGCGTGTCAGCCCTGCGGTTGTGGTCTCTGACACGTGCGTTGTGATCGGCGATGACCTTCCTGTTTTGCGCTTCGACCTTACGATTGCAATCGTCGACCGCCTTCTTGTTCGCACGGTTGACCCTGTCTACTTCGCGTTTGAGCTGCTGCTCAGCGCGACGCTGGGCTTCACGCATCTTGCGGTTGAACTCATTGGCGTTGAATCTGGCCATGATCTGACTCCTTGATCCGTCGTGTCCTCTGGCTACCGCGAGGTAGAGCCGGCGGCCGGGTGTATACCGCACATCAACGCGCCCGATGCCTGCTGGCCATGCCTCATCTCACGTGTTGATTCCCAACAGCGACGCTGCCCCAGGTGCAGAGGAAGTTACTTTATCGAACATATTCTGTCAAGCAGATTGATCCATTGTTCGGTATTTCTCCACTAAGGGAGCGGTGGCCGTGGCTAATCAGAGACCACATGTACTGACGTGATGCATGGCCGCCGGGGCTACGGAGCTGCCGATGATCCGCACGGGTGACACCCCGCCCCCCCCCACGCTATATTCCCCCCGGTCGAGCCCCCGCCCCCCGCCGCCGCTGGCTTGCGTTCGATGGTTCGCCCCCGCCAGCAGAGCCGCTGCACGACACTGCCCGGGCAAATGTCGGTGGGGTGCCTTATCTTGAGTTCCTCGTGTTTTCACCACGATCAACGGAGCCATGCAACCAGTCTTCGACACCTGCACCCCCCGCCCCGAAGTCCTCACGGGCGAGCTGCGCGAGCAGCAGTTCGCTGCGAAGCTGAAGGCGGTGCTCGACGGCACCGCGGATCCTGTCTACCAGAACGGGCAGAAGTTTTTCGAGAACACCTTCGTCACCGAGGGGCTGCGCTCGCTCACGCGCGAGGTGTTCGGGCGGCTCTCGGGGCGGGAGCCGGCGAACAGCCCGTTCATCCGGCTGGAGACCTCGTTTGGCGGGGGGAAGACGCACAACCTGATCGCGCTCTACCACCTCTCGCAGGGGCAGCGCGAGGGGGTGCCGACCGACCTCGTGGACCCCGACTGGATCCCCGCCTCCCCCTGGACCGCGGCAGGAGTGGTGGGTTCGGACATGGACCCGGCGAACGGGATCGAGCACGAGGGGATCACCACCCGCACCTTGTGGGGCGAGCTTGCCTGGCAGATCGGGCGGGCGCGGGGGGACGCGGCGGGCGCTTACGAGCTGGTGCGCCAGAGCGACGAGCTGCTGGCGGCGCCCGGCACGCAGGTCCTCGAGCGGCTGGTGGGCGACGAGCCGGCGCTTCTCATGCTGGACGAGATCGCGCGCTACCTCACCGCGGCCCGGGCGATCCCGACCGCCAACCGCCAGAGCAACCTCGCCGAGCAGACGGTGGCGTTCCTGATGAGCCTGATCGAGTTCGCGGCGAGCCAGCCGCGCGTGGCCGTGGTCCTCACGCTGGCCGACTCGCGCGACGCCTTCGGCGAGGCGACGGAGGAGCTGAAGCAGGAACTCTCCGATGCCCGGCGGGTTTCGGCGCGGCAGGAGCGGGTGATCACGCCGACGGCCGAGACGGAGATCTCGCGGATCGTCTCGCACAGGCTCTTCGAGGGGATCGAGCCGGCCGCGGCGCGGGAGACGGCGGAGGCGTACGCGGCATAGTACCGCAAGCTCGGCGAGCAGGAGGCCGACCTGCCGCAGCACGCCCTGCGCGCCGACTACGCCCAGCTGATCGAGCAGAGCTACCCGTTCCACCCGGAGCTACTCCGCACGCTCAGCCTGAAGACCTCCACGATCCCGAACTTCCAGAAGACGCGCGGGGCGCTTCGGCTCCTGGCGCGGGCAGTGCGCCGCCTCTGGCAGGCGCGGCCCGCCGACGCCTGGATGATCGCCGTGCACCACCTGGACCTCTCCCAGGAGGGGATCAAGGACGATCTGACCAGCCGCCTCGACCGGCCGGCGTTCCGCCAGGTGATCGAGGCCGACATCGCCAGCACGGGCGGCGGTGCGAGGGCGCACTGCCAGGAGATCGACCGGCGCTTCCTCGAGGCGGGTAAGCCGCCCTATGCCCAGCGCACGGCCACCAGCATCCTGCTCCACTCGCTGACGCAGGGCGTGGCCACAGGGGTGGATCCCGCCGAGCTCATGCTCTCGGCGCTGCAGCCCACGGACGATCCGCAGCTGGTGCGCAGGGCGCTGGCGCTCATGTTAGCCGAGGAGAAGGGCGACCCGGGGACGGCGTGCTGGTACCTGCACTGGGACGGGCACCGCTACCGCTTCAGCACCGAGCCGAGCATTGAGAAGATCGTGCAGGAGGAGATCGGGATGGTCGGGCGGGTGGCGGCCAAGCAGGAGCTCGACCACCGCGTCCGGCAGATCTGGAAGAAGGGAGCGCTCCAGCCGGTCTACTTCCCCGAGGAGGCGGTGAACCTCGACGACGACGCGCGCGAACCCAAGCTCGCAATCGTGCATTACGACGCGGCAACCGCGACCACCGGCGCCGCCGAACCTCCCGAGCTGGTGGCGAAGCTCTTCGCGCATGCGGGCTCCGCCGATGGGTACCGCAAGTACAAGAACAACGTGCTCTTCCTGGTGGCCGACGCGGACCACACAGCGCGGATGGTGGATGTCGTCCAGCGCTATCTGGCGATCCGCCGCATCGTGGGCGATGCCGGGCGGATGGCGGAGTTCACGGAGGTGAACCGTAAGAAGCTCCGGGGGATGCAGGAGGCGGCCGAGCTGGAGGTGCGGGTGGCGATCACCCGGGCGTACCGGCACCTCTTCCATCCCAGCGCCGATGCGCCGCAGGGGGCGAACGGGCTGGCGCACGAGGTCCTGCAGGCTCAGGATCAGGGAGATGTCAAGCAGGACCAGACGGCGGTGGTGCTCCGCGTCCTCCGCACTCTCTCCAAGGTGCTCACCGCCGAGGATCCCGCGCTCCCACCACAGTACGTGCGCTCGAAGGCGTGGCCGCACGGCGCCGAACACGTGACCACCGAGGATCTGCGGCGCGAGTTCGCGCGGCGCCTGGGACTGCGCATGCTGCTCGACCTGAACCAGCTGAAGAAGACGATTCGCACCGGCGTCGAGCAGGGCGTCTGGATCTACTTCGACACCGCGGAGCAGCTGGGCTACGGCAAGGTTTCGCCCGCCCCGCACGTGCAGGTCTCGGAGGATGCGCTCCTCTACCTCCCCGAAGCCGCGGCCCGGCAGGGGATCAGGAGCAAGGGCGAGGAGCGGGAGGAGGAGCCCGAGGTCTGCCCGATCTGCGGCCAGGCCGACTGCATCTGCGGCACCCCCGGCGAGGACACCGGCGAGACTCCGGGGACAGAGACCCGGCGGCGACTGCAGTTCGCGCTCAGTGGCCCGCCGTCGCAGGTGTTCCAGAGCATCGCCGACCGCTTCCACGATGCCAAAGCTGGCGCGCTGGGGCGGCTGGTGATCGCCATCGAGGGGATGAGCAAGGATGCCGTGCAGGACGCGGTGAAGCTGGGGCTCGCGATTCCGCAGCTGGGGAAGGGAACGGTGCAGGTGACGCAGGAGGTGCAGGCGGAGTTCGGCGCCGCGGGCGACGGGGCCGAGAGCTTCTCGCTCCGCTTCTCGGGCGGCTGGGATCGGTACAAGCGGGTGAAGAACCTCACGGACAGCTTCGCGCAGGAAGCGACGAAGGCCAACCTGCGCATGCGGGTGGCGCTTTCCTACCCGGGCGGACTCGAGATCGGCGATCCCGCCTTCGCCACGCTGCGCGACGTGCTCACCACTCTCGGTGTGGGGAAGATCGGCGTCGAGGTCGAGGAGCTGCCCGCCGCGGCGGTGGAGGGCGCATGAGCACGCCGGCCCGTTCCCGCGCCTTCGAGCTGCGCGTGCTGCCTCTCGGGGAGGGTGCCTACGCGCTGGGACTCTTTCAATCTCCCGCCGGCCCCGCCGCCAACGGCGACCTCGAGTGTGTGGCGCGGCTGCAGGGGGATCCGCTGCGCACGGTGATCGAGCCGGTGCTTTCCGCCCTCAAGCGCGCCGGCTACCGCCCCACCGACCTGCGGCCCGCCCGCCGCGAGCCGTTCCGCCTGGCCGAGATGGATGGTGTGCGGCTCGGGCTCCTCTTCCTGGCACTCCGCCCGCTCCGCAAGCCGTCGCGCATGGAGGCGGTGGTCGAGCGCATCCGCACCATGGCGGACGAGGAACTCTACTACTGGTACAGCAAATCCACAGCGCCGCGCGAGGGCCGCCGTGCCCAGCGCGCGCTTCGCACCCTGGTCGCAGAGGAGTGAGCGTGGCAACGAAGCCGGAGCTGTTCATCGAGCGGTGGCTGCCCGTAGACATGATCGGCGCCGAGAGTATGCGCGAGCGTGGCGCCTCCAGTGCGCTCCCGCCCCTCTACTTTCTGCACGTCTGGTGGGCACGCCGCCCGTTGACGACCAGCCGCGCCGCGATCCTCGGCAGCGTGCTGCCGGCCTGGAGTCCGGACTGGCCGGCCGAGCTGCGCGAGAAGTTCCCGACAGAGGCGAGCTATCACACGTGGTTCCTCGAACTGTGCGGGATCTTCGGGGATCCGGTAGCGGGGAGGAAGCTGATCGCGTGGGCGAACGAGCGCGGCATCCGGCTCAAGGGTGGCCCTTATTCTCACAAGCGCGCCTTCACCGTCAGCCCAAGCGCCGATTACCTGCAGACGATGGGCGACTTGCTCGAGTACACCTGGGGTGAGCGCCGGCTCTCGGTGCTCGATTCGTTTGCGGGAGGTGGCTCCATCCCGTTCGAGGCGCTCCGGTACGGCTTCGAAACCTACGCCAATGAGTTGAACCCGGTCGCCAGCGTCATCCTCAAAGCCACGCTGGATTATCCGGCCCGCATCGGTCCAGGGTTGGCGGAGGATATCCGCAAGTACGGGAAGATCCTGGCCGACCGCGTGCGGCAGCGCCTCGAACAATTCTTTCCTGTGCAGCGGGGCGAGTCCATACACGCCTACATCTGGGCCCGGACGGTAGCCTGCCCCTACACCGGCAAGCCGATTCCGCTCTCTCCCAACTGGTGGTTGCGCAAGGGATCCGATCCCGTCGCCGTGCGCCCGATCTTCGATCCCCGCGAGGATGTGCCGCGCTTCGAGATCGTGGAGGGGAAGGCTGCCGTCGCACGGCTGAACCCCGACGCGGGCACCGTACGCCGCGGCAATGGTGTCTCGCCCTGGGCTGCCAATCAAAGTGTGGACGGGGACTACATCAAGTCCGAGGCTCAAGCCGGGCGGATGGGGCAGATCCTGTACACCGTGGGGGTGAAGCAGCCGGGGGGATTCGTATTTCGAGCACCGACAGAAGGGGATATTCGTGCGGTCCGCGCTGCCGAGGCTGAGCTCTGCCGCCGCCTGCCGGATTGGGAGAGCATTGGCCTTCTGCCTGACGAGGAACTATCGCCCGTCTCGAACTATGATCGTGGGCATCGGCTGTACGGAATCTTCACTTGGCGGGATATGTTCGCTCCGCGGCAGTTGCTGGCGCTCGGAACGGTCGTTGAAGCATATCACAAGGTGCGGCAAGAGATCCAGGCAGAGCACGACTCGGATCGTGGAACGGCTATCGCCACCTATCTTGCGCTGGCCATAGACAAAGCGGTTGACTACGGTTCCCGGTCGTGCCGGTGGGATACGACCAGGTTGAAGATCGTCAATACCTTCGATAAGCATGGTTACAGCTTCAAGTGGAGCTACGGCGAGTTCGACTTCGCCCGAAACGCCCTTCCGTGGGTGATCTCGCAGGTCGAGGACGCGTACTCTGGTATCGCGAGGCTCGCGGCTGGGGAGAGCGGATTGATTGACCGATTCACCCCGGCAGCACCAGCAAGAGTGCTGAATGGAAGCGCTACTCGCCTGACAACGTTCCCGGATCGTGCAGTAGATACCGTGGTGGTGGATCCGCCGTACTACGACAATGTTATGTACGCCGAATGCTCAGACTACTTCTACGTTTGGCTGAAGCGCACCCTCGGCGGCATCCACCCCGAGCTCTTCAGCGATGGATTGACCAACAAGGATGACGAGGCTGTAGCGAACATCGCCCGGTTCGAACCGCTCGGCCGCAAGAAGCGCGATTTCGCGAGGTCGGATTACGAGCGAAAGCTGGAAGCTGCTTTCCGTGAGATGCATCGCTTGCTCACCGACAGGGGAGTGCTTACGGTGATGTTCACCCATAAGCAGGTGGAGGCCTGGGATACCCTCGCCAGATCATTGATCGCTGCTGGCTTCGCGATCCATTCCTCATGGCCAGTGCACACGGAGAGTGAGCACTCAACCCACCAGGCGAAGAAGAACGCCGCCCGGAGCACGATCCTCCTCACCTGCCGCAAGCGCGCACCTGCCTCCGAGCCGGTCTGGTGGGATGACATCAAGGGCCGTGTCCGGCAGGTGGCGCGGCAGAAGGCGGCGGAGTTCGAGCAGCAGGGGATCCGCGGGGTGGACCTCTACATTGCTACCTTCGGCCCGACGCTGGCGATTCTCTCCGAGAGCTGGCCGGTGCTCACCAGCGAGATGGACGAGCGCACCGGCGAGCCGAAGCCGCTCCGCCCGGAGGTCGCCCTGGACCTGGCCCGCGAGGAGGTGGTGGCGTTGCGGAAGCAGGGGCTGCTCCTCGGTCGCACCGTCCAGTTCGATCCCTACACCGACTGGTACCTGATGGCCTGGGACGCTTTCCGGGCCGAGGAGTTCCCGGGCGACGAGGCGCGCAAGCTCGCGCTGGCGCTGGGCCTCGATCTGGAGCGGCAGGTGATCGCCGAGAAGCGGCTGGTGGCCAAGAAGGGGCAGAGCGTGGTGCTGCTGCAGCCCGGCGCCCGGCGGCGCCGAGGGCTGGTAGACCCCGACCGCACCCGCTTCGAGCACCTGGTGGACGCCGTCCACACCGCAATGCTCCTTTACGAGGAGGACGGCTCCCTCGCCTGCGAGGCGTTCCTGCGCCGCACGGCGCTGCGCAACGACCCCGACTTCAAGGCCTGCCTCCAGGCGATGCTGAACGCGATCCCGCGCACCCGCCGGCAGGGCGTGTTCGTGCGCCCGGAAGCCCGGACCCTGGAGGCCATGCGCCTCGCCTTCTTCGACGATCTGGTGGTTCCGCCCGAGGAAGAGCCGCAGGTCGAGGAGCTGCAGCTTGCGCTGACGGGCGGCGGCGCGGAGGGCGACGAGGAGTACGATGAGGACGACGACCTCGACGAGGAGGAGGGCGAGGAGTGAGGCCACCCGCGTGCTGGCCGGCGCGGTGGAGAACCATACCGTGTGAGGCGGAGGCACCAACATGCACGTAAAGCTCGCCTTGCTAGCCGACTACGCGAACGTCACGAACGACGGCAAGCTCAACATCCTGGGCGTGTTCGACAGGGTGTTCGTTGCCGCTCTACCCGCGGTTCTTCCGCAGATGCAGCTGGTACTGCGCTTCGGAGCCGAATACGCCGAACGCGACCGCCCACAGCACGTCGAGATCACCCTCGACGACCCGGACGGCCGCCGTCTGATCGCCCTGGCCGCCGACGTGATGGTTCACGGGGCCAGTCCCGGGCAGTCCATGACGAGCGACCAGATCCTCACTCTCGGCAACCTGCGGCTGGAGCGGCCCGGCGGCCACACCTTCAACATCTTCATCAACAACCATCTCGTCCATCATCTCACGATGGAGGTCGAGATCCTCCCGACCACCGAGCAGCCGCGCCTGCCCGGCACCTGATGGGCGACGAGTACCTCCTCGCCCGCATGATGCGGAGCAAGGCCGGCTGGGGCCAGGCGGATCTGGAACGCCTGTATCTGAGCTTCGGGTTTGACAAGCGTGAGGGCGGCAAGCATTCTGTCTACGTGCATCCCGCCGACCCACGGCAGCTTCGCGCCACCGTTGCGCGGCACACTTCCCTGCCGACCGGGTACGTCCAGACGGCAATCCGTCTGATCCGACTCCTGAAGGAGATCCAGAGCGAGAGCGATCCATGACATCTGCAACCGAGCAGTACCTTCGCGTGCCGTATACCGTGATCATCGTACCGGACTATTACGCTGGCGGGCAGGTCTGCTACCTGGCACGGGTGGCAGAGCTGCCGGGTTGCGAGAGCCACGGGGACACACCCGAAGAGGCACGCGCGAACCTGCGCGACGCAATGGAGCTCTACATCCGTTCGCTGCTCGAAGACGGGATCGAGCCGCCGCTGCCGGCTGAAGGGACGACGGTGACCTGGCGGGTGGCAGGAGAGGCTCCAGCGGGAGCCAGCATCGTGCGCCCGGTTGCTCCCGCCAGCGCCGTGCTGACACCCATGTAGGTAGGAAGTCGCTCCGAAGCTCGCGCCGGAGCCGGATCCTTCATCATCATTCCCTCTGCTGCCTTTCAATCCTCCGCTTGAGAGAGATTGCAGGCAAGCCCACGACCGCGGCGACTTCCGCCACCAGCGCCCACCTCGTAGATTCGCCCTCATGAGCACCTACGCACGCCGGCTCGACCTGATCTCGGTGGAGGACTACCTCGCGCTGGACGACGCGACCGAGGACGCGCGCCTCGAGTACGCGGCCGGCCATGTCTTCGCCCTGGCCGGGGCCAGCCGCCGCCACGCCGCGATCGCGCGCAACCTCACGATCCTGCTCCAGGCCGCCCTCGAAGGGCGCGGCTGCGATGCCTACGCTACCGCCCTGCGGCTGCGCGTCGCCGCCGACATGTACTTCTATCCCGACGTGATGGTGGCGTGCGGCGAGCGTGCCGGCACCGACCGGGACGAGACCGCCCCGACGCTCCTGGCCGAGGTCCTGAGCGAGAGTACCGAGGACCGCGATCTCGGCCTCAAGCTCGCGGCGTACGGCTCGCTCCCATCACTCCTCGCCTACCTCGTCGTCGCCCAGGACACCCGCCGCGTCGAGGTCCACTGGCGCGAGCGCGAGGATGCTCCCTGGCAGCACCAGGTGGTCCGCGGCGCCGGCATCGTCCACCTCGCGGCGCTCGGCGGCGTGGACCTCCCGCTCGACCGGATCTACGCCCGCACGGACATCTAACCCGGGGCCCGGGTAGAGGGGCCTCCTCAAGGAGGCCGTGCATCAACAATCCAACGGCACAACGAAGAAGCCAACTCCGTGCAACTCCTTCCCGATCATCCCTGGAAGATCGCCTACGGCCCGGACGACGACCGGCTCCACGACTTCTACATCCCGGCCCTCGAGCGCTCGGTCCGCTTCGACCGCGCCACCGGCTTCTTCTCGAGCGCCGGCCTCGCCGTTGCCGCCGCGGGCGTCGTGCGCCTGATCGCCAACGGCGGCCGCATGCGGCTGCTCTGCGGCGCGCAACTCTCCGAGAACGACGTGGAGGCGATCCGTCGCGGCGCCGAGCTGCCCGAGGTGGTCGGCGCGGCGATGGTCGGTTCCCTAGCCGATCCCGAGGACACCTCCCTGCGGGCGCGGCTTGAGGCGCTCGCCTGGCTGGTCGCCCACGACCGTCTGGCGATCAGGGTGGTGCTCCCTCGCGGTGCCGACGGCCTTCCCCTCCCGGGCGACACGGCGCGCGAGTACTACCACCCCAAGGAGGGGCTGTTCGAGGACGCTGCCGGCCACCAGCTGGCCTTCAGCGGCAGCATCAACGACTCGGCCACCGCCTGGCAGCACAACTACGAGACCTTCTCCGTCTACACCACCTGGCCGCTGCGGGCGGGCGCGGAAACGATCCAAACCACCCCTTACCTGCGCCAGGTCGAGGCACGCTTCAACCGCCTGTGGACACCGGGGCAGGAGCCGAACTGGATCGCCCTCGACATCCCCGAAGCCGCGCGCCAGAAGCTGCTCAAGTACTGCCCCGACTCCCCGCCGCTGACCGATCCGCTCGAGCGCAAGCCGCAGCGCCGGGTGGCGCTGCGCCGGGACGATCCCTACGGCGGCCTGCCCGCGACCCAGCAGCGCGAGCGCATCCTCTTCGAGTTCCTGCGTCTGGCGCCCTACCTGCGCAATGCCGGGCAGCTTGGCGTCGAGACCAGCACGGTGGAGCCCTGGCCGCACCAGCAGCGGGTGGTACGCGAGGTGGTCGCGCGCTATCCCGAGAACTTCCTCTTCGCCGACGAGGTCGGCCTCGGGAAGACGATCGAGGCGGGGCTCGCCCTGCGCCAGCTGGTCGTCTCCGGGCAGGTGAAGCGCGCGCTGCTGCTGGTGCCCAAGACCGTGCTCCGGCAGTGGCAGGAGGAGCTCTACGAGAAGTTCGTGCTCAACGTGCCCCGCTACGACGGCGGCAAGCTGCTCGACTTCTTCGACCGCGAGGTCGAGTACACGGGCTGCGTCTGGGATGCCGTACCCTTTCTGCTCGCCTCGAGCCAGCTTGCCAAGCGGCGCGAGCGGCAGGCGGAGCTGCTCGACCCGGAGGCGAAGGGCTGGGACCTGGTGATCGTGGACGAGGCGCACCACGCCCGCCGCAAGGAGTTCCTGAGCGGCAAGTACCGCCCCAACCGGCTGCTCGAGCTGCTGGCGGGGAGAGGCGAGCGGCCGGGCGTGCGTGACCGCACCCGCTGCATCTATCTCCTCACCGCCACCCCCATGCAGGTGCACCCGGTCGAGGTGTGGGACCTGCTGCGGGTGCTGGGGATGGGCGGGCGGTGGGGCTCGAGCGCGGAGAACTTCGTCCGCTACTTCCGGGAGCTGCGCAAGCTCAAGGAGCGAAGGGGCAAGCCGAACTGGAGCTTCCTGCTCGACATGCTCCGCGACGAGCTGGAGATGGGCGGCGGGATTGACGAGCGCTTCGCCGAAGCGGCCATGCAGCGCGCGGGGCTGGTAGAGTGGGACGTGATCCAGGGCCTGCCCTTCTCGCACAGCCGCGAGGCGCAGATCGCACAGTTGAGCGCCGTCGGCCGCGCCGTGCTGCAGGAGATGCTCCGCCGCCACACCCCGCTGCGCCGCTACGTCTGGCGCAACACGCGCGCGCTGCTGCGGCGCTACCGTGAGCGCGGAATCCTGCGGGAGAACGTCCCCGAGCGCGACCCGGAGAACGAGTGGATCCCGCTCACCAAAGGACCCGGCAGCGAGTGGGACCTCTACGAGCGCGTCGAGGAGTACATCACCGACTTCTACCGCCGCTACGAGGCCGAGCGCCGCGGGCTGGGCTTCGTGATGACCGTCTACCGCCGCCGGCTCACCAGTTCCTTCTACGCGCTACGCCGGAGCCTCGAGCGCCGCCAGGCCCTCCTGCTTGGCCAGACCACCGTCGCCGATGCGCTGACCGACGACGATATCGAGCAGGAGGACCTCGACCTAGACATCAGCGAAGAACTCGAGGAGATCGAGGAGGCGCGCGCCGAGGCGTTCCGCGAGGAGCTTACCTACATCGAGGACTTTCTCCGCGACCTGGAGCATCTCGGCACCGACTCGAAGCTGGCGTACCTGCAGCGGCGCCTCGCCGAGTTCTTCGCTAGGCGCGAGACCGTGATCGTGTTCACCCAGTACACCGACACGATGGATTACCTGCGGGAGGAGCTGCGGCAGGTCTATGGCTCGCAGGTGGCGTGCTACTCTGGGCGGGGCGGGGAGGTATGGGACGGAACGGCCTGGATGCCGCGGCTGAAGGAGGAGCTGAAGGAAGAGTTCCGGCTGGGCGAGCGCATCAAGATCCTGCTCTGCACCGAATCCGCCAGCGAGGGGCTCAACCTGCAGACCTGCGGCGTGCTGATAAACTACGACATGCCCTGGAACCCGATGCGCGTCGAGCAGCGGATCGGCCGCATAGACCGCATCGGCCAGCGCTACGGCAAGGTCTGGATCCGCAACTTCTTCTACGAGGAAACGGTCGAGGCCGTGGTGTATCAGCGGCTCGCCGACCGCATCCAGTGGTTCGAGAGCGTGGTGGGCGAGCTGCAGCCCATTCTCAGCCGCGTCGCCACCTCGATCGAGAAGCTCGCCATGCTCCCGAAGGACGAGCGCCGCGGCCGGCTCGACATGGAGATCGCCGAGCTGCGCGCGGCGGTGGACGCGAAGGACGAGGAGTACTTCGAGATTGCCGACTTCCTCGACGACGACCCCGGCTGCCCGGCCGAGCCGCCGCCCGTCACCCTGCAGGAGTTAGAGCGCGTCTTCGTAGAGTCGCCCTCCTTCGCTGCGAAGCTGCGGCCCCACCCCAGGATCCTGGGTGCTCACCTCCTCGACTGGCATGGAGAGAGGTACAGCGTCACTTTCGATCCCGCCGTCTTCGACCGGCACCCTTCCTCGGTGGCGCTGCTCTCCTACGGCAACAAGCTCCTCTCCGAATTGCTCGAGGCAGTACCGGAGCCGGCGGCCGGGCCAGAGAACAGAGGCATCCTCGCGCGCTGGACTGCCGACCCGGCGCCGGTCGCCTGGTTCGGCCGCACCGATCCCGCGGGCGTCTCTTCCATTGAGACCGTGCGCCAGCTTACCGAAGCGCTCGGCGATCCGGACGCCACCTGGCAGCCCCAGGACCTCGTGACGGCGGAAACGCTCTATGCCGAGGCGCGGGATGCGGTTGCCAGCCGCTACATCCACGTCGCAGAGGAAAAGCGCGCCGCCGAGCGGCTGGCGCTCCGCGAGGAGGCGCGCCGCGTTCTGATCGAGACGGCGCTGATCGATGCCTTCCGCGCCAGCCAGCCCTCTCTGATGGACTGTCCGGGTGCCCCCCGCTTTGGGACCGAAGCCGTACTCGCGCTGGAGACGCAGGGTATCCCCTACCGTGGGCTCCTGCGCGTCGTCCTGAGCGGCGATGTGCCTGCACCGAGTCCAGAGGATCCGTACTACACCTCTTTGGGCGGGCAGGCTGCGGCCGTCCTCCAGCGACGGCGCCAGGCTCTTCGGGAGCAGGGTGTTGACCTCCTGCGCCGCTGGCGAAGCTTCCAGGAGCCGGCTGCAGTGTCCCCGGACCGGACCGAGCGGGCGTGGACGAAGTGGCTGTCGGTGGAGCGGGCGAAGGGATAGTGGAGTTCCGGATTTCAAACAACCGAGCCACAACCTTTCAAATGGCCGAGCCCTAATCTTTCTTTTGGCGGGGCGGCCGGATTTCGAGCCTAGAGCGGACAGCGGCTGGGAACCGAACTGGTCGAACGCGTCGTAGCTGGCGGCTTCCTGCTCCGGCTCCAGAGTGGCTCGGTGAGCGCATACAGATGCCAGCCCCGACGGAAATGATTTGAGAAGCGCATCCGCAGTACCCAATCCGAGGCGCTACGGGCCACGGGCCGCGAGTTGGCTGCTGGCCCATCGGCGGGCCGGTCGGCGAGCGGCAAGCGGGGACACCGCCTTCGCGGTGAGGCTCGCCCAGGGCCAGGTTCGATGGGGTGCACCGCCGCAGAGCGTGTCGGGGACGCGGCGTGGCGGTATAGAGTGCCAGCAACGAACCAGCTGGTGCAGCGACCGCATAGGGACTAAATTCGGTCTCCACCTATCTCCGGGAGGTTGTCGTGCGCTACTCGTCCCAGATCAAGCCCATCAGCTACCTGAAAGCAAACGCCGCCGAGGTGCTGCGAACGCTCGCGGAACGGCGGGAGCCGCTGGTGATCACGCAGAACGGCGAGGCCCGCGCGGTCATCCAGGACATCGCTTCGTATGAGGAAACTCAGGAGACCCTGGCACTGCTGAAGCTCCTGGCGCTGGGCAACCGCGATGTCGAGGAAGGCAAGGTTGCTCCGGTCGGCGAGGTGGTGCGGCGCCTGCGCGCCCGCAGGGATGCGGAGGGCTGATGCCTTACGAGGTGCTGCTCACGGCCGGCGCGCAGCGTGACCTCGAGGCGATCTACGACTACATCGCAGAGGCCGACGGGCAGGCCAGGGCGGACCACGTGCTGGATCAGTTGTTGGACGTCAGCGAACGTCTCGCCGAGTTCCCGGAGCGCGGCGCGTACCCGAAAGAGCTGCTGGCGCTCGGCATCCGCGAGTACCGCCAGCTCTTCTTTCAGCCCTACCGGGTGATCTACCGTGTAATCGACCAGCAGGTCTTCATCACCCTCATCGCCGACGGGCGCCGCGATATGCAGGCGCTGCTCGCGCGGCGGCTGCTGGAAGAGTGAAGGAGAAAGGATGAAATGGAGGAGAGCGAGTTCGCCTCCAAGGTCCGCCCGATCTAGGAGGGCGAGATCGCCCACGCTCGGAAGCTATCCGCAGCCTGAGCGCGCCCGCGCCGCGCATCCGTGCCACCCAGTACGAGGCGCTGCGGGTGGTCAACCGCGAACCCACCCTAATAACCGATGAACGCTGCCGATCGTGCCATTCTGGAGCAGTTCGCCGGGCGCGTGCGTGAGATCGAGCCACTTGCGCGGATCTGGGCCTTCGGCTCGCGGGCGCGGGGCGATGCGGCACCCGATTCGGACTTTGACATCTGTGTGGTAGTGCCTGCGGGAGTTGCAGAGTTACGCCGTGCGGTTCGGAAGCTGGCCTGGGAGGTCGGGTTCGAGCACGAGCGGGTGCTTGCTACCATCGTTCTCCCTGAGGAAGAGTTCGAGCACGGAGCCATGTCGGCCAGCACCCTGGTCGCGAACATCCGTGCCGAAGGAGTGGCGGCATGACAGAAACGGAGAAGATCCGTGCCCTGATCGCCTATCGTTTAGAGCAGGCCGATGAGGCTCTCCGTGCTGCCGAAATGAACCTTGCCGCTGCGATGGAGCGGTCCGCGGTGAACCGGGCCTACTATGCGATGTTCTATGCCGTGCTTGCGCTCCTCGCCACACGTCAGGCGGAGACCTCCCGCCACAGCGGTGCCCTCTCACTCTTCGATCGTTATTTCGTCAAGCCGGGATCACTTCCGAGGGAATTTTCGCGATGGCTGCACGAGGCGTTCAGTAAGCGGCAGGACGCCGATTACGCGACGGATTTCGCTATGACGACCGCCGAGGTTTCCGAGCTCACCCGCCGTGCCCGTGAGTTCGTTGCCGGGGTGCAGGAGTTCCTGCGCGAACAGGACTACATCTCGACTTCTGTGGAATGAGCCCGGCACCCTTCCTCGCGGAACACCACCGACGCGTCAGTGCCACGCTCGCAGTGCCGCGCAACTAATTCCTGCCGTCAGCGGTGGAGCGGGCGCGAGAACAGCGAGTGCAATGAGGAAGCTCGCTGACAAGAACCATCCTGCGAGAGCAATGGGTCACGAACCCTGCGGGGTGCCACATCCCGCACTGCTACCGGCGCGCGACCTCCGCCCGCGCCTGTGCGAGCAGCGAGTCCAGCGCCGCGCGCTCGAGCAGCCGGCCGTTCGCAACCACCGCACGGATGCGCTGCGTGTTGCGGATGTCGTCGAGCGGATTGGCGTCCAGCAGCACCAGGTCCGCGAGCTTTCCGGGTGCGATGCTGCCGAGCGAGTCCTGCAG
>JACDHR010000278.1 GCA_013820915.1 Gemmatimonadota bacterium
CAGCTGCATCTTGAGCGCCTGCAGCCGCGCCTCGGTGAGACCGGCCGCCAGCCGCTCCGCTGCCCGCTCGCTCTCGCGATAGCGCCTGTAGTAGAGCACCGCGTGGGCGATGCCGAGCAGGAGCACATAATAGAGGATGTACTGGTGGAACCATCGCCAGAACTGGCGATCGTATGATCGCTCCCCGAGCCATTCCACCTGCCAACTCATCTCGACCATGACGGCAACTCGCGCCAGCGAGAGGACGACGGCGCCAACGAGATGAACCGCGATCCCCCGGAGCATGCGCCCGCGCTCGAGCGGGAAGCGCCGTGCCAGCCAGAAGATGGCGAGCGTGGCGAGCGCCCAGAGATACGCCTCGAACAGGCCGTGCTGCAGGACGCTCTCCCAGGACGCCGGACGCCCGCTCAGCTCGACCTGCATGTAGAACTGGTTCGCCGTGATCAGTCCGAAGACCGTCCAGGCGGCGAAGATGAGCGCCGTCTCCAGCCAGAGCTGGCGGTTCCGTTGCTCCTCAACCATAGATCCTTTTCTGAGGACGAAGCTCCCGCGGCCGACCCGCGCACGCTGCCGAACTCGAAAAGCTACGGATCAGGTCAACCCCGCGCTATAGGGGCCACCGGAGCCTGACCCGCTACCGTCGCAGCAGCCAGTCGGCAAGCCAGATTCCGACGATGACGTCGAAGGCGGCATGGGCATCATCGAGGGGAGGATGCTGCCGGTCAGGAGGAAGGGCACCGCCAGCACGAGGCCGATCAGCGCGGTGCGGAGGATGCCATTCATCCCCTGGTAGCTGTGCAGCAGCCCGAAGATCGCGCTGCTCAGCAGGACCTCCACGCCCTGGAGGAGGCTGGAGTACGGCGCAAAGAACCACTCAAACATCGGAATCCGCTCGCCTCCGCTTCTCCTCGATCGCCTTCGCCAGCGCCTCGATCGCCGCTTCGTCCTGCTCGCCCACGAGGTCGACGAACTGGCTCATCGCGGGGACGGTGAAGTCGTCCAGGAGCTCGCTCAGCACCGTGCCGACGGTGCGCCTGGTAAATTCCTCCTTGCTCGCGGCAGGCATATACACGTACGCCGCGCCATCCTTCCGCTTCTCCAGCAGGCCCTTGTCCGCCAGGCGCGACATCACCGTCATGAGCGTCGTGTATGCGAGTTCCCGGTCCGCGGCAGCGAGCCGCTCGTGGATGTCGCGGACCGTGGACTCGCCGCGTGCCCACATCGCTTCCATGATGTCCGCCTCGAGGTCGCCGAGGATCTTGCGCAACCCCTTCTTCCGCGGATCGAACGTGAAATGGTATCGATTCAGGTCCATGGGATCGGAGGGACATGGGTTGTTACGACAGCGTGTAGTCCACGAGTGCTGTCGCGGCGTCCCGTCAAGTGGCAGGGTACGATTCGGCCGCGGTCCTGGAGAGATAGCCTCCGAAGATCAGGGCCTCCGCAGAGTTCTAGGACCTTGAGAAGATCAGGCCAAGCACGACGTGCTTGTACTCGGCCGCGTCCATGTTGTTGCGCAGCGCGTCCGCCGCCGCCCAGAGCTTGGCTTCGAAGCCGAGGCTGGCGGTGGTATCGCCGTTCTTCGCGGTCCGCCTTGCCAAGGAGACTCGCTGAGGCAGAAGCGAGGTAAGGCGCGGCATGGAAACGCCAATTTGTGGCGTCGCAGTCACGGCTGCACGGAAGCGGGGCTGGATGGCCATACGTCCAGATCGCGAGACGCGCTCTGGCCTGCTGGAGCAAGCCACATCCGGATTCGGGCTCCCGGCTTCAAGCATTACGTATGCTTACTCCCCTCCACCTGCGCACGGGTACGCCGCTACCGCCACCAATGGCTGAGCTTGGCTGCCAAGTCCTTCGTCGTCTCGCGCGCCGGCGGTTTGTGAAGCTCCCTTGGCACCGAGACGACGACGCCCTGCCGCGCGCGCTGACGCGCGATCACTCCAGAGCCGCCTCGGGACCATCAGCCCCCCTGCACCACCCTGAGTTTCGGCGTCGCCGCGGTCGCGGGCGTGACGCCCCAGCGGGCGGCCGCCTCCATGAGCATCATCCCGATTACCTCGCCCCCGAGCGCCTCGCCCTTGGCGAGAATAGCATCACGCTCCGCGGCGAACGCCGGGTACCCGGGGGCCTCCGTCGTGGCGGTCGGCTCCGGCGCGGGCGCGACGCTCGGCACCGCAGCGTGCAGCTTGGCGTACCAAGGGCGCGACATGAGGATGTCGTGCAGCGTCTGACGGTTCGCCTCAAGGGATGTGCGCGAGTACGATCGCGCGACCGTCGAGACCTGACCGCCCACCTTCTTCACGAGATGGCCGAGAAGGCGGGCGGTGCGTTCCTCGCCCACGCCCTTGAGGTTCGCGCCAATGTTGGCGACGCGGCCCCGCTCCGCGTGGGAAGCGTTGTTCCTGTGGGCTTCGACGACGCGCACCCCTGCGGCGATCATCGTCTCGACGCGGAGGTCCGAGAACATCGCCATCAGCTTGGACTTCCGCGTCGTGATGAGGCGCTCGTTACGCTCCTTCCCGTCCTGGCTCTCATTCGGATCACCGAACGGCCGGCCGTTCGCATCCATGAGCAGGAAGTGGTGCGGCGCGTTACCCGCGGCCACCCACTGCTTCATGAGCTCGGGGCGCGCCACGTCCATCACGTAATCGACAAGCCACTTGGGGGAGAGCACCTCGTTGAGCGGGATGTAGTGCTCGCAGTAGTCGCCCTTGCGATCATGCTTCTCGAGGAAGATCCCGAGGAGGGTGCGGAGCGCGGGCGTGAAGTGGCGGTCATCGCACATGTGCGCCAGCTCCTCGATTCGCGAGGCCCCGGAGGCCACGATGCCGCCAACCCACGCACGCAGAGCGTCGAAGGCCAGCGTCGGATCCTTCTTCGGGATAGGATTTCAATCGGGGTGTGAGAAGTATGTCGCCTGCTTGTGCGCGCAGCGAGCACGGCTGGCCCCGGCGGCGGCGGGCAATCCGCGCCACGACGGGCCTTGGCGCGGTCTGGTCAGGCGCGCCGACGGCGTGCGCCTTGGGGGTGGCGCGGGTGCGGAGGTGGGAGAGGATCTGATCGATCACCGATGCCTGCGGGATGAAGGCGACGATCCGCATCGTGCCGTGGCACGCCGGGCAGGCGAGCGGGTCGACCTCGAAAATCTGCTGCAGGAGCGCCGCTCACCGGCGGCTGAACTCGGTCGGGGCGAGCCGAGGCGCGGGAACGATCGCCGGTGCACCGACCGCGGCGGGATCTGCCTGACGGCGCATGCCGCGCGGGCGGTTGGCATACCAGCCGTAGTACCGCGTCGTCACGTGGCCCTTGTCCGGAATGTGGACTAGGACCCGGGCGAGGAACTCGAGCGGGTCTGCCGTCTCGGTCCCGGCCGTCGGGCCCTCGGACTTGTCCGAGCGATACGTCACGGTCTTGGCGGCCCGGTCGTAGGTCAGCCGCTCCAGCGCGACGGGATTCCGGGCGCAGTACCGCGCGAGCCGGGTCGCGAAGGCGCGATCGTCCTCGGCTACCCACACGGCCGTGTGCACGTGGAGCCCCGAGTGCGGCCACGCGAGCATGCCGGCGGCTTGGTCCGCATCGAACAGCTCGAGACGCATGAACAGCCGGAGCACGGCGCGGCGAAACGCCTCGGTCAAGCGGGCCGTGGGCTGGGCGGGCCACGTGACGAACGTCCCGTCGGGCCGGAACCCGCCGTCGGTGACGAGGAGATGCAGCTGCGGATGCCATTTGGCGCGCGAGCCGTGCGTCTGCAGACACGCGACGATGCCGATCGCCAGCTCGCGCTCGCCGGTGAGCGTGCGGATCGCGGCGGTCACGGTGCGCGCGGCAACGCGGGCGATCTCGCCGAGCAGGCGGCGGCGATACAGGCAATACGTGCGAAGCCGCTTCGGGATGGTGAGCACGACCTGCCGGTGCGGCACGGGCGCCAGGAATGTGGTGTCCAGCCACTCCGTCCAGACGGCGAGGCGCTTGGTGTGACAGCTCGGGCAGAAGTACCGGCACTTGCAGGAGAACGCCAACAAGTATTCGTGGGCACAGGCGTCACAGCGGATGCGCGCGAAGCCGTGCTCGAGGATCCCGCAGGCCAGGAACTTGTCCGCCACCTGCCCGACGACCGGGCGCCACGGGCCGTACTCGCGGGCAAACCGCTCGTCGTAGACCGTCTGCAGCCGGTGGAGATGGTCCTGCACCAACGGGAACAAGGGCGAAGCCTGCGGGCGTCGGGGCCGGCAGACGCCGCGCGCCGCCGGCGCCGCATCGTCCATGCGCGCTCCGCGACCGTGAAGCGCCAAGCATACACCAGCCCCGCGCGCAGACCGTCACGGAAGGTATTTGTGAGTACAGCTTTAACCCACCTGTAATAGAATACTTGAGCCGCAATCGCGCATCAGGCAACGGGGTTTGTCGGACAGGCACATAACGGGTTGAGATTTAGGGGCGCGGGACCCCCGAGCGGCACCTCGGTCCTGACACGAGCCACCCGCACGTTTCTTTTCACCGATCGAGCAGTGGATCCTGGAAGTAACCAATCCGTATTCCATGTAGTGGTGCGGTGAAAGCACCGGATCGTGCTTGTCGTATCCTGGAACGCGTATTCCGCGTACATTACGAGCGGTGCCGCACTCGTGTGGGGGGCGCTCCCCCGCGCCGGCCAGTGGCAGAGCGCCCGTATCCCCGATGCACCTGGAGGCCGCATGTCGTCACCGCCGCAACCCCGCATCCCCCCGGAGGAGTACCTCACGCTGGAACGACGGTCCGAGGGGCGGAGCGAGTACGTCAACGGACAGGTTTACGCCATGACCGGCGCCAGCCGGGCGCACAACCTGATCGTGTGGAACATTGCGGGAGAGCTCCGCGAGCGGTTTCGCGGCCGACCGTGCGAGGCATACGTCAGCGACATGCGCGTCAAGGTAGATCCGACGGGGCTTTACACCTATCCGGACGTGGCGGCGCTCTGCGGCGAGCCGCGTTTCGAGGACGCCGAGGTAGACACGCTGCTCAACCCCGCCGTGATCATTGAGGTGCTGTCGCCGTCCACCGAGGCGTACGACCGCGGCGAAAAGTTCGCGCACTACCGCCGTCTCGCCTCGCTGACGGAGTACGTGCTCCTCGCGCAGGACCGCGCCCGCGCCGAGAGGTACGTGCGGCAGGGCGAGGGCTGGGTGCTGACGGAGATCAGCGAGCCGGACGGCGTCCTACCGCTGGACGCGCTGGGCTGCGCCGTGGCGCTGCGCGAGCTTTACGAGCGCGTCGCATTCTCCGAGGGCGACTAACGGTCACGGCTGGCGATGTCGGTCATCAAACCACCAGCGTCATCGCCACCGCGGTCGCGGCCCCTGCCGCCAGCGACGCCGCGCCCAGCGCGAGCGGGAGCTGCGTGGTGACGTGGTCCATGAGGTCGCCGCCGCAGGCCAGCGAGGACAGGATGGTGGTGTCCGAAATTGGCGAGCACTGGTCGCCGAACACCGCGCCGCCGAGCACCGCGCCGAAGCAGAGCGAGATGTAGGTGGGGTCCGGGTTGACCGCCCAGGCGAGCGGCATCGCGATCGGGAAGACGACGGCGTAGGTGCCCCAGGAGGAGCCGATCGAGAAGGC
>JACDHR010000279.1 GCA_013820915.1 Gemmatimonadota bacterium
GAAGTCGCCGCCTGGGCCGCACAGGTGTGGCTGCGGATCGATGCCGGCTTCCCGGCCCCCGAGCTGCTGGACCCGTTGGAGGCGGAAGGCTTTCGGTATGTGGCGCGCCTCAAGAGCAATCCGGCGCTGGAGCGTGCGGCGCGCCAGCATCTGGAATCTTGCGTCAGCGCGGACGGCGAACAGACCTTCGAGCTCAGCTACCGCGCCGCCTCCTGGAGCGAGGCGCGCCGGGTGGTGCTGGTCGTTCCGAACCACCGCGAGGAGCAGAAAGGACTCTTTCCGAACCACTTCTTCCTGGTGAGCAATGCACCCGCCTCGGAGGTGGACGGTCCGTCGCTGCTGGCGCGCTACCGCAAGCGAGGCGAGGCGGAGAAGGACTTCGGCGACTGGAACCAGGCACTGGATCTCTCGCTCTCCTCGACCCCGCGGACCAAGACGCACTACCGCGGCCGGGTGCTCCACGAGGCGTTCAGCGAGCCTGACAGCTTCGCGGCCAATGAAGCACGGCTGCTGCTCAGCCTCCTGGCGGCGAACCTGATGCATGCGGGCGCGGCCCTGCTGGAGCGCGAGAGCATCAACCGTCTGAGCCGCGTGCGATTCCGGCAGCTGATCCTGAAGAGCGCCGCCCGCGTCCTGCTCAGCGGTCACCGAATCACCGTGGTGATCGAAGCGTCCAGGGCCCGGCTGTGGAGCCGCTTCACGGCCGAGATGGACCGGCTTCATCCGGCGCGCGGCTCACCTCGGCACCAGGCCCTGCCCACTCCAGTGTAGCACCCCCCGGGCGGGGAATCCGAGACACGAGCCGACGCCCGCGATCCACGCCGGGGGTAAGGGGGCCTGTCCGGCAAACCTGCACCTGGCGCGCGAACGGTGGAAGCAGATGATGAGATGGAGACGAATTCCGAAGATCCATCAGCTAGGTGAATAACCGAGGATACAGTCAGAATTCAGCTTCGGAACCCGGCCCCTGTTCGAAACCTTCCCCGCAGCTCATGCCCCAGTATTTCGCTTCCTCCTGCGCCTCACCCAGATCCATGTCTTCCGATTGGGTATGGTGGTGCTCCTAGTGGGCAATGGTGTTAGCCATTTCGTTGTCGCGTTGGACCATCGCACCAATACATGTTGGGGTTGGTTGAGCAAAATGGATACCCTATTTGTTTGGAAACACCGCCGAGCCACTACCGCGGCACGGTGGGGCGGTGGCGGCGCAGGCGCGGTTTACATCGCGTCGTCGAAAAGAGGCGATTTTACCCTCCCCGTACCCGGTAGACCCGAACCACCGGGGCGCCACTCTCTGTAGTGGACAAGCCGTACAGCAGACTTCCCCGAACGGCACGAAGATGAAAGTCTTCCGGCACCACGACCTTCCGCGTGGTTCGGGATCCACGGGAAAAGGCCCACCAAACATCCGTAGATCCGGATTGTCGAGGATCGCGAGTCCGGACCCATAGATCCCCGTTGTCCGCGAACAGAGCCGCCGTTGCGGCGGACCACGCGGGGGGCGTTACGAGCCGGATGTCGCCCAGCCGGCGGGAACGGTCCGCTCGCACGGCGTGTTCCAGGGCGCGTAGTTCGCCCGGCGTGATCGGCTTGCCGCGTACCCCGAGCTGCGCGGAAAGCGCGCGTTCGAGCCCGGAGGCCGCCGCCCTATACCAGACCACACGCCCATTGTACCCGTCCGCGACCGCGATCACACTGTCCTGGAAGATCGCCCACGCCCCACCCGCTCCGAACTTTGAGCCGGCCACTCCCCAGGGGAGCCCGCGCGCGGCATCGTGCCAAACGGTGCCGCCGGAATGGTACACCCCGACCGTGTCGATCTTCGTGCCGCCACGTCGGAAGGTAACCAGGGCAATGTTTGGATCGTGGGCCGGATTGCCAGGAGAAAACCGGGCCGTCGTCGCGCCGAAATAGGCGCCGTTCGCGAGGCGGCGCACGAAGGTCAGATTGAGGTCGCCGCCCGACGGAAGTCGGTGCGTCGCACGGTGGGTTCCGTCCAGCGAGAAGATGCTCACCCGGTTCTGTGCCGCGTCGTAGACGTGGACCGCCGTGTCGACGATCAGCGACAGCGGTCGCACGAATTCCCCGGGTCCCTGGCCGCCCCGGCCGAAGTGCCGGCGAAAGCGTCCTTTATCATCATACACGGCCACGCGCCGGTCTCCTCCGTCGAGAACATAGATCGAGCCGTCGCGCGCGACCGCGATCTCGCTGATCCGGTGGAACGTGTAGGCATCGTCACCCGCTTCCTCTCCGATCTGCATCACGGCCTCGATTGGCAGCGCCCGCTCACGGAGATCCTGAGCGGAGGAGATGGTCGGGCAGAACACCTGCCCCGCCAGGAGTGCCATGACAGATCGGCAACTGAGAGCACGCATCATGAGCATCGGTGAGCAGTTGGTGAAAAGGCGGTGTGGCGGGACGGGGAGATCGTGCTCAACCACGGAACCGCTAAACGCGTAACGTGAACAACAGGCTCACGGGTCCCTGCCCGGTTGGCGTGGATCGGGCGACGATGAAGCCCCGGCACGGATCAACCATTCTGCCGCCTTCAGCAGCAGGAATGCTCGATCCGGCGAGGAACGTTCCCGCCGCGGACAATCCTGTTGGATCGACCATCGTTATTTCTCCTTCTTCACATTCCCCGTCCCAGTTGCACCACTGCTCGTCGTTTCCGCCGGGCTCGACTGGCTCGTAGAAAATGATGCAGTGACTGCCACTGCTGCCCGGTGCGCATTCCTGTTGGCTGGTACACGTTGCACATCCCGCCTGTACCTCGGGTGCCGAAATCATCGCAAAGCCGATCCCGATCCCAAGCACGAGTAGTAAGCGCCTGATCATGATTCGTCCTCGTTGTTAGGTGTTTGCCAATGCCATTGAAACCGCACGATCTCCCTCCCGGAGCCGCTATCGATCATCCCGATCAGGGTTCGAGATGATGGAACTGAATGAACGAAACCAATGGGTAGGTCAACGAGTGACTGGCGAACATAATTCAAGCCGTCGGATCCTGCTGAGTACAGCACGAGCCACCGGTCATCGGACCGCAGGTCCGTCAGCATCTGCAGAACATATCCGCAATCCAACGAGAGCAATCCAAGTGAAAAAACGGAGTTCCGGCCCCGCAGGTCTTCACCGATTGAATCGCCAATGGGTGGATTGATCCGGTGCAGTTCGCGAAGCGCATCATCAAACGCGATCACCGAGAACGGCGGGTTGACAAGTGTGGCGAGAACCAGGTTGGCCGCGGGCGTCACATGTGCGGGTCCGGGGAGCGGAACACTTCGGCGGTGTTCCGCGCGGCCATCTGTCAGCGACAAGAGCCGGAGGGTTGTCTCGCGGCTCCGAGGAGAATCCACAAGCCACAGCTGGTCTTCACGGAGACCCGCGCTGACGATACGAGACGACAAGTGATCAATCGATGCGACCGGAGTCAGCCATTCACTCCCCGGAGCAATCCGGAATAGCGTTGACTCCGATAACAAGAAAACCCGATCGCCGTCGGCGAGAAGATTACGGACTCCACCGCCCGGCGCGGGAACGGAACCTGTCTGGTCCTCAGCGTCAACAAAGACAAGGCGAGCACTGTCAGGGTCGAACATCACCAGTTGAGAGGCACCGATACCGACCACATGGATCGGTTCCATCCCTCGAAACCGGAGCGGCTCGTGAGCGGGGACCAGGCTCAGCATCGCCTTCGATGCTGCCGGGCAAGCCGTTCTGCTGACGATGACTTCTGATCCAACCGTCCTCGCCAGTTCACCCTCGGAGCGCGGACGCCGGCTATCAATCCCGCCGTCACACCCGGAGATGAACAGGGCCATCACAAGGCCTCGTGTAAGCTGACGCATGGCAGGGCGGGGGCGGGGCAGCTCCGTTGTTGTTGAGTAGCCGCATGATGCTACCGCCGCGGCTCCTGTCCTCACCTCCGGAGCACTCGCGAGGGGAGGGCAGATTGCTACAGCTATTTCCTCCACACAATATACTCGCTTCTTCCCGAAACCTCGTGCCCGAATCACGTGAATTTACGGCGATCCAGACACGGGAGGCGGAAACCGGACCCGCTTCGCTTGGAGCCACCGGTTCAGCAGCCCCTCCCACCCGAGCCACTGCCGCAGCACGGTGGGGCGGTCGCCGAAGCAGCGAAAGACCTGGCGGCTGAGCGCGGAATGATCCGCGTGGTCGAAGTGGTGCGCGAGGCGGGATACGCTCAGCTCCGGGTCGGCCTGAAGCCCGAGCACCGCGTGCAGTGCGCGAGCGGCGTGGAGCCATTCGCCCGGTGGGGGGAGTCGCCGCCTCGCGAACAAGGCACGCGTGCTGTCCGACGTTTCATGGATCGCCTTCAGCAGCGCGCAGATCCGTGCGTGCCGCGGTGCCAGGTGAACGATGTCGCGGATGAGGGGGGCCAGCTTGCCGTTCAGCCGCAATCCGCGGAGCGTGAGCCACTCGATCACGTCATCGGCGAGGTTTTCCGGGCGGGGTAGGATGCGCCGCAGCGTTGCTTCGATCGGCTCGCCATCCACGACCACCGCCCGGATGCGCAGCCTGCCGGCGCGGCGCGCCAGGTGAACGGCTTCCGGGGTAATGTCGCCAGGCAGCTGTAGCACCAGGGGTGCTGCAGGGTGGCGCGCCCGGATCCGCGGAACCGATTCGACAAACTGGTCCCACTGCAGCGCCGGATCACACGACCGCACGACAAGAACGCCGCCTGGCGTCACGTCCGTATCCCGATCCGCGGACGAGCAGACGTGCACGGGTCGGCCCGGGCCGCTGTAGGGCGGCGCCAGTACCCACAGAGGGAGTGTGGAACTTCCGTCACCGAGCTTGGCAATGTTCGGCCTCATGAGCACAGTTCGTTGAACGGGTGCGCGGCGGTCGGTGGAGACGGAGAGGGCTGAGGCACCGATGCGCCGCAACAAAGGAGCCACCGCGCGGGTGTGCGGCTTACACGGGTGCAGACGTTGGAGAAGCGAAGCTCTGCCGGCGCCCGTTCGGGTATGGAGTTTTCCGGCCGATCGCACCATTGTGGGACAGTGTCTTGCGGCGTGGTGCAGCGTAGATTCGTCTATACTCAGCCTGCCTCCGGCCTCCTGCCTCCTGTCTCCTGTGCAGCGTAGATTTGCCTACACCCAGCCCGCGAAGGCGGGCGGGCTCCCGACAGTGTGGGGAATTCCCCTACATGGTGTGCGGAACCATGGGGTTTCGTGAGATTCGCTCCGAGCATATATTCCCGCTTCGGCGAACTCCGGCACCGATGGAGACTTGAGATGAAATCACAGCAAAAGTTTTTCGCGGGAGGAGTTGGCATCCTCGCGCTCGTCGGCTACCTGATGATCACGGGCATGAAGGAGTCCATGATCTATTATCACACCCCCTCGGAACTCGTCGCGAAGACCACCGCCGACCCCACCTACCACGAGCTGGGGGTGAAGGTTGGTGGGCGCATCGCACCGGGCTCCGTCGCCTTCGATCCGCGGACTCTCGATCTGCGCTTCGACGTTCTCGACAACGAGACGGGCGATACCCGCTTTCCCGTCCACTACCAGGG
>JACDHR010000280.1 GCA_013820915.1 Gemmatimonadota bacterium
GCATGAGCGCGGCGCCGACGCGGTGTGGCGATCTCAGTGGCTCAGAGCGGAGACGGCACGCATCTCCGCGTCACTCAGCTCGAAATCGAAAACATCGAAGTTGGCGCGGCGGTGCTCGTCACTCGAGGACCGGGGGATGGCGGCGAGGCCCTGCTGCAGGATCCAGCGAAGCGCGACCTGCGCGGGGGTTTTCCCGTGCGCCTCACCCATCTGCTTCAGGGCGGCATCGTCCAGCACGTCTCCCTGAGCGAGCGGGCTGTACGCAGTGAACAGGTAGTCCATCTCGCGCGCCTGTGTGATCAGCGCATCCTGCGGATTGAACGGATGAAACTCGACCTGGTTGCAGAAGATGTGGGCGTGGCGCGTCGCCTGCTCAACCATCGGCGGCGGGAAGTTGCTCACGCCGATGTGGCGGACACTGCCCTCGTCCTGAAGCTCCCGCATCGCGCCGAGCGTTTCTTCCAGCGGCACGCCGGAAGGTGTAGAGTGCATCAGCAGCAGGTCCACATAGTCGGTGCCGAGCTTTCGCAAGCTTTCGCGGGCCGCGCGGATCGTCCGGTCGCGAGCGAAGTGCTCGGGGAGCACCTTGGTGATCAGAAAGATCTCCTCGCGCGGCACGCCCGAGTTCCGGATCCCTTCGCCGACCTCGGCCTCGTTGCGGTACATTTCCGCCGTGTCGAGGTGACGGTAGCCGACGGCGAGCGCGTCCTCCACGCCCTGAACGCACTCGCGGCCCGTCAGTTCCCAGGTGCCGAAGCCGAGCGCGGGAACCCGCTCTTTCCGGATCGTAAGGTGGATCATGGTCGTCTTTCGGCAAGAGTAATGTCCCGCGGGTGCGGATCGCGAATCGAACCCGCGGAAGTCGGCGGGACCACGAGGCCAGTTCTTCGAGAAGCTTACGGACGTGGTCGCGAGTGCTCTACGCCATCTACGTGTATAGTCCGCTCCCGCTTGGCGCCTGGCGTGGCCGTCGTCCGCACGAGGCTACTCATCGTCATCGCCTTTCTCCACTTCGCGATCGCCGAGGATATCGGTGCGGTAGAATCGCGTCAGCACCAGCACCGCCGCGGCGAGCGGGGTGGCGAAGATGAAGCCGAGGATCCCCAGCAGCGTGCCGAGCAGGATCTGCGCGATGACCGTGAACACGGGCGGCAGGAACACCGTCCGGTGCTGGATCAGCGGAGTCGCCACGTAGCCTTCCAGCAGCTGCACCGCGCTATAGGCAAGGAAAAGGTACAGCAGAGTGGTGGTCCCCTGCGTCGCGCCAACGGCCATAACGGGGACCAGGCCGATGATCGGGCCGAGGTACGGAATGAACCCGAGCAGCCCGACGATGATCCCGATGGGAACGGCGAGCGGGATGTCGAGGATCCACAGCACGAGGGTAGTGGACACGCCGATCAGCAGCATCGCGAAGCCCTGTCCGATCAGCCACCAGCGGAGCGTATAGCCCATCTCGCCGACCAGCTCCCGAACGCGCGAGCGGTGCCGAAGCGGGAAGAGGTGCACGATGCCGTCCTGGTAGAGCGTCGGGTTGGCCGCCGCGAAGAGCCCGACAAACACCGCGGTGAGGAGGTAGGCAGACCACGCCGAGAGCACGCTGAAGAACCCACCGACTCCCCCTGCCGCATCATCGACTACGCCGTCCTGCATCTCGCCGTTCTGAACCTGTTCCAGCACGGTCTGGCCCCATCCGTATTGCCGCAGGAACTGCTCGATCTCCGCGATGATGCCGGGTGCCTGCTCGGTGAACTCCCCTACCTGCTCCACGATCTGCGGCATCAGTAGCCAGCCGCCGACGCCCATCAGCGCGAGGATCAGAAGGATCACCGCCGTCAGTGCCCAGCCATCGGGCAGCGGTGTGTAGCGCGTGAGAAGGTTGGTGAATGCGCGGAGCAGAACGGCAATCAGCACGCCCCCGAACGCCGCGAGAAGGATGTCAATCCCCAGGACGAACAGGGCGAGCAGAAGCCCCGTTATCGCCGTAATGGCCACGACGGTGACCGTCTTGCGGATAAACGGATCGCGGGCGGGTGTGGAAGGGCCCGGTCGCTTGTTTGCGGAAGGATGATCTGTCATGATTGGGTGGACCAAGCAGACTGTGTGCCGCAGCGGTTTGGGTCATCACGAAATCAGAACGAAAGTAGCGAGCGCGGACGGCGAGGAAAGGCAGCGGTACGGTTCCAGCTCCAGGTTCCAACTCGGCTGGAGGCGCTCCAGCACGGGCGGCGGATTGGTTCAACGCGATGTCACAAAGCCGTCGTGTTGATCGTCGTAATGATAGAAGTGTTACCGAGTGGTTCCCACTCGTTCCCTGCAACCGGTGAGATAGGATGATGAAACGGTTCTCCAAACTCCCCCTACTTTTTGTACTTCTGCTTTCCGCGTGCAGCTACGGGGTGATTGACCCGCCCGCGGGCGACACTCCCCTGAATCGAGACTCGGCTGCTACCTTTCAGACGGAGAGCCTGAGCTACACTCTCGTGCCTACGGCACAAGGTCTTGAAGGGGAGATCGCCTTTATCTTCACGAATCCAACTGCGGAGCCGGTCTACATCGTGAATTGTCGTGGTATGACAGCGCTGCGCCTGGAGAAGCAATCCGGTGATACGTGGATAACCGCATGGTCACCGGTAATCCTTCAGTGCCTGAGTCCACCGATCGTGGTGCAGCCTGGACAGCAGTATTCAGGTGTGGTTCACGTATCCAGCGGGTATCCGTCCACGAACCTGCATCCGCAATTTAGTGTCGATCCGATCCCGGGCGTGTACCGGATCGTCTGGGATGATGTTCTACGTACCTATGACGACGGGACATACCCATTCGGAGAACCGATCCCGCACGAGCAGCGTGAATCCAACCGCTTCCGCTTGTTGGTGGCCTCTCGATAACGAATGAAGGAAACGATTGCGGCGGCCAGGAGCCGCCGCAATTCCCCCGCCTACAACTGGCGATCCTACCCGATTACTGACCCTCGTACTGGTGGGCGTCGTCCTGCTGGCCATGCTCCGCGGTCTGGCGCATGTCCTTGAGCCGCGCGCCGACACGGGCGAGGCGGCTGCCGAGGTTGCGCGCGGTAGTCAGCTCGTCCTCCACCGGCTGGCGCGAGCCGTCGCCCCCCGCCAGCGTGCCCGGGCCGTACGGCGAGCCGCCGATCCCCTCGGTGGTCATGATCTGCGGGTTCTGCCCGTAGGGCGTCCCCACGATGATCATCCCCAGGTGCAGTAGTGGGACCAGGCTCGTCAGAATCGTGCTCTCCTGACCGCCGTGGATCGTCGCCGTGCTGGTGAAGATCCCGGTCGCCTTGTCCTCCAGCTCACCGTTCTGCCAGAGCGCGCCGGTGGTATCGATAAACTGCTTCACCTGCGCCGGCATGTTCCCGTAGCGGGTGGGGATGCCCCATGCGATGCCGTCCGCCCAGCGCAGGTCGTCGTGCGTGACCTCGGGGATGTCCTTCATCTGCTCCTGCACCTGGACATAGAAGTCCTGTGCGGAGAGCGCCTTCCGCGCCTCCTCCAGCTCCGGAATTCGCCTGAGGCGCACCTCGGTGCCGTCGACGCTTTTCGCGCCCTCTTCCACCGACTGCGCCATCTTCCAGGTATGACCGTAGGTGCTGTAGTAGACCACCAGAACGTTGCCTGCCATCCGAACTCTCCTTGTCGAGTGCCCATCCCGCGCCGTTGAGGGGGAGCCAAGCGATGCATCCCCGGAAATCAATGTACTGAGATAACGCGGTGCGGTGTGGGGTGCAAAAGGAGTACCGGCACGGTGCGATGCAGCCGCGCGGAACCGCTCGGCGCGGAACCGGTCCCGCGTGCTCGGCGGTGCTCCCCGTTCCGTGCCCAGACGGACGGCACGGTGGAGGCGGCCTGCGGGAAGAGCGGAACGTGGTTTGCAAGGTGAGTAGTTCCCACGAACCCCGGAGGAGATGATGGCAAGAAGGATGAGAGGGAACGGAGAACTGACCACGGATCTGGTCAAGGGAGTGATTGCCGGCGCCGCCGGAACCTGGGCGATGGACCAGGTGACCCAGTACATGTATTCGCACGAGGGTCCGGCCGCCTTTCTGCGAGAGAAGGAAGCGCAGGTGGAAGGCAAGTATGCCACCACAGTGCTCGCGGAAAAAGCCGCGCGGCTGGTCGGCAAACAACTCACGGAAACCCGGGCGGAAGCGGTGGGGCTGGGGATCCACTGGACAACGGGGGCGCTCTTCGGAGCGGCACACAGCGCGTTGCGGAGCCGGGTGCCGGTTCTCGGCGCCGGTCACGGAATTGTGCACGGCGTCGTGTTCTGGCTCCTGGTGGATGAGGCGGCGAAGCCGCTCCTGGGCGCATCGGCGGGTCCGGCGGAATTCCCGTGGCAGTCGCACGCCCGTGGGCTGGCGGGCCACCTGGTTCTCGGTGCGGTCACGGACATCGTGCTCGACGTTCTGGACCAGGTGGTCTGAGCCACGCGGTAGGGCGCCCTACCGCGTGGCTCCACGCTAGGCGCGCACCGGACTGTTGACCAGGGGGATGACCTCCTCCGCGAAGCGCTCCATCTCCTCGTGTTGCGGAGAGAACTGGAGCAGGAGCAGGTCGAGCCCGGCACGCTCGAACTCGAGGATCCGCTCGGCGACCTGCTCGGGCGCGCCGACCAGCCCGCTGCGCAGCCCGCGGTTGGAGACGGAATAGTCCTCCAGCGAGACGCGCTGCTCGAGCTGCGTGTTGTTCAGCCACTCCTGGTAGTTGGCGTAGCCGGGGCTACCCGGATCGACGTTTGTAATCCGCTCCACCTCCCGTTTTGCCTCTTCTTCCGTAGAGCGCACCACGGCGTAGCCGGCCGCGCCGAAGCTCATGGGCGGAAGCTCCAGCTTCTCGCGCCGCTCACGCATATCCGCCACCTTGGCGCCGATCGTCTCCGGGGAATCGCCGTGCGTGAGCCAGGCGTCGCACTTCGCCGAGATCAGCGACTTCGCGGCGGGCGACTCGCCGCCGGCGTAGATCGTGGGGCGGGGCCTGCGTACCGGCTTGGGCGAGAGGATCGCTTCGTCCACCGAGTAGTAGGTGCCGGAGTGGGAGAAGACCGGTTGCTTCCACATCCCGTCCACCACATCCAGCCACTCGGAGGTGCGGGCGTAGCGGTCGTCGTGCCGGTCGAAGTGTACGCCGTACTTCTTCGCCTCGGTCGCCCACCAGGAGGAGACCACGTTCATCGAGAGGCGGCCGCCGCTGATGTGGTCGATGTTGGCGGCCTGCTTGGCCAGCAGCGCCGGGGCGTGGAAGGTGGGGCGGACGGCCACCATGAGTTCCAGGCGCTCGGTGACTGCCGCGAGTGCGGCCGCGGTGGACCAGGCATCGAGAGAGGGTGCGTCCATCCCCTTGATATCGTTTAGGTTGAGCTCGGCCACGAGCGAGAGGTCGAAGCCGACCTGCTCGCTGCGGCGGGCGAGCTTGCTCACGTACTCCCAGCTCGCCTCCATCCCCTCGTCGGGGACGTTGCGGAGCCAGCCGCCGAAGACGGGGAGCCAGTATCCGAATCGCATGTTACCGTGCCTC
>JACDHR010000281.1 GCA_013820915.1 Gemmatimonadota bacterium
TGACGTCGCGCAGAGATTGCCAGAGCACCAGCCCCGCGGCGCCCGTGATCTCGTCCAGGATCCCCGCGCTCTCCAGCGGCTCGGGTCCGTGCACGAGCGCGGGCGGCACTCTCCAGCGGCGGCGTACGCGTCGCGGAGAGGAGGGGGAGGACGAAGCAGAGGAAGTGGGTTGCATACGCTGACTCGGGGAGAGCGCTGAGGATGATTTACAGAACCGCGGGAGATGCGTGCAGCTTATAGTACGCAGTATCGGCAGCACGCGCCAGGGTCTTGATCCGGCGTGGAGGGAAAGACCGGGGAAGCGGATCCCCCGTCTGCAAGCCGGTCCACAGCCAGCGGACCGCGGGAACCTGCCTCCCCGGCTCTGGCGTGGTCGTTGCCTCACGCTCCGAGGTTCGGTACACTATCGTTCTGGTGCGGGCGGCGTTCTGCTCACTTCGCCACCCCGCCAGAGGGGTGCCCGCGCATCTCTCATCGCTCTTTTTATCATCCGTGATCCGTCTGATACTGCGGCACCTCGTTGTGTTTCTGTTCTACACGCTCGGGGTCAGTGTCGCTCTGCTCATGCTCCCGCCGCTCCAGGGGCTGGCCCTCGGGCTGCTGCTGCTCTGGCTCCTTCTCCGGTTCTATCTTCTTCCGTCCACCCCCGAGGGTCCTGAAGACATGCGGCCCGCGCGGCGGCTGCAGGCGCTGCGACTCCGGCCTTTGCGAGGCGAGGTTCTACGCTGGACTCTCGTCGCGCTTCCCGTGATGCTGGTGCTCTCTTGGTCGGTCGGCGAGCTGTACGTCAGCCTGGTTCCGGTGCCCGCCGAAACGTTCAACCCCTTCGGGCCGCTGATCGGGGATCCGTGGGGTCAACTGGCCATCACGGTGCTGGCTGTGGTCGCGGCACCTGTTGCCGAAGAGTTTTTCTTCCGGGGCGTCATCCAGCATCCGCTGGAGCAGCGCTGGGGCGCCGCGGCCGGGATCCTGGGCGCGGCAGCGCTGTTCGCCCTGGTACACCTGCTCCCGTGGGTCTTCCCGCTCCACTTCTTTCTGGGGGCCGTGTTCGGCTGGGTCGTCTATACCACGCGGTCGATCTGGTCGGGAGTGATCTTCCATGCCGGCAACAACGCACTGGCGGTCCTCGGGCTCGGCGCGGGAGAGGACCCGCTCACCCGCCCCACCCTCTGGGAGGTGGGGCTCGATGCGGATTGGTGGCTCGCCATGGGCGTACTCGTCGTCTCGTTGGCGGCTGCGATCCGGGTCGCCGGGCACCTGCGGTCGGCAGCGCGGCGGGAAGAGGCGGCGGCGAGCCCACACGCGCTGCAGGTCTGAGCTTCGTTTTTCAACATCGGCTCCGCCCGGGCAACACTCTTGCAGCCCGGTGCTGAGCGCGCCATTGTAGGAAAACAAGGACATCCTGAATTTACCCGGCCCTGTGCCGACGGCTTTCCCGCCCAAGGAGGAAGAGATGGCTTCTGGCGAGACCACGCTGGACACCCTACTGCGCGAGGAGCGCCGCTTTCCTCCACCGCCGGAGTTCGCCGCGCGGGCCCATGTCTCCGGCGACGACGTTTACCCGCGTGCGGATGCGGACTGGCAGGGTTACTGGGCACAGTGGGCGGAGGAGCTGGACTGGTTCCGGAAATGGGACACCGTGCTTGAGTGGGAGCCGCCGTATGCTAGGTGGTTCGTCGGCGGGCAACTGAACGTCGCCCACAACTGCTTGGACCGGCACCTGGGCACCGAACGCCGCACCAAGACGGCGCTCATCTGGGAGGGCGAGCCCGGCGATACCCGCACCTACACCTACGAAGAGCTGCACCGCGAAGTCTCCCGGGCCGCCAACGCGCTCAAGCAGCTCGGCATCGGCAAGGGCGACCGCGTGGCCATCTACCTCCCGATGATCCCCGAGGCCGCGATCGCGATGCTGGCGTGCGCCCGGATCGGCGCGCCGCACTCCGTGGTCTTCGGCGGCTTCAGCGCCGAGAGCCTGCGCGACCGCATCCGCGACGCCGAAGCCAGGCTGCTCATCACCGCCGACGGCGGCTACCGTCGCGGCGGCATTGTCGCCCTGAAGAAAAACGCCGATGACGCGGTGGAGAAGGAGGGCGGCTGCCCGTCTCTCGAGCACGTACTGGTGGTGCGCCGCCACGGATCGGGTGGCGAGCCGGTCGGCGACGCCGCGATGAAGGATGGCCGCGATGTGTGGTGGCACGACGTGGTGGACCCGGCGAGCGACGACTGCCCCGCCGAACCGATGGACTCGGAGGACCTTCTTTACATCCTCTACACCTCCGGTACCACGGGGAAGCCGAAGGGGATCATGCACACCTCCGGCGGCTACCTCACACAGTGCTACGCCACGACCCGGTGGGTGTTCGACCTCAAGGACGACGACGTCTACTGGTGCACCGCGGACGTCGGCTGGGTCACCGGTCACTCCTATATCGTGTACGGCCCGCTGGCCAACGGCACCACCGCGGTGATGTACGAGGGCGCGCCGGACCACCCGGACCGCGGCCGCTTCTGGGAGCTGGTAGAGAAGTACGGGGTCACCGTGTTCTACACCGCACCGACCGCGATCCGCGCGTTCATGAAGTGGGGGACGGATCACCCGCAGAGGTACGACCTCTCCAGCCTGCGTCTGCTCGGCACGGTGGGCGAGCCGATCAACCCCGAGGCGTGGATCTGGTACCACAAGTACATCGGGCGCGAGCAGTGCCCGATCGTCGACACCTGGTGGCAGACGGAGACCGGCGCGATCATGATCACCCCGCTCCCGGGCGTCACCTCGACGACACCCGGCTCCGCGACCCGCGCCTTCCCCGGAATCCAGGCAGAGATCCTGAGCGGCTCGGGCCAGCGCATCGAGACCGGCGCGGGCTTCCTCGCCGTTCGGCGCCCCTGGCCCGCCATGCTGCGCGGGATCTGGGGAGACCCGGAGCGCTTCGAGAGCACCTACTGGACGAAGTGGGCCGGGATGACGGTCGGCTCCGGCGACGACGAGCAGCCGGGCGAGAGCGTCTACTTCCCCGGCGACGGCGCCCGACGTGACGAGCACGGCTTCTTCTGGATCATCGGCCGTATCGACGACGTGCTCAACGTGGCCGGCCACCGGATCGGGACGATGGAGGTCGAGTCCGCACTGGTGGATCACCCCCGGGTGGCCGAGGCCGCGGTGGTCGGCAAGGTCCACGAGCTGAAGGGGCAGGCGATCGCCGCGTTCGTCACGCTGAAGGAGGGGAACGAGCCCTCCGATGCGCTGAAGAAGGAGCTCATGGCGCATGTGGCGTGGAAGATCGGCGCCATTGCGCGGCCGGACGACATCCTCTTCTCCGCGGACCTGCCCAAGACGCGCTCCGGGAAGATCATGCGGCGGCTGCTGAAGGACATTGCCGAAGGGCGCGCCCTCGGCGACACCACCACGCTCGCCGACCCCGCCGTCGTGGAGCGCCTGAAGGGAGAGTACGAGTCCAAGGAGGGGTAGCGGAACGATACGCGGCGGCGGCGGGAGGAGCGGATCCGGCGGTGAAGCTGCGTGCCGAAGCCTGCCGCAGCGCGTAGAATACGGGATGGATTCCTCGACTCTGCGCCTCGGCCACATCACCTACAGCAACTGCTTTCCCGTCCACGCGCGGCTCATCGACCGGCCACGGCCGGACGACCCCGCCCTGATCGAGGGAGTGCCCTCCTACCTGAACGGGCTGCTGGACGCAGGCCGGATCGATGTGGCGCCCTGCTCCAGCATCGAGTTCGCGAGGCACGCCCGCCACTACCGGATCCTTCCCGACCTCGTGATCGGATCGCGCGGCCCCGTCCGCAGCATCCTGCTGCTGGGAGATCGGCCGCCCGCGGAGCTGCAGGGGCGAGCCGTGGGTCTGCCCACCGCTTCGGCCACTTCGGTGGTGCTGCTGAAGATCCTGCTCCGCGTGCGCTGGGGTGTGGAGCCGCGCTTCTTCTGGTTCGACCAGGCGACGGAAGATCCCTTCCGTGGCGGGGCGGACGCCGCGCTCTTCATCGGCGATGTGGCGCTGCGGCCGGGGCTCCAGCCGCACAAGGAAGTGCGGCTGGACCTGGGAGCGGAGTGGCGTGACGAAACGGGGCTGCCGTTCGCGTTCGCGGTCTGGCAGGTGGGAAGCGGGAGCACGCCCGCAATGCGCGACCTGCACCGGAAGCTGCGCGAGTCGCGGAGCTACGGAGCGGAGCGGCGCGGAGAGCTGGCCGAGCGATACGCCGCGCGCTTCGGCTTCGCCGCACCGATGCTGGATGCCTACTGGCGGGACCTCTCCTTCGATCTGGATACGGAGATGGAGGAGGGGCTACGCACCTTCTACCGCCTCGCGGCGGAGTTGGGAGAAATCCCGGAGGCGCCGGTGCTGCAGTGGGTGAGTTGAGCCGGAGCCTGTCGAGCGGCTCGGGTCGATTTGCCCGCACCTGCGCCGCGACGGGGCTGCGAAGATGAGGGATCGAGTAGCGGAGTAAACGGAAATCACGGTCGCGGAGGGGCTCCCTCTCCGCGGCCGTGATCCAGCGGGCCGGTGTTCAGCGTCGGCGCGTGACGCCGTAGCGAGCGCCGGTTGCGGGATCGACTACATACCGAACGCCCCGCGCAGCCGCTGACCGGCGAACTCCACCGCTTGCTGTGCCTTGGGAACCACGGCAGCCATGCCGAAGAACTCGTGCGTGACGCCGTCCCACTGGCGGCGCTCCACCTGCACGCCCGCGCTGCGCAACTGATTAGCCAACGCTTCACCTTCGGAGCGCAGCGGGTCGATCTCCGCGGCGATGATGGTGGTCGGCGGCAGCCCCTGCAGGTTGGCGCCCAGCAGGTTGATCCGCGGGTCCTGCATGTCCTGCGGCGTCCGGATGGCGTGCTCGGCGAACCAGATCATCCCCGGCCGCCCCAGCGGCGCGGCGGCGGTGTTCTCCCGGTACGACGGCGTGTTCAGGTCGTTGCCCGCCACCGGGTAGACCAGGAGCTGATGCACCGGGAGCTGCACTCCCTCGTCGCGTGCACGGATCGACACGTTGGCCGCCATGTTGCCGCCCGCGCTCTCGCCCACCACCGCGACACGGCGCGGGTCACCGTTGATCTGCGCCGCGTTCTGCAGCGTCCACTGGTAAGCCGCCCAGGTGTCCTCGTGAGCGGCGGGAAACTTGTTCTCCGGCGCCTGGCGGTACTGCGTCGAGACGACCACCGCGTTGGCGGCGTTGGTCAGCGCGCGGGCCGAAGCGTCGTAGGTGTCCAGGTCGGCGATCACCCAGCCGCCGCCGTGGATGTAGAGGATCACCGGGAAGGGGCCGTTCCCCTCCGGAGTGTAGATCCGCACCGGGATCTGCCCGCCGGGGCCGGAGATATTGCGATTCGCTACGTTGCCGACCGCCTCCGGATCGGTGCTTTCCCCACGCTGCTCGAGCACCCGCATGACGGCGTCGGCGGGGGAGGGCTGCTGGCGTGCCTGCGCGGGCGCGAGCGTCGCGAGCGGCTGGGCGCCGAGCGCCTCGAGCTGATCCAGCACCGCCTGCATCGGCGCGTCC
>JACDHR010000282.1 GCA_013820915.1 Gemmatimonadota bacterium
GCTTCGCCATCGATTCGAGGACCTCGAAGAGCGAGGGGCCGGCGAGATACTCAAGGAGCAGGAAAGGGCGGCCATCCGCTTCGCCGCTCCCGAAGTAACGCACGATGTTGGGGTGGCGCAGCTTGCGGAGCACCGCTTCCTCGCGCCGGAACGCAGTGGGCGCCTGCACCGTATCGAGGTGCTCGGGCGCGATCAGCTTGCCGGTGAGCGCGCACCAGTGCTCGTTGCTCCACACCTGGTACAGCTCGGTGAACCGGCCACGGGCCAGATGCCCGATCACCGTGAGATCGCCCACCCGGTCCCCGACGGCCAGGGAGAACTCGGCACGCGGGCGGGCGGGCTCGGGGAGCCATCGCCGCACGGCAGCGAGCCCCTGGTACCGCGGTCGGACGGTGGTTGGATCGGGCATGGGCTCCCTGTACCCTGCATGTCGAGGGCGCGGGTGCCATCTCCCACCGGCTCACCGCGATTCGTACGGCAGCGCACCGGCAGGTGCGCGGATCATCAGCCCTGGATGCAACCCGCATACCCGCAGCGAAAGGCGAAGGATCGGGCGGACAAGGGGAAATCGAGGAACTCGTTCATTGCCATCGGGTACGGTAATGCGTCGCCGCTTCATCCAACCGGGAGGCTATATGCGCCGCTCAACTCTGCTCTTTCTCGCGCTGACGTTGGCGATCTCCGCCATCCCCACCGGCGTCTCCGCGCAGGACACGCCGCGGTGGAGCCCGCCTACGACGCAGATGCCGGTCATGCCGACCATGGCCGACCTGCAGGGCGACCTGACGGCCTCCGCCGGCGCGTGGCTGCGCGCGGCCGAGCCGGTGACCGGTGCCGCGCCTGCCGCTCTGCGCGCGGCCGGAACGCCGAAGGCGGGTAGCACGCACACCCAGATCCTTCGCTTCACCCGGGGCCCGGTGCCCGCCATGGTGTGGACGGACCGCAACGGTGACGCGCGCGCGGACCTGATCGAGATCTACAGGGGCGGGACGGTGTTGATCCAGCTCATCGACGCCGACTACAACGGACAGGCCAATGTGATGCGGGTTTACGACGCGTCAGGCACGCTGATTCGTGAGGAACGGCTGTAGCAGAGAGGGGCGCTCTGAGCGGGATGATCTTGCGTCTCTCCTTCAAAACGCTAGGTTGTGGCGAGACGTACCCGAGTTCCTGTCTCACTCACACCATGAAGGTACGATGGCCACTCCGAAAAACAAGGACACGAAGAAGGCGGACAGCAAGAGCGGGTCGACTTCGGGTCGCGCACCCAACGCGGCCTTCATGAAACCGGTTCAACCAAGCCGGGAGCTGGCCGAGGTCATCGGTGGCGACCCGTTGCCGCGCACAGAGGCCACAAAGAAGATCTGGGACTACATCAAGAGCAACGATCTTCAGGACCCCGCCAATCGGCGGATGATCAACGCGGACGCCAAGCTGAAGCCCGTCTTCGGTGGACGCGACCAGGTCTCGATGTTCGAGATGACGAAGCTGATGAGCCAGCACCTGAGCTGAAACTCGGCGCTCGGGAAGGTGCCGCACGGGTCACCGCGCCGCGCATCTTCCCGGGCTCGAACACTCCGTACGCGGTCATCCGGCGGATGAGGGCTCCCGCAGTGGCCGCGTCGCAAGACCCCCGCCGCGGCGCTACTGTCTGTCCGTCGCCTTCAGCTCCTCTCCCGCTTGTAGAAGCACCCGCTCCACCTCGGGGTGGCGGATCGGCTCGAGCCCATGGCGCTTCCACGTCTCCTCGGGCACCCACGCCATCACCTCTTCCCACGTCAGCCGCTGCATCCTTTCCCGCTCCCGGATCCGCCCGCCTTCCGCCGAAGCGAAGAAATCGCTCACCGCCTCGCGTGCCGCCTCTTCGGCGTTGTCCAGCCCATCGCGTATCCGGAAGAGCCAGGCGCACCCCGTCAGCCGCTCCATCACCTCCTCCTCGTTCATCGCCCCCGCCGCGAGCGAGCGGCACCCGTCCCAGTCCACGGTGTTGAAAATCGCATATCTCGCCATCGCTGTGCCTCCAGACAGGGTTCTCTATTTCGAGCGCGGTGCGTGAGTCCGTCGTTGCGAGAGGCGGGCCACCCGCGAGCGGAGGAGATGAGGGCCGCGTCGTGCACCTCATGGCAGCCGTGCCCGGTGCACAGGTGCGAGACTTGCGGCCCTGCGGACCATCTCCGAGGGTTCATTGCGGCAGTACGGATTTCGAACCCGGTCCGCCCGCGCCAGCGACTCCGGCGGCAACCATCACCCCGCACTCCCGTACGTAACATGTTAGTCAGACAACGTATGAGCGATGACCCGATCACGGTCACTCCGGACGACACGCTCGCCCACGCACTGCAGCTCACGCGTACCCACCGCACGCGTCATCTCCCCGTGGTGGGCAAAGACGGGCGGCTCGCGGGGATCCTCTCGGACCGCGACATCCGCCTGGCGATGCCGTCGCCGCTCACGGTGGAGGACGCCGAGCGGGCGGACTTCCTCGAGCGCACGCCGATCGCCGCGGTGATGACTCGAAAGGTGATCACGGTGGAACCCACGGAGACGATCGAGAACGCGGCCAAGGAGCTCTACCGGCACCGCATCGGCTCGCTCCCGGTCGTCGACGCGAATGGCCGGCTGCTGGGGATCCTCACGGAGACGGACATCCTACACGCCTTCGTGCAGATCCTCGGGGGCACCGAGCCCTCCTCGCGCATTGAGGTCGCGCTGCGCGACCAGCCGGGCGAACTCGCCAGCGCAATGCGCATCCTCGGCGAGGAGCACCACATCAACATCGTCAGCATCGTGGTCCCTTCGATGCTCGGACAGACCCGCAAGACGGCGATCCTGCACCTGGGCACCATCAACCCGCGGGACGCGGTGCGGGCGCTGGAGAAGGCGGGCTACGAGGTCGGCTGCCCCTCCCTGGAGGAGGACCTGCGCCGGCAGGAGGGCTGAGACGGGATGAAGACGGCGCTGATCTGGGACCCCGCCTACACCCGGTACCGCTTTCGACCGGACCACCCGTTCAACCCGAAGCGACTGGAGCTCGCGGTCTCCCTGATCGAAGCACTGGGACTTGTCGGTACCGATACGGAAGATACCGCGGTGGTTGCGCCGCGCCCGGCCACCGAAGAAGAGCTCCTGAGCGTACACGCGCCCGAGTATATCGACGCGGTGCGGCGGATGAGCCAACCGGACGCCAGCCCGCGCGACGGGTGGCAGTGGGGGCTGGGTACGGACGACAACCCGGTCTTCCCCGGCATGCACGACGCCGCGGCGCTGGTGGTGGGCGGAAGCGTGCGCGCCGCGGAAGCCGTGATGAGCGGCGAGGTGCAGCGAGCCTTCAACATCGCCGGCGGGCTCCATCACGCCCACCACGCCCGCGCCTCCGGCTTCTGCATCTACAGCGATGTCGGCGCCGCGATCCGCTGGATGCGGAGCGCCTACGGGGCGCGGGTCATGTACATCGATCACGATGCGCACCATGGCGACGGCGTGCAGGGAATCTTCTACGACGACCCGGCCGTCCTCACCGTGTCGCTGCACGAAAGCGGGCGCTATCTCTTCCCCGGCACCGGCTTCGTCACCGAGGTGGGAGAGGGAGACGGGTACGGCTACTCGATGAACGTGCCGCTCGAGCCGTTCACGGAGGATGAGTCCTGGCTCGACATCCACCGCTCGCTCCTCCCCGAGCTGGCCGACGCCTTTCGACCCGATGTGATCGTGCTGGTGAACGGGGTGGACGGACACGTTCTCGATCCGCTCACCCACCTGCGCGCCACCACCCGGCTCTACGAGGAGACGGTCCGGATCGTGGCCGGGATCGCGGACAAGCATTGCGAGGGGAGGATCATCGCGACGGGTGCCGGCGGGTACGACATCTGGCGAGTCGTTCCGCGCGCCTGGGCGCTGGTGTGGGCCGCGCTGAGTGGGCAGACGGCACGAAACGAGATTCCCCGCGAGTGGCTGGAGCGGTGGCAGGGCGAGAGCTTGCACACGCTGCCGGAGCGGCTGCGCGATACCGTGGACGAATACACGCCCGCGCCCCGGCGCGCCGAGATCGAGGCCGTCAACCGGCGCACGGTGGAAGAGTTGCGCCGCACGGCACTTCCACTGCTCCGCGGCTGGGGGCTTGGGTTCTGAGGTGCCATTCCCCGTCCCGGACTCCGCCGCCCTCGCCACCCTGCTCCCGGCTGCCTGCCGGGACAAGCAAGGGCGGCCGTTCACCGTCCGCATCTTGCTGCAGGATGATCGCGCGGCCTTGGAGGGATTTTACGACGCCTTCGAACCCAAACGCGGAGCCCAGGGGCTGCCCCCGATCGGGGCGGACCGGGTGGCGCGCTGGCTCGACTCCGTTCTCCCCGACGGCGTGCACCTGATCGCCGAGGCAGAGGCTGCCATGGTCGGCCACGGGCTCCTCATGCCTACGCGGCAGGACGGGGTCGGGGAGTGGGCGATCTTCCTCGCCAGGGAGGATCGGGGGCACGGGATCGGGACCGGCATGAACCGGATCGCGGTGGAGGTATCCCGCGCCCTCGGGCTGCGGAAGCTCTGGCTCTCCGTAGAGCCGCACAACCGCGCCGCGGTACGTTCGTACGAGCAGGTGGGCTTCCGCTTTCTCCCCAGCGCGATCTTCTCGCTGGAGGCGGAGATGGAGCTGGAACTGGAGCTATAGAAGGCTATCCAGGATCAGAACCCCCTGGTTTCTCGAAGATCGCCTTTCCTACCACATGATTCGCCTGCAGCCACCGCTTCGCGGAGTAGCACCGGAAGGTGTCCGGCATCATGCCTCCCGGAGCGTTCACATTTATGTTCCCACTGCAGTCGTTCGTCACTCGAGCCTGGCAGGTGCTATGCGGCAGTCCGAGCCTGTGGTTCACAGCCATCCCGAAATCCTCTCCGGCACGCCGGTTTTCGTCGGCACGCGTGTGCCGGTGCGCACGTTGCTCGACTACCGGGAAGCGGGCGACACACTGGACGACTTCCTTGAGGACTTTGCCGGCGTCAGCCGTGAACAGGCCGTGCAGTTCCGCGAGCAGGCAACGGAGACATTGCTTTCGCAGGTTGCGTGAGCAGTGTCCGTCGCGTCTTGCTGAATGAGTGCGTGCCGCGAACGCCAGCGTTCCGGACGATCCATCTCTCGCACCTTCAACATCTTACCTCCGTCTCTCCGGACCCCTTCAATGAGGAACGACCCTTTCAGGGTCGCGGCTGCGGGGGTGGATCCATTCCACAAACCCCGGGCTGGTGGAAGGAGCCTTTCAGGCTCTCGCAAGGCATCGTGCGGTTCACGGAGGATGGGAGGCTGGCTGGGAAGGTCGGCCTGATCCGGCCCGAAGGGCCGCTTCTGTCAGCCCGGGCCAAAGCCCGGGTATTTCGTGTAGATAAGGATTCCGGCCCTGAAAGGGCCGAAATCCTTTGACATGGCCCGGCGATTCAATCCCACACGTAGCGTTCGTCCCATTCGATCGCGTAGCGCCGCAACCATTCCCGCAACTCGTCTTGATGCGACTGTCTGGCGTGGTGTTCGGGTTGAC
>JACDHR010000283.1 GCA_013820915.1 Gemmatimonadota bacterium
CGCACCGCCTCCCGTTCCGCCTCCACCCACCCCCGATACACCTCGCCGCCGAGATCCTCCGCGCCTGCGAGGAAATCGCCACGCCAGCGCGCGACCGCCTCCCGCAGGCGACCGGCGGCGATCTCCGCCTCGAAGGCGATCACGTCCACTTCCAGCGTGCCGCTCGCCAGCAGCACCTGCTCGTTCCCGACCCGGAGTCCCTCACCCACCACGCGCCGTAGCTGCAGCAGCGCCTGCCGCAGGGAGTGCCGCGCCCGCTCCTCGACCCGCTCGCCCCAGAGCAGCTCCGCCAGCTCGGCGCGCGGCACCGCGCGGGGGGCCGAGCGCGCCAGGTAGGCGAGCAGCACCAGCTCCTTGCGGCGGGTCGAGAGCACCTCGCCGGAGGGAGCCGTCAGGGTCAGCTCACCTAACGTCTGCAGGTACAGCACGGGAGGGTGGCGGCGAGAGCCGCTGGCGGAAGGGATTGACGGCCGGTTGACGCGCATTCACGGCGGGTTGCGCGCGGGGAGCTACACTTCTCCGCACGATCGCCCGCCGATGAGCTCGGCCGTCGAGCCGTCGGTAAGCCGCGGAGGCGAATCCCGGTTGGAAGGCGCAGGAGGTACATGAGTGCTTCCCCACCCGAGGGGGCGCGGCGCGCGGAGCGAATCGCGGGCGCCGCTTGTGGCCTGGTCGGGCACTGGGGTCAAGATACGCCGCGGCAGAGAGAGCGGCAACGCGTGAAGGCCCATCCACCAGAAAAGGAGGAGAAGATGCTGCGATACTGTCTTGCGGTTCTGCTGGCAGCGGGAACGCTCGCTGCCTGCCAGGACCACCGCGCGGAGCAGGCTGGCGTGGAGCCGCTCCGCGCGGCGGTCCCGCTCTACGACAACCTCGGCGATCACCATCAGGCGATCACCACCATGGTGCCGGAGACGCAGCGCTACTTCGACCAGGGGCTGCGGCTCGCGTACGGGTTCAACCACGCGGAGGCGATCCGCGCCTTCGAGGAAGCCGCGCGGCTGGACCCGCAGTGCGCGATGTGCTTCTGGGGAACGGCCTACGCATACGGCCCGAACATCAACGCCCCGATGGATTCAGCGAGCGGGGTGGCGGCGTACGTGGCGGTGCAGCAGGCGCTGGCGCTGGCCTCCGGCGTCAGCGAGCGCGAGCGCGCCTACATCGAGGCGCTGGCGCAGCGTTACGCCGCAGAACCCCCCGCCGACCGCGCCGCGCTCGACTCGGCCTACGCCCGCGCAATGGGAGAGGTGGCGCGGCGCTACCCGGACGACCTCGACGCTGCGGCGCTCGCCGCCGAGGCGCGCATGGACCTGCGGCCGTGGAACTACTGGACGAGCGCTGGCCAGCCCTATCCCGGCACCTCCGAACTCGTCGCGCAGCTCGAGGGGGCGATCGCGCGCAACCCCAACCACCCCGGTGCCTGCCACTTCTACATCCACGCGGTCGAGGCGGTGGCGCCCGAGAAGGCGGTGCCCTGCGCGGAGCGGCTGGCGGGGCTGATGCCCGGCGCGGGTCACCTGGTCCACATGCCGGCTCACATCTACATCCGCGTGGGCCGCTGGGCGGATGCCATCACCAGCAACCAGCATGCGGTGCACACGGACGAGAGCTACATCGCCGACCAGGGCCCGATGGGCGTCTACCCGATCGCCTACTACCCGCACAACTACCACTTCCTCTCCTTCGCCGCGACGATGGTGGGGAGGAGCGCGCAGGCGATCGAGGCGGCGCGCGGCGTCGTCACCAACGTTCCCATCGAGGTGGCACGGCAGGTCCCGCCAGTCGAGCCGCTCGTCCCTTACCTGCACCTGACGCTGGTCACCTTCGGGCGCTGGGAGGACGTGCTGCGCGAGCCGCAGCCCCCATCCGATCTACGCTTCGCCAGCGGGATGGTGCACTATGCCCGCGGCGTCGCCTTCGCCGTCACCGGGCGCTGGGGAGAGGCAGAGGCTGCGCTGGACAGCGTACGGCGGATCGCCGCGGCCACCGAGGACGACAACCGCCCGGTGATCGACATCGCCGCGCATGCGCTCGAGGGGGAGATCGCCGCCCGGCGCGGCCAGCTCGATGTGGCCGTTAGCCACTTCACCCAGGCGATGCGCATCGAGGACGAGATGCTCTACTTCGAGCCGCCGCCCTGGTACTACCCGGTCCGCCACTCCCTCGGCGCGGTGCTTCTCGAAGCGGGTCGAGCCGCGGAGGCGGAAGCAGTCTACCGGCAGGATCTGAAGCGCTTTCCGGAGAACGGCTGGTCGCTCTACGGCCTGGCCGAGAGCCTCCGCGCCCAGAGACGCGCGCGGGAAGCTGCCGAGGTCGAGCAGCGCTTCGCGGCAGTGTGGTCGGGGGCGGATGTGAAGCTCACCGCTTCCAGGTTCTGAACGGCCGCAACCGAGAGGCAGGAGATGAGCCGCCTGCTCGCGGGGCTCACCGCGGCGTCTTCCATGGCGCTCCTGCTTCTCTCCTGCGCGCCGGCCAGGGAGATACCAGAGCCGCAGGATCGACCGATAGAGGGACGGATGATCGAGCGAGACGCAGAACTGCGGATGCAGGCCGAGGCCGTCGGTGGAGGCCCGCCGGTGGTGCTCATCGGCGGGGGGTTGACCGGCTGGGCCAGCTGGGAGCCGCATGCCGCCCGGCTTGCCGCCACGCGCACGGCGGTCCGACTGCAGCTGATCAGCGTCCAGTACGGCCTGGAAGACCGGCCGTTGCCGCCCGGCTACTCGATCAGGCTCGAGAGCCGGGCGCTAGCCGGTGCCCTCGATGCACTGCAGCTGCGGGAACCGCTCGATCTCGTAGCCTGGTCGTACGGGGCGCTCGCCACCCTCGATTTCGCCCTGGACCATCCCGAGCGTGTACGCTCGCTGGTGCTGATCGAGCCCCCCGCGATCTGGGTTCTCTCCGCCCAGGGGCGGGACGATCCGGAGGTGCGGTCGCTGGAAGCTCTCGGCCGCGGCCTCAAGCATAAAATCACCGAGGCCGACCTGGAGAGGTTCGTGGCCATGGTCGGCCTGGTGCCCCCGGCAACACGGCCGCAGGAGCTGCCACAGTGGCCGGTGTGGATGCGGCACCGCCGATCGCTGCGGCAGGGCGCGGCGGCCGTCGATCACCATGACGATCCATCCCGGCTGCGTGACTTCGCGCAGCCAGTGCTGCTGGTGACCGGCACCGGTACCGCGCCCTTCCTGCGGCGCATTCACGAGATACTCGCGCAGGAGCTGCCCCATGCGCGAACGGCGGAGATGCCCGCAGGCCATGCCCCACACCTCGTCTCGGCGGATCGCTTTCTCGCCGAACTCGCGGCATTTCATGCCCGTGGACAGCCTTGAGCGCACCCACGCAGGCTGGCAGCACGGGGAACCGACGCGAGGACGATACACATCGTGATTGGACTCGGCTTGATGGGAATCCATCTCCACAAGGAGGACACCGTGACAGGTTCAGCGCAGGCCATCTCTGAGGCTCAGACCGTGGTCACCACGGATTACGCGGCCGTAGCCGGTCTGGCCGCCGTCGAGCAGCTCCGCGCCAGTGTGCGCGGTAGCGTTCTGCAGCCGAACCAGGTCGGCTACGAGGAAGCCCGCCGCGTCTGGAATGGCATGATCGACCGACGTCCGGCGCTGATCGTCCAGTGCAGCGGGACCGCGGACGTGATCGCCGCCGTCAACTTCGCGCGCGAGCAGGATCTCCCGGTGGCGGTACGCGGCGGTGGGCACAATGTGAGCGGCAACGCCGTGATCGACGGCGGCGTGGTGATAGACCTCTCGCGGATGCGAAGCGTGCGCGTCGATCCCGAGCGCCGGACGGCACGGGTCCAGGGAGGGGCCAGGCTCGGCGACATCGACCACGAAACGCAGGCTTTCGGGCTAGCCACTCCTCTCGGACTGATGTCCGTGACCGGCGTTGCCGGGCTGACGCTGCACGGCGGGATGGGATTCCTGATGCGCAACTACGGTCTCACGGCGGACAACCTGGTGGCGGCGGACGTGGTCACCGCCGATGGCCGGCTGCTCGTCGCCGACGCGCACCATCACCCTGATCTGCTCTGGGCGCTGCGGGGTGGAGGCGGCAACTTCGGCGTGGTCACCTCCTTCGAGTTCCGCCTGCATCCGGTGGGACCCGAGGTCTGGATGGGGATCGTGATGTATCCGGTGGAGAAGGCACCGGAGGTTCTCGGATCTCTCCGCGACTTCATGGCGCAGGCACCGGACGAGCTCTCCGTCTTCGCGAGCTTCTGGAGCGCGCCGCACGAGGAGCCGGTCCCGGAGGAATACCGGGGTGCGCCCGCGCTGATCGTGGGCGGCTGCTATTGCGGGCCACTGGAGCAGGGGGAGCGTACGATTCAGCCGCTGCGGGAGGCGGACACGCCCTTCGCCGACCTGAGCGGGCCGATGCCCTTCCTGGTGGCGCAGCAGCTCTTCGACCCGGAGTACCCGGAGGGTCGCCGCTACTACTGGAAGTCAACCTACCTGCGGGAGCTCGGCGACGGCGCGATCACGGCGCTCGCGGAGAACGCCGCCCGCCGTCCCTCGCCGCTCACCTCGCTCGATCTCCTCGCTCTGGGAGGCGCCTTCGGGCGGGTCCCGTCGGACGCGGCCGCCTTCGCCGAGCGCGGTGCCGCCTACCTGGTCGCCATCGAGTCGAACTGGGACGATCCGGCGGACGACGAGGCGAACATCGCCTGGGCGCGCGAGACCGCCCGCGACCTGCAACGCTTCTCGTCCGGTGGCACTTACCTCAACTTCCCCGGCTTCGGCGAGGAGGGCGAGGCGTTGATCAGGGCCTCCTACGGTGCGAACTACGAGCGGCTGCAGGCCATCAAGGCGAAGTACGACCCGGAGAACTTCTTCCGCCACAACTTCAACATCCGTGGCGACGGCGGGCAAGCGGAACCCGGGGATAGCCCGGGACCGCAGCGCTCCCCGCTCGCCACACAGCGGCAAGGCCTGGCCGCGATCAACCGGCACGACGCAGAGAGCGTCGCCGCGCTGTACGCGTCCGACGCTCTCCTCTACGATCCTTTCTATCCGCAGCCTCTGCGGGGGCGTGGCGCGGTGCGCGAGGATTTCGAGACCTTCGTGCGCGCGTTCCCGGATCTTCGGTTGGAAGCGACGGACCTTCTGGTGAGCGGTGACACCCTGACGTACGGGACACGGTTCAGTGGCACCAACACCGGCCCGCTTCCGTCGCCAGACGGTGAGATCCCCGCTACCAACCGGCGCGTCGAGATGTGCATCGCCGTGTTCGCCCGTGTGAACGGGGAGGGGTTGGTGCAGGAGGAGCGGAGGCACTACGACGTCGCGGATTTCCTGCGGCAGCTCGGGCTGGCGTAGAACCCCTGGTGGCCCGCCTGGGGGTTGGATGCGCCTCAGTGCCGCACGTCCACCACCAGACGCGCGGGCTCGTGCAGCTCGATCACGCGGAAGCGGTTAGGAGAGGAGACCCCGAGCACCCACTCGACCTGCGCCTCGAAGTCGCAGATCAGTGTGAGCTGTTTGAGGACAGGATAGTCGTAGGAG
>JACDHR010000284.1 GCA_013820915.1 Gemmatimonadota bacterium
GTTGCCGGCCGGCGAAAGCGCCTTGAGCCCGGCGGCGATGAAGGGGACCCAGACCACCCGTGTCCGGTTGCCCAGCCCCTCGCCGGCATAGGTCATGACCACCGCCTGCGTGCTCGAGAGCGCCAGTCCGCGCAGCGGAACGCGGGCGCCGTGCAGCGCCGAGCCGGCGGTCATCTCGATGCCGCCCGCCCCGGCGCCGAAGACCCCCACCCGCGTCCAGTCATCGTGCTCCACGCAGGCGCTTCGCAGCCGCTGCCAGGCATCGGGGTCGCGCGCATCCACGCGAAGGTCGAAGGCCTGCCCGAGCTGGCGCTCGATGCGCTCCTCCACGCCGGCGCGCACCGCGATCACCACCACGTCGGGAGCGGCCGCTTCCACCGAGGGCCACAGCGCCATGTGCCCTCTGCCCTCCGCTTCGATCCGCCCAAACTCGTCCAGCACCAGCAACGATACGGGGAGCTGGTCCGCGAGCCCCCGGGACCAGGCGGCGGTCCGGGCCGCCGCCTCTTCGCTGAAGCGGTACGGCGGCCTCAGCGCGCTGTCCCGCTCGGCGAAGGGCATGCGCTCGCCGGTGCCCGGCCAGCGAAGGTCGTAGCGTTCGGCGCCGGTGTTTGGAGTGCGGCGCGGGCCGGCCTCGGCCAGGAAGCCGTCCACCGACCTACCGCGCGCCAGGTGCCAGTCGGCGAGGTGCGCAAGCAGCGTCGTCTTGCCCGAACCGGGCGGGCCGGTGACGGCGATCAGGAGCATCGGTGCGATATTCGCGGATAGCGGGAGACCAGAGGCCACATGGAACCGAACCGGTGCAATATAATGCTTCCCCCCGCTTCACGCCGCGCTCCGCTTCTCTTGAGATTGCTCGTGCCGGCGACTCTTGCCGCCGTGTCGGCGGGAGCCCGGCCCGCGACAGCGCAGCAGTACATGGTGGAGGATGCAGCGGTCGTGGAGTACCGCGCCTGCCAGATCGAGGCCTGGCACGGGGAGCGGGAGAGCTGGATGGAGCCCGGCTGCCAGCCGTTGCGCAACCTCGAGCTGACGGTCGGCGCCGGCTTCCTGGCCGATGGCGACGGGGCGCGGGAGACCGGGTCGTAGCGCAGCGGCGGAGCAGGTCATCCCTCCACGAGCGAACATCCCATCCTCTTTGCCGCTGCGATACTCCGGCGGGGTGCGCGCTCCTGGCTTGATGCATCGGCTGGGAATCCATCACCCCGCCGTTTCCCCGTTCTGGGTAACGCAATACCCACTCGCACACGCGTGAGGCCGTAGCGTTTTCGCGGCAAGTGATTGCAAGACAGTCACTTGTCTCATCCGCACCGCATCCTCCCCTCCCCGGCACGCCGCTCGCAAGTAACGGGAGCCGACGCACGTCGTTGTTCTTCCTCCCGCACCCGCAACCGCTAATGCTCCAGGCCATCGACCTGACCAAGCGCTACGAGGACGGGCTGCTCGCCCTCGACCACCTGAACCTCACCGTCCACGCGGGCGAAACGTTCTGCCTGCTCGGCGCGAACGGCGCCGGCAAGTCCACGGCGATCAATCTGTTCCTCGACTTCATCCGCCCCACGGGCGGGCAGGCGGTGGTAGACGGGATCGAGGTGGCCGCCGATCCGATCCAGGCGAAGCAGTACGTCGCCTACGTGTCGGAGAACGTGATGCTGTACGGCAACTTCACCGCCCGGCAGAACCTGGACTTCTTCGCGCGCCTCGCCGGCCGCGACGGACTCCTCCGCGACGACTTCTACATGGCGTTGCGCCGCGTGGGGCTGCAGGAAAAGGCATTCGAGCAGCGGGTCAAGCAGTTCTCGAAGGGGATGCGGCAGAAGGTGGGGATTGCGGTCGCGATCGTTACGGACGCGCCCAACGTGATCCTGGATGAGCCGACCTCCGGACTCGATCCCAAGTCCGCCGCGGAGCTGATGCGGCTGCTCGACGAGCTGCGAGACGAGGGGCGTGCGATCTTCATGAGCACCCACGACGTCTTCCGCGCCAAGGAGCACGCCACGCGCGTGGGGATCATGAAGGAGGGACGCTTGGTGATGGTGCGAACGCGCGCGGAGCTGGAGGAGGAAGACCTCGAACGGCTCTACCTGGACTACATGGAGGTGGGGACGGAGGCGCTTTCCGCGTGACGGCATCGTAGTACAACGGCGTGGCATCACCCTAATCCACTACTGGGGAAACGTCCCATGAATCGCGTTCCGACACCGCCCACCACCCCGACCGCGGCCACCCCGCGCCCGCGCCGCGCCCCGTCGGGGGCACGCACCGCCTGGACGATCGCGCTGCGGGAGCTGACCGACCACGTCACCAGCGCGCGGTTCCTGGTGATCGCGCTGCTGGTGGTCGGGCTCACGCCGCTGGCGGTGTACGTGGGGGCGAGCGATTACGCCGTGCGGCTCGGCGAGGCGAACCGCCTCGAGGCCGAGCGTCAGGAGCTCGCCGCCGGCCGGGCCGGCGAGCGCGTCACCGGCCGCGACGACCCGTGGACAGCGGAGAACGAGCTGCAGGTGCTGCGCGCCGTACGTGCGCCCGAGCCCCTGAGTGTGCTGGTGCGCGGGATGGACGGAGCGCTCCCCGCGTACTGGGATTTCTCACCCACGGGTACCGAAGCGGGATCTCCGGCTTCGCTGCCGCAACGGATGGCGGACCTGTTTGGGCAGCTCGACCTGGAGTTCCTGGTGCGCGTGGTGTTGGGTCTGCTAGCCATCCTCCTGGCCTTCGATGCGGTGGCTGGAGAGAAGGAAACGGGCACCTTGCGGGCAGCGCTCAGTCAGCCGATCTCCCGGCCGGCGTTCCTTACGGGGAAGCTGCTCGGGGGCGCCATCACGCTGCTGGTCCCACTCGTGTTCGCCTTGCTGGCGGCCCTGCTCAGCGCCCGGCTCTTCGGGGCGGATCTTCTGACGGGCGACACTGTGGGTAAGGTGGCGCTGCTGGGTACAACCTCCGCTCTCTACCTGCTCTGCTTCTACGCCCTGGGATTGCTGGTTTCTTCCCTGGCTACCAGCCAGAAGACCTCGCTCGTGGTGTTGCTGATGGTGTGGGTCGTGGCCGTGCTCGCCATTCCGCCTTTGTCTACCCTGATGGCTCAGGCGATCTCGCCGGTGCCCCCCGCCGCGGCGATTCAGACACGGAAGCAGGCCCTGGAAGAGGACCTCCGCCGCGAGGCGGAGGTGGCGATGGGCGACGCCTACCGGGACGCGACCGGTCACCCGGAAGGTATGGTCAGTGGTCAGGCGGCCGGCGAGCATGGGGAGGAGATCGGAGAACGGGCCGCGCCCGCCATTCTCTCGTACGTGAACGAACGACGCCGGCTCGTGGGCGAGGTCGAGCGGGACACCGAACGCCGCGCGGCCCGGCAGGGCAAGGTCGCCTACGCGATCATGGCGGTGAGCCCCGCCGCGGCCTTTGCGAGGGCGGCTGCCGATCTGGCCGGAACGGGAGACGCCCACCACGCCGCCTGGCTGATTGCCGCGCGGGCTCATCAGGGCCGTCTGGACGAGGCGCTCTTCGAGGATCCGCCCACGCTGCGGGCCCTGAACGGGGGAGCCAGCATTACGATCGAACGTCGCGATCCCCCCTCGCTCGCCGACCTCCCCGCCTTCGCCGCGCCGCGCCGCGACGCCGCCGCCGCAGTCCAGCGGGCGCTGCCCGGCCTCGGCCTGCTCGTGCTCTTTACCGCGGTATTCACCTCCGGCGCGTTCGTCGCCTTTGCCCGCTACGACGTGCGATGAACAACGCGGTACGAGGTGCGGGGTGCGAGGTGTGGGTGCTGCCTCTCCGGATGCCGGTGTGGATTGCGGTTCTGGCCGCCCTGCTCACCGCCGCGCCGCTCGCCGCCCAGGTCGTGTCCGGCACCTATAACCCGCGCGACGACCAGTACCGGATGCTCGGGCTGGTGCGGGCGCAGTCCGAGTACGAGCGGGCGGAGGGCGCGCTCGAGCGGGCGCGGCAACTGCACGACCGTGAGTTGATCAGCACCCAGGAGCTTGAGGACCGGCGGGCCGCTTTCGAGCGCGCCCGGGTCGACTACCTCCAGCAGTCGCTGGCGGTCGCCACCACCGCGCCGCACGTCGCCATCGAGCGCGCGACCAAGCGCCGCGCGGCGGACGGCCGTGGCGAGGTCCACCTCACGCTACGCGTGATGGCCGCGGAGGGCGCGGAAAGCGCCCGGTTTCTCGAGATGCTCGCGCCGGAGGTGCTCACCCAGCTCGATCCCGGCACGGTGAGTGGTCTTTCGGTCAGCCTCAAGGCGGAGCCGGGGCCGGGCGGCACGATCATCTCGCAACCGTACGAGCGGCGCCTGCCCACGCTGCGCGCCGGCCGGCCGGCCACCGTGGCCTTCCACCTGCTCCGCGACGCCGACGAGGTGGTCGTCTCCCTCCAGTATGCCGACCGCGTGGAGGAGCGTAAGGTGCTGCTGGAGATGGACGCCTCCGCGGAGATCGTCGCGGTGCAGTCCGCCCAGTTCTCGCAGGAGGCGGACCTCGGCGGGCAGGCGGTCTACGACCTGCGGCTCGAGCGCTTCACCAGCCGCGACGACGTCTTCCGCCTCGCCGTCATCGGGCTGCCACACGACGTGCGGCACGAGTTCCGCGACCCGCAGACCGGCGCGCGGCTCAACCAGATCCGCTTCCCCGGCGGCGAAAACCAGCGCGACCTGCAGCTCGTGCTTTCGCTGCCCCAGCGCGCGTCCGACACGTTCCGGATGGACGAGCCGATCCGCTTCCAGGCACTCGCGCTGGACGAGACGGCGGGCGGCGCGCTGGACCGGCTGCGGGATGACCCCGCCGGCACGGCGGAGCTCGAATCGCTGCGCGCGGGGAAGACGCAGCTCGAGCTGCTGCCACGCGGGGTGGGCCGCATCCAGGTCCGCGCGATGAACCTGTACCACGAGATCCGCGCGTCGGATTCGGTCGCGATGGACGTGACGGTGCGCAACGTGGGGAGCCGAGCGTTGAGCCAGGTGCGGGTGCGGCTCGACGCGCCCACTGACTGGCAGGCGCGTGTCGACCCCGAGTTCATCCCCGAGCTGCCCACCAATGGCGAGCAGCGGGTCAGCGTAGTCCTCCTCCCGCCCGGCGGCGTGGTGGTCGGCGACTACGAGGCGCGGCTGCGCACCGAGTCCGCCGCGGCGGACCGGCGCGTGGAGGTCGACGACAAAACGATCCGCATCCACGTCGCCTCCGCGGCAAACTGGCTCGGCACGGGGATGCTTGTGCTGCTGCTGGCGGGGCTGGTAGCGGGGGTGGTCGTCGCGGGGGTGCGGCTGGCGAAGCGGTAGAGTGGACGGCGGTGAGGGAGAACGAAGACATCCCATCGACGCATCCGGGTTTGTGCTCCAAGACAGGCGGAGGTATCTTGGTCGCATGTCTTTGATCGGGCAGATCCGGCAAAAGATTGCGCGTGACGAGTTCGAGTTTTCTCAGCACGCCGTCGATCAGAGCATCGTGCGCCGGATCCGCGTGCGGGAGCTTCGCGA
>JACDHR010000285.1 GCA_013820915.1 Gemmatimonadota bacterium
AACCTGAACGTGGCGAGCGACGGTGTCGAAGCGCTCGCCTACCTGCGGCGCGAGGGGCAGTACGCCGGCGCTACCCGGCCGGACCTGATCCTGCTCGACCTGAACCTGCCGAAGAAGGATGGGCGGGAGGTCCTCGCCGAGATCAAGCAGGATCCGTCTCTGCGGCACATTCCGGTGGTGATCCTCAGCAGCTCGCCGGCCGAGCAGGACATCATCCGCGCCTACGACCTGCACGCGAACTGTTACGTCACCAAGCCCGTAGACCTCGACCAGTTCATCACGGTGGTCAAGTCGATCGAGGACTTCTGGTTCACGATCTTCAGGCTGCCGCCGGAGTAGCATGCCGATCGCGAACGCGGGCATCCACATCCTCCTCGTCGAGGACAATCCGGGAGACGCACGTCTGCTCCGTGAGATGCTTCGCGAGGCGGAGTCCTTCGCCTTCCGCCTCACGCACGTGCTGCGGCTGGCGGAGGCGCGCGAGGTGCTGGAGCGGGAGCCGGTGGAGGTGGTGCTACTCGATCTCTCGCTCCCCGACGCGCATGGAATGGAGACGGTGAGCCGCACCCTCGACTACGCTCCCGACGTACCCATCATCGTGCTCACCGGGCTGACCGACGAGACCGTCGCGCTGCAGGCGGTGCAGTCCGGCGCGCAGGACTACCTGATCAAGGGACAGGTGGAAGGAGGACTCCTCGCGCGCGCAATCCGCTATGCGATGGAGCGCAAGCGTCTCGAGCGGGAGCGCGAGCTGCTGCTGCGCAGCGAGCGCGAGGCGCGCGCCACCGCCGAGGCCGCGGTGCGCGCGCGAGACCATGTGCTGCGCGTGGTCTCACACGACCTGGGTAACTCCCTCAGCGCTGTGGGGCTGCACGCGATGCTTCTGCAGCGGATCACCTCCACCGGCGATGCTGACGCCGCGAGCGAGCGGATCCACGCGATCCGCTCGCTCGTCGAGCAGATGCAGCGCCTGCGCGCCGACCTGCTGGACGCGGTGAGCCTGGAGGCGGGGCAGCTCTCGATGGAGCCGGAGCCGCAGGACGCGGCGCGCCTGGTTGGGGAGGCGGTGAGCATCCTCGCCGATCTGGCCGCGCAGCAGTCGCTCTCGCTCGAGAACAGCGTGCCCGCGGATCTCCCGCCGGTGCTCGCGGATCGGCGGCGGCTCCTGCAGGTGTTCTCCAACCTGCTCGGCAACGCGGTGAAGTTCACCCCTGCGGGCGGGCGCGTCGAGCTGCGAGCGCGCGCCGAGGAGAGCCACGTCTGCTTCGCGGTCGCGGACAGCGGCGGCGGCATCCCTCCCGAGCACCTCGCCCGCGTCTTCGAGAGCTTCTGGAAGAGCGAGCGCGGCAACCCAACGGGCGCCGGCCTGGGCCTCGCGATCGCCCGCGGCATCGTAGAGGCGCATGGGGGGAGGATCTGGGTCGAGAGCGAGCTGGGGGTGGGGAGCACCTTCTTCTTCACGATCCCGGCTGCCGATCGGGCCGCCCTCCTCAGCTCCGCGCACTCCGAAGCATGATGCGGGCGTCCACCGCCACGCCCCCCTCCGCGTAAGCCATCCAGGGGTTGATGTCCAGCTCGTGCAGCAGCTCGTGGTCCGCCACGAGCTGCGAGATCCGCTGGATCACCTCCTCGATCGCGGCCAGGTCGGTCGGGGGTTCGCCGCGGATCCCCTCGAGCAGCCGGACACCGCGGATCGAGCCGACCATTTCACGCGCGTCCACCTCGGTGACGGGATGGATGCGGAAGACCACGTCGCGCAGCGCCTCTACGTACACGCCACCGAGGCCGAACATCAGCAGCGGCCCGAAGGCAGGATCGGAGGTCATGCCGATGATCGTCTCCTTGCCGCCGCGCGCCATCGCCTGTACCAGCACCCCCTCCAGCTCCTGCGGCGGAATGCCCGCGCGCTCCGGCACCTCCCTCCAGATCTGCTGGAAGGCGGCGCGTACCTCCGCCGCGTCGCGCAGATCCACCCGGACTCCACCCACGTCGGACTTGTGGATCACACGTGGCGAGAGCGCCTTCAGCACCACCGGGTAGCCGATCTCGTCCGCTGCCCGCGTCGCCTCCTCGGCCGTGCGGGCCACACGATGCGCCGCGACCGGGATGCCGTATGCCTCCAGCACCTCCATCACCTCGACCTCGCTCAGGCGGCTCCGGCCCTCCGAGTGCGCATGGTGGACCAGCGCGGCGACACGGTCGCGGTCCGCGGGGAAGCTGCGCAGCGAGCCCTCCGGCCGCTCGAGCCAGAGACGGTGGCGATGCATAGCTGCCAGCGCGCGCACTGCGGACTCCGGAAAGCGGTAGCCAGGGATTCCCACCCGCTGCAGCTCGGCGAGCCCCTGCGGCAGCCCCTCCCGCCCCATGAGCACCGCGAGTACCGGCTTCCCACCGTGCTCCCGCACCGCCTCGACGATCGCCTCCGCCACGTCCTCCTGCCGCACCCCGAGCGGCGGGACGAAGGTGGCGATCACCGCATCCACGCCGGGGTCCGCGAGCACGCTCTCGACCGCCGCGCGGTAGCTCCGTGGAGTCGCCGAGGCGATCATGTCCACCGGGTTGCCGAGCGAGGCCTCCTCCGGCAGGAAGGCGGCGAGCCGCTGGCGGGTGGCTTCCGCCAGCTCCGCCACCACCAGACCCTGTGCCTCGCAGGCGTCGGCAATGATGATCCCCGGGCCGCCCGCGTTGGTCACGATCGCCACCCGCTTGCCGCGCGGGATCGGCTGGTGCGAGAACGCCATCGCCAGGTCGAAGAGCTCTTCGACGGTGTCGACCCGGATCACGCCGCACTGCGCAAAGAGCGCGTCGGTCGCGACGTCGGTCTCCGCCAGAGCGGCGGTGTGGGAGGAGGCGGCGCGGCTCCCCGCCCCGCTGCGCCCGGACTTCACCACGATAATCGGCTTGCGGCGCGTGATCTCCCGGGCGAGCGCGGTGAATCGGCGCGGGTTGCCGAAGTTTTCCATATACATGAGGATGAGCCCCGTGCGGGGATCCTCGGACCAGTAGTGGATCAGGTCGTTGCCTGAGACGTCGGGCTTGTTGCCCACCGAGACGAACTGCGAGATGCCCACGCCGTACTCCGCGGCGTAGTCGAGGATTGTCACTCCCATCGCTCCCGACTGGCTCATGAAGGCGACGGGACCGGGAGGGGGCATGGTCGGGGCGAAGGTGGCGTTCATCGACAGATCCGGCGCGGTGTTCAGCACCCCCATGCAGTTCGGCCCCACCAGCCGCATGCCGTAGCGCCGCACGATTCCGAGCAGCGCGCGCTCACGCTCGACACCCTCCCCGCCCACCTCCCGGAAGCCGGCCGAGATCACCACGAGCCCCCTCACCCCCTTTTCCCCGCACTGCTCGGCGACGGAGCAGACGTGCTGCTTCGGCACCACGATCATCGCCAGATCCACAGGGTCCGGGATTTCGGCAATCGAGTGGTAGGCGCGAATCGAGTGGATCACCTCGGCCTTCGGGTTCACCGGGTACACGGCGCCCGCGTAGCCGTGGCGCAGCAGGTTGTCGAGGATCTGGTAGCCGATGGTGTTCGGAGTGCGGCTCGCACCGATCACGGCGATCGAGCGGGGGCGCAGCACCGGATCCAGCGACACCGCCCCCGGCAGGCTCGTGCCGGGGGCGGTCGGTTGAACGAGTTCTGAAGAGGTTGTCACGATCGCTGTGTGGGTATTCAGCTCCGTCAGATTCAGGCGAAGCTCGCTCCGTCGCGCCAGAATCGCGCCACTCAGCCGGACGGCTGGCGCAGCGCGACGCGCGGGCCGCTGGCGGACTCGAGATCGAGGGTGGTCGAGCCGGCCACGGGGATGGTGGACTCGATGCGCACCGGAATACGACGCGCGTCGTCCGTGAGGTGCAGCCGGATCACACCCTCGCTACCGTAGCGGCGGGGGTCCTTCACCCGCATCTCGACGAGCACGGTGGCGAACTCGCCGGCCGGCACCCGGATGCGCCCGCGCTGCAACACCCGCACGGTGACCGGATTGCGAGCCTCGTCGAAATGCCGGACGCAGGAGTAGACGTCGCCATCGGCCAGCCGCAGCTCGCGGATGTGATAGAGGAAGGAGAGCTCGTCCAGCGGCGCTCCGGTCGCAAGGCGTCCCCCCTCGCCGCTCGCCGCCTTCCACTCGCGCTGGCCGGGAAAGAGCTCGACATCCTGCCGATTCGTGGAGACCGGGCTGCGCTCGTACTTCGAGAAGCGCAGCGCTGCCATCTCCGCCGGGTCCACCCAGGAGCGGGTGCGATCCACCACCACCACCGGGCCGACGCGGCCGCGGAAATCGAAGCGGAGCACGTACACCTCGCGTCCGCGCACCACCTCGGGTCCGTCCACTCCCATGACGGCTCGCCCGATGCTTCCCAGCCCGCCCAGCCGCACCCGGTAGACGAGCTCCTCACCGGGCGAGAAGGGCAGCGCCGCCCGGTTCGTCTGCGCCTCGAGCGTGCTCGCGAAGAGCAGGGTCAGGCACGCGGCGAGTCCCAGGGTAATCCGTGCGGATGGACGGCGTTGCTTCCATCGTGCGAGTGACGCTGTAGCCCCGTATCTCATCTCACCCTCTCTCGCTCGGATCTCTGCTCCGGTCACGGCACCGGAGGGCGCCGCGCGGACCCGATGCTGTGCACCTTCTCAACGACGGGTCTGGCTGCGCGGACTGCTCGTTGAATCCACAACGGAAGGTAGCGCAACCTACACGGAGCGAGTGTCGGGCAACGCTGGAGATCGTGTAGGACGAGGCTGGAAATCGGAAGGTGATTTTCCCCACACCGCCATCGGGAAGCAGCGTTGCGGCGGCGGGGCACAAAAGAGTGCAGGGGATGCTCCCGGAGGTGCATCCCCTGCGTTGCTGGAGGAAAGGGAGTGATCGATCAACTCCCGCCGTTGCTAGAAGGCGATCGCGCCCTCGATGACGAACCCGTTGAACTTGCCACCGCGACGGAGATCCAGGCTCGGGAAGTCGTGGTACTCCTGCGTCACGTACTCGCCCTTGACCAGGATGCTCGGGGTGACGAACCAGCCGGCGGCCAGAGCCTGCCGATCCACGCTCACCTCATCCGCGACGCCGCGGAGGTTGCCCGAAGCCGTGTTGTAGCGGCCGCCGACGTACAGCTGCTCGCGGGGCAGGAAGCGGTAGACCACGTCACCAGCGTACTGGTTCCAGCTGCGCGTATCCGCCTCCGCGTTGTGCTTGCCCTCAGCCTTCTCGATCACCCCGAAGAGCTCCAGGCCACCGATCTTGACGAACGGGTTGATCTGATAGGTCCGGAGCTGGTTCGTGAAGCCCGGGTTCAGGCGGCCCGAGGTGAACTGCGCAGCCGGCGTCGAGAGGGTGTTCTCCATCACGCTGTAGTAGCGCGAGCCGGTGCGGTCACCGTTGAACAGGTTGTTGCTCGTCGTCTTGTCCACATTGTACACCGAGCCCGTGAGGCGCACCCGCACCAGCTC
>JACDHR010000286.1 GCA_013820915.1 Gemmatimonadota bacterium
AAGTACGACTTCGGCTTCACCTCACCGGCTTCGTTGTCGGTGAGCGCCGAGGGGTCAAAATCCATCCCGGTGCGGAGCAGCTCCTCCTTGAGGATCGCCTCCGGTGGCAGGTGCGCGAAGCGGGCGATCAGCCCTTCCAGCAGAGCGGTGCGCGAGTCCATTTCTCATCCGTGCATGGGGTATTCAGGCGCACGAAGATACCACGGCGGCGCCGGTTGCCGCTACCCCGGCGCCTGCCGTTGCCCCCGGGCACGGCGCTGTCGGATGTGCACGCGGTTGGCCGCGAGCGGTTGAACCATCGCGCTGCAGCCGTCCCGGCCCGGTGCGGCAGCATGGTGGTAGTGGGGAAGTGGGTACGGCCACACCGCGGCTTGCGCGTCCCCGGCACCCCAAGCATTATTGGGCGATTGGTCCTGCAAACAGCATAGCGGTGCCGCCGAGATTGCGCGGGAACGGCGGAGCCCCGATCGGGCCGCGTCCGGTGCACACCTCTCGATCGGCGGTGCTCCGCAGAGGTGGAAAGACGTTTACGAGCGAAACTTGCGCGTTGCTATGGCTGAGCGAGGAGTTTCTGCCGAGTTCGTTCCAGGTGCGGCACCCACAGCTGGCTTGGTTCTCGCCAGCCGGGCGTATGCGCATGGGGCTCTGGTTCCGTGGAATCTGATTGCGGCTTGGGGAGCCCACGTCTGCCTCGTGTGGCTCACTGTGCTTCTCGTCTATCACTTTCCCGGAAGATTCGAGAGTGCTGGGGACGCTCCCGGTGGTATCGCCGACCTGTTCGCCGCGTGGGACGGATCTCACTATACATGGATCGCGGCGAACGGCTACTCGACAGAGGGGAATGAGATCCGGCGCTTTGCGTTCTTCCCACTGTTCCCGCTGATCGCGCACCTACTCGGCGGCGGCAAGCACACCGTGATCGCCGGCGTGGTCTTCAACCAGATCCTCCTGTTGGGCTCCGCACTCCTGCTCGGTCAGCTCGTCCGCCCGGGGAAGGAGAGGAACGCGGATCTGCTCTCCCAGCCGGGATTCTGGTTGCTCATCAGCCCGCTGGCCTTCTTCTTCTCCGTGTTCTATTCGGAGTCGCTCTTTCTATTCCTCGGCCTCGCGGGAACGGTCGCGTATACCCGTGGCCGGTACGATGTGGCGATTCCGGCGCTCGTTCTCGCCGGCCTCACCCGACCAACCGCCATTTGCTTAGCGGCGATTTTCCTCTGCGATGCGGCGATCCGGCTGCGAAACAGACGCAAGGTCGTGGTTGCGCTCGCGTGTGCCGCTGCGCCAGTGCTGGGGATACTGATTTACTGGGCCGCCGTCGCCTACAGCACAGGAAACCTTATGGGTTACTTCCAGATTCAAAGCACAATCTGGGGACAAAGCTGGACAGCGCCTTTTCTGCCGTTCCTGCAGGACGCGCGCGCGACGGTCGCGCGGTTCCTCGACGGCTCGCTGCGCTTGCCAGACCAGAACCTGCGGCTGCTCTCGACGCTGATCATACTGAGCGTTGTCGCCGCCGGATGGCGCAGACTCGACGCGCCGCTGCTGTTCTTCGTGCTCGTCTCGATGATCTTCATTCACTCGCAGGAGCCAAACCGTTCGACGGCACGTTACGAGCTCGCGATCTTTCCCCTGTATCTTCTTCTGCCGCCCGCGCGAGCCAAGCTTTTTCCTGCCGTCATCGCGGTTGCCTTCATTCTCCTTCAGATCAGGTGGCTACTGGAGTTCCTTGCCTGGCGCTGGGTGGCTTGATCTGTGTTATATGGCCGCGTGCGCGCCATGTGCGGTAGTCGGGCCGGACACCGCTTCCCGCTTTTTCATCGACTGCCTCGCCTCGCTGCTCCGCATCACGGGTGAGCTGCAGAGGACGCAGTTGCCGTGCGACGACATCACCAATGCGGCGGCCGCCGCAGGTATGCGCGGTGCGGCCGGGGACAGCGTCCGCCTCGTCACCGTCGCGGTGGTGCCGCTGCGTTCTCACTCACCCTCGTGGCCCGCGCCACCGGGCACGTGGTGCTTTCCCTGGTGCCCCCGGAGCGGCGCGAGCCCGCGAGCCGGGGTGTCCGGTGATGCTGCACAAGCCTGTCGCCTGCTGAGCCGGGTGAGTACCTAGAAACCACCGGAGTGGACGATGCTGCTCTCTACCGTCGTTCCGTGTTACAACGAGGAAGATGTCCTGCAGGAGACGCATCGCCGGCTCACCCAGGTGCTGGAGCAGGCGATGGTCGGCGGCTCATTCGAGATCGTCTACGTCGATGATGGCAGCACGGACGGGACGGCGCGGGTCCTCGGTGGGTTGCACGAGCAGGACGACCGCGTACGCGTCGTTCGCCTGTCAAGGAACTTCGGCCACCAGCTCGCCGCCACTGCCGGCTTGGACCATGCGTCCGGGGACGCTGTGGTGCTGATAGACGCCGATCTGCAAGACCCGCCGGAGGCCATCCCGCTCCTGCTGGCGAAGTGGCGGGAGGGCTACGATGTCGTCTACGGCGTCCGGAGCGACCGAGCCGGCGAGACGAGGTTCAAGCTCTGGACGGCGAAGGTGTTCTACCGCCTGGTCAACCGGCTGAGCGAGACGCCGATCCCGCTCGATACGGGTGACTTCCGGCTCATGGACCGGAAAGTAGTCGGCGCCCTGCGTTCGATGCCGGAGCGCGACCGGTTCATGCGCGGGATGGTGAGCTGGGTCGGCTTCCGACAGACCGCGGTGCCGTTCCGCCGCGCGCCGCGCGCCGCCGGAGAGAGCAAGTACCCGCTCTTTAAGATGCTGCGCTTCGCCCTCGACGGCGTGACGTCCTTCTCCACCGTGCCTCTGCGGCTCGCAACGTGGGTGGGGTTCGCGGCCTCCGCCGTTGCGCTGCTCGGCATCCTGTACGCGCTCGCGGTGCGCCTGTTCACGCAGAGCTGGGTCAGCGGCTGGGCCGCGCTGTTTGTCGCGGTACTGTTTATCGGAGGCGTGCAGCTCCTTGCACTGGGTGTGATTGGCGAGTACATTGGCCGGATCTACGGCGAGGCCAAGCACCGGCCGCTCTACCTCGTCGCCGAGCGCTTCGGCTTCAGTGATCGGTGGCCGCTGCACGACGCGGCGGACGCCGCCCCCTGCGTCCGCAACCCGCGGGCGGAGCGGTGATCAGGTTCGGAGACCTGCTCCGACGGGAAGCACATGGAACTCGATAAGCACCATCCGGCGACGTTGTCGAGGCGACGCGTAGAGCCGGTCTACTGGGCGATGTGGGGCGTCGGCCTCTCCCTGGCCGCGATCCTCAGGATCAGCTTGTTCAACTTCGAAAGCCCGGATTACCGCTACTTTCTGAGTCCCTGGTACGACTATATCGTGAACAATGGCGGGTTCAGGGCACTCGGGCATCGTTTCTCGAACTACACTCCGCCTTATCTTTACCTCCTGGCGCTCGCTACGTATCTTCCGCTGTCCAAGCTGTACGCGATAAAACTGATCTCGGTGCTGTTTGACTTCTTGCTTGCATCCGTTGTTCTGTTGGCTGTGAGACAGAGATATGATAGCCGCGTGGTTTGGATGTTGTCGTTCTTTGCCGCCTTGTTTGCGCCAACTGTCTTCTTCAACAGCGCGTTATGGGGGCAGTGCGACGTAATCTATACAGCAATGCTGATAACATCTATCTACTTCGTGCTTCGGCGAGAGCCTAATTTGGCACTTTTCTTTTTCGGTGTGGCGCTGTCGTTCAAGCTACAGGCTATCTTCCTGTTTCCGCTGTTCGTCGTTCTCCTTCTCAAGAGGCACATCCCTATCTACTCCTTTCTCATCATTCCTGCCACATACGTGCTTATGATGTTGCCGGCTTGGGTGGCAGGGAGGCCGTTGCTCGGGCTATTGCTGATATACCGCGCGCAGGCAGGGACTTACGAGAGTTTGACCCTGGAGGCGCCGAACCTATACCAGTGGTTGCCGGACAATCCCGAACTGTTTCGGATGCCCGGCCTCATCCTTGCCGCATCGCTCGTATATCTGCTTTGTCTGGCATGCTACCTGAGCGGCGTGAAACTGGATGAGGGCATAGTCATCAAGTTATCGTTGGCTTCGGTGCTCCTGTTGCCATTTACGCTGCCGCACATGCATGAGAGGTACTTTTTCGCGGCGGACGTGATTGCCATTATTTACGCTTTCTACTCGCCGGAGCGGTTCTTCATTCCTATTCTCGTCGGCGCTGCTTCACTGTTCAGTTATTTTCCGTTTCTCTTTGACCAAGCCATATTCGGCCTGGAATACATGGCGATCTTGATGGGAATCGCTTTGGTCGTGGTCACCGTGGATTTGCTGTCGAGCCTTTACCCAGACCTGGTGACGAATTCGACACCCTCGGCTGCGCGTGGATCCATGCCGATGCGGTAGGGCGAGCCGTTCGAGCGTTCTTCCAGCTCCTGGCAATCGATTAGAGGCTCCGCACCGACCTTTCCACGCGGGTCGGCTACTTCAGCAGCCGCCGGATCACCGCCAGTGTCTGCTGTGGATCCACGCCGAGGCCGAGCTGCCGTTGCGCGATCTCGCCCTGTGGGGTCAGGATGGTGGGTGCGTTCGAGTGCGAGAAGTCGGTCGCGCTCTCGCCGCGGTACTTGACGCCGAGCAGCGCGGCGAGCTCGAGGAGGTCGGCGTCGGTGCCGCTGAGCAGCGTCCAGCGGGCGGGATCGCGGTGCGTGGCCTCGGCGAAGTGGCGCAGGCGCTCGGGGGTATCGCGCTCCGGGTCAATGGAGACGAGCACGAAGCCCACGTCGTCCGCGTGCTCGGCCGCGAGCTCTCCCTCGATGCGCTTGAGATCCATCAGGATGCGCGGGAAGGCGTAGGCGCGATGGGTGTAAACCATTGCCACCACCTGCACCCGGCCCGCCAGCGAACCGAGCTGCCGCGGCTGCCCGTGCTGGTCGCACCACTCCGATTCCAGATTGTAGAGCGAGTAGTCGCTCGGCCTGGCACGCTCGGCCGCGGGGGCCGGGGCCGCGGGGTGGGCATGGGCCGCGGCGGGGCCGTCGTGCATGGCCGCCGCCTCCGCGGGAAACGACGAGGCGGGGAGATGCTCGCTATCAGGCGGCTGCCGCGCGGCGGAGCCGGTCGCGCACCCCCGCCCACTCGGCGGCGTCGGGCGGCTGCTCGGCGAGGATCAACTCGCAGCCGCGGTCGTCCAGCTCGTGCAGTGCGGCGTAGAGGCGTTGCGCGTACACCGCAGGCTCGGCGGGCATTCGCAGCGGGTGCTGGACCGGTGCAGCGAGCGGGGCGAGCAGCAGCGCGCCGACCGTGCGGTTCTCGGCAGTGGCGCGGCGCGCAAGGTCGGCGGCGCGCTCGCGCTCCTCGGGCAGGAAGATCCGCAGCTCGGCGCGGGGGGCGTAATGCAGCTCCAGCATCCCCGGCGAGGGCCGGGGCGCCGTACCGCTGCTGTGCGGCGCGGCGAGGTCGATCTCACCGGCTACCCGC
>JACDHR010000287.1 GCA_013820915.1 Gemmatimonadota bacterium
CCGCCAGCCCCTTCGCCGCCTGTATCCGCGTGATCGCCGCCGTCAACGTCGTCTTCCCGTGGTCCACGTGCCCAATCGTGCCCACATTCACGTGCGGCTTCGTCCGCTCAAACTTGGCCTTGGCCATCGATAGCTGTCCCCTTGCCCGGGAGGTTGAAGTACCATTGATCATTCACCGGCGGAGCCGGTGAAGAAACTGCCACTGAACCGGCGGAGCCGGTGAAGAACAAAACACCCCCGCGCGGCCGGTTCGGCCGCGAAGGAGCAAGAAATGGAGCGGGCGACGAGACTCGAACTCGCGACCCTCAGCTTGGAAGGCTGATGCTCTACCAACTGAGCTACACCCGCCCATCGTATCTTTGCCGCTCCGCTACCGGAGAGGCGCCCGGCAAACCGCTTGCGCCGGCTCGCGCAAGCTGGCTGTCGGACTCGAACCGACGACCTGCTGATTACAAATCAGCTGCTCTGCCAACTGAGCTAAGCCAGCGCCGGGCAAGACTCGTATAATAGAAGCCGCAACCACCCATGTCAAGTGGAGATCGTCCAGCGCGGCCCCTGCGCGGTATCTTCCACGACGACGCCGCGGGCGGCCAGTTCGTCGCGGATCACGTCGGCGGCGGCGAAGTCACGGCGGCGGCGCGCATCCTGGCGCATGACCAGCCGCTCCTCCACCCAGAGGGCCAGCTCCGGGTCAACCACCTCCTCGCGATCGGCGACGGCGAGGAAGCCGAAAACGGTGTCGATCCGATCGAAGACGTCGAGCGCTGTTTGCTGCTCGGCGGCGGTGATCGGGCGGGTGCCGAGCGAATCGAGGCGGCTGTTGACGCGGGTGACGAACTCGTTGAGCGCCGCCAGCGCGACGCTCGTGTTCAGGTCGGTGTCCATCGCGCGAGCGAATGCGCCGAGCGCCTCCTCGGCTGCGTGGTGCAGCCGGGGCTCGTCGGAGGGGTCCGCCTCCATCTGCATCCGGTGCTCGCTCAGCCGCTTCCGCGTGGCGTGGATACGGCGCACCGCCTGCCCCGCCGCCTCCAGCCCTTCGAAGCTGAAGTTGAGTTGGCTTCGGTAGTGGGCGGTGAGAAAGAGATAGCGGATCGACGAAGGCTTGACGCCGTGTGCCACCAGGTCCTGCAAGGTGAACACGTTTCCAAGCGACTTGGCCATTTTCTCGCCATCGATCTGCAGGAATTCGCCGTGCAGCCAGTAGCGGGCGAACTGCTTCCCCGTTGCGCCCTCGGACTGGGCGATCTCGTCCTCGTGGTGCGGGAAGGTGAGGTCGATCCCGCCGGCATGGATATCGAAGGTCTCGCCCAGCTCGTCCATGCTCATCACCGAGCACTCGATGTGCCAACCGGGGCGGCCCGGCCCCCACGGCGTCTGCCACACCGCGCCGACGGCTCCGTCTTCTGCTTTCGCCGCCTTCCACAGTGCGAAATCGCGAACGTCGCCCTTCTCGTAGCTGTCGTCTGCGACACGGGCGCCGCGCTGCGTTCCGCTCAGATCCACGCGCGAGAGCTTACCGTAGCCGGGGAAGCCGGAGATGTCGAAGTACACCGAGCCGTCCGCCTCGTAGGCGAGCCCACGCTCGAACAGCCGCTCGATCAGGCGGATCATGCCGGGGACGTGCTCCGTAGCGCGGGGGTAGGCGTCGGCGCGCGCGAGCCCCAGCGTATCCAGGTTCTTGAAGAGGATGTCGATGAACGGCTGCGTGTACTCATCGAGCGGCACACCCTTCTGCAGCGCACCACGGATCGTCTTGTCGTCCACGTCCGTCAGGTTCATGACGAACGCGACATCCATTCCCCTGTACTCCAGGTAACGGTGCAGAATGTCCGCGAAGAAGAAGGTCCGCAGGTTGCCGATGTGGGGCGGCGCGTACACGGTCGGCCCGCACACGTACACCCCCGCCTTCCCGGGTCGGAGGGGTACGAACTCTTCTTCCTTGCGGGTGAGCGTATTGTAGAATCGCAGCGGCATTCGGCTACAGGGAAGAGGGAAGAGGGAAGAGTGCCCACCGCACCCATTCCCCTGACATGCTCAGAACGTCTCGATTTCACGGATCTCGTGAAGAGGGAAATTGCCGACTTCGGGAGCCGGCCAAACCATCCCGGGGCTGCACGGCGCCCGATTGCTCTTCCCTCCTCCTTCTCTCCTCTTCCCCGCCCGCGGGGATCCGGTCCGCGCCCCAGTACAGGGTCCGGTGCGGGAATGGGATCTCGATTCCTTCCGCGTCGAAGCGGTTCTTCAGGCGTCGGCGCAGCTCACGAGCCACGTCCCATTGCTTGAGCGGGATCGTTTTGGCCATCATCCGGATGACGACGGAGGAGTCTCCGAAGGATTCGATCCCCGGCACGGTGATCTCCTCGATGAGCAGCGGCCGCCACTCCTCGTGCTCCCAGAGCTCCGCACCCACCTCGCGCATGACCTGCATCACACGGTCCACATCCTCTTTGTAGGCGACGCCGATCTCGAGCACGGCGCGCGACCAGGAGCGTGTCATGTTGCTGACGCGCTTGATCTCGCCATTGGGGATCACATGCACGGTACCGTGCACGTCGCGCAGTACGACCACCCGCAGCGTCATACGCTCGACCATGCCGCCGACGTCTCCGATGCGCACCACGTCCCCGACGCCGAACTGGTTCTCGAAGAGGATGAAGAGGCCGGTGATGACGTCGCGCACCAGCGACTGGGCGCCGAACGAGATGGCGAGGCCGATCACGCCGGCACCCGCAAGAAGCGGGCGGATGTCTACACCCACGATGCCGAGGAGCGTGAACAGCGTGAGGACGACGATGACGACGATCCCGATGTTGCGGACGAGCCCGACCAGCGTCTTGGTTCGCTGCTCCTGGAGCGAGATCGTCCCCGCATCGCCCTGAACGGACGCGGCTTCGATGCGGCGGGATAGGAGCCCGAGCCCGCGGAAGGCAAGCCAGGCGATGAAGAGCGCCACCAGAATGCGCAGCCCGGCGTTGGCCAGGGCGATCCAGTTGATGGCAACGCCCCACCATAGGGGAAGCACGTCGGCGAGAAGGGAATCTGGAGTAACGGGGTTCACGATAGCGAAGGGTTCTTCACGATGGAGCGGGACGAGGCGATGGGAACAATTTGCCCCACCGCTCTCTTCTGGAGCGGTGGGGCAAGTGCAATCCTAGGAAGGAGGCACCACGTCTGTCAAGAACTTCGTTCAGCGCAGGATGCGAAGCTCGCGGATCCGCCACCCGTTCCCCTCCCACTCCGTCCCTATATATAGGGTCACGGTGCGCAGATCGCTCATCCCGCGCGACCGGGAGGTCCAGGTCATCTCGCCGAAGCCGCGAAGCGGCCGCCCGCCTGCGATGGTGGCGCGCGTCGGGCGGATCGCCGCGGTCTCGCGCTCCGAGAACATGGCGCGTAGCGCCGCGGCGGCATGGCGACCCTGCACCGACCCGTTCACCTCTCCGATATCAAGCATGATCCGCCTGTCCGCGGGGGCGAGGTCGGCGAGTGCGCCGGCGTCACCCGTCGCCCACAGGCGTGCGACGTGGACGATGAACGACTCGAGCGGTGCGGGTGCATCCTGTGCGGAGAGTCGCGTCGCGGAGGCCGCCGCGAATAGCGGCAGCAAGAGCAGGAAAAATACAGTGCGCTTCATGGGGAGCGTTGTACTCCCCGCGCCCCGCGAAGGATCCCTTCCTCGACTCGCGCCCACGCGGCGGCGGGGTCGGGAGCCGCGGTCACGGTGCGGCCGATCACGATGAAGTCGATCCCCAGACGAGCGGCTTCCGCGGGGGTGGCGACGCGCGCCTGATCCCCCGCGTCGTCGCCGGCCAGCCGGATTCCGGGCGTGAGGACGAGCAGCTCCGCACCCGCCTCCTCGCGGATCTGCGGCACCTCGTGTACCGAGGCGACGACGCCCGCGAGACCCGCCTCCCGCGCCAGCGCCGCCAGCCGTCGCACCTCTACCACGGGGGATACGGCGGCCCTTCCCCACGCCTCCCCCACCTCCGCGCCCGAGAGCGAGGTGAGCAGCGTCACCGCGAGCAGACGCGGCCCGCCCGCACCACCGGCGGCCGCTTGAGCTGCGCGGAGCATCGCGCTCCCGCCGGAGGCGTGCACCGTGAGCAGCTCCACCTCCAACGCGGCCGCGGCTTCCACGGCACGCGCGACGGTATTCGGAATGTCGTGCAGCTTGAGGTCCAGAAACACCCGATGCCCCCGCTCGCGCAGGGCGCGTACCACGCCGGGGCCGCTCGCGGTGAAGAGCTGAAGGCCTACCTTCACCCACAGTGCGCCGGGGATCTCGCCCACCAGCGCGAGGGCGCGCTCGGGAGTAGGGACATCCAGCGCGAGGATCGGTACGGTGGAGCGATCCCGATCCTCGCGAGCCAAACCCTCAGCGTTGGGGATCATCGCGTCTGTAGAGGAGAGGCGGTTTACCTTCGCACGGCCGCCGTACGCGCCGAGTGCTCGAAATAATCGTTGATCGCACGGGCCAACTGGCGGGCGAACCGAGCCTGTTGCTCGCGATCGGTGAGCTTCTTCTCTTCCTGCGCGTTGGTGATGAAGCCCAGTTCCACCAGCACCGCAGGCATGTACGCACCGTTAAGAACCACGAACCCAGCCTGCTTCACTCCGCGGTTCGGGCCGGAGTGCACTTCCGCCAGCCGCCTCTGGATCATTGCGGCCCAGTCGCTGGAGTCGCGCAGGTACTTATTCTGCCGCAGGTCGTGAAGGATGAAGCTGAGCGGATCGAGCTTCGGGGCCTCGGTCTCGTAGCGCTGCGCCGCGTTCTCCATGTCGGCAACACGCCGTGCATCCTCCGTTTTGGCCTCGGAGAGGAAGAAGGTCTCGAATCCGTGGGCCGATTTATGGTCGCTGGCGTTCATATGGATGGACATGAAGAGGGCCGGCTGCCCCTCCGCCCTCCATCGGTTGGCCATGCGGGTGCGGTCGTTGAGCGCGATGAGCGTATCACGGTCGCGCGTCATCCGCACCTCCAGCGTGGGATCCTGACGCAGGATCGCCGCGAGCCGCTGCGCGACGGCGAGCGTCACGTCCTTCTCGCGGATGCCGGAGGGACCGCGCGCACCGGGATCCACGCCGCCGTGCCCGGCGTCGATGACGATCAGCCGCTTCGCCGCTGCCCGCGGCATCGGCGTGGGCACCGCCGGTGCATCGGCTGACGCACGCTGCGAACTTGTGTTCGCCGGCGCCTGCTGTGCCGTGGCCAGCGGGACGGTCGCGAACAGCAACGCTGCCAGCAGCGCGAAGCGGCGCCGCATCTTATCCTGTTTTGAGTGCACGCTGCATCTCCCGCTGATCGTCACGGCGTTTCAGATCCTCCCGTTTATCATGCAGCTTCTTTCCGCGTACGAGCGCCAGTGTAATCTTGGCGACCCCGCGGCGGAAGTAGATATCCAGCGGCACCAGCGTCAGCCCCTGCTGCTCGACCAG
>JACDHR010000288.1 GCA_013820915.1 Gemmatimonadota bacterium
CTCTTCCACCAGATCGCCTACCCGGCACGGCATGTGGGACTGCTGCGCTACGCGCTGACGCTGGCGGCGCTCTGGGTGCTGCTGCGGCCCTCCTCCGTGCCGCGCTTCGCCGCGCTGGCCGCCGCGCAGGTCGCGCTGGTGCTGTATTACCTCCCCAACCACGTCACCAACCACTCGCTCTTCACCGCCTTCGTCAACGTAACGATTCTCCTCGCGCTGGGTTACCTCCTCTTGCAGCAGCGGGATATGCGGGTCGAGGGGGGGGAGCTGCTGCGCACCTTCGCCCCGGCGGTGCGCATCCAGCTGCTGATCCTCTACTGCTACGCTGTCGTGCACAAGATCAACGCCGATTTCCTCAATCCGGCGACCAGCTGCGCGATGGACCACTACACCAGCCTCGTGGGGCGATACCCCTTCCTCCCCATGGGGAGCTGGGTCGCTCCGCTGGCCATCTACGGCACGCTGGTGATCGAGGCGGCGATCCCGCTGATGCTCTTCTTCCGCCGCACTCGGGTCGCCGGCGTGCTGCTCGGGCTGGGCTTCCACTACATGCTGGCGCTCAACCCGCAGCACCGCTTCTACAACTTCTCCGCGATGGTGCTCGCGGTCTACTTCCTCTTCCTCCCCTTCGACTACGTCGGGGGGCTGAAGCCGGTGCTGGCGGAATGGCGCGCGGGACGCTGGCTGCTGGCTCACGCGGAGAGCGGAGCGCTGCGGCGCAACTTCAATCGGGCGGTGCTGGCAGTCGGGATGGTGCTGCTCGCCCTCTTCGCGGTGGGCTTCAGGCCCGGCGCGTACCGCTGGGTGTCGGGCGGCATCATCGTCATGAACCGCGGCCTCTGGATGCTCTATGGCCTGGCGGTGATGCTGGTCTTCGTGCTGGTGGTTCGCAGATGGGATGCGGTACGTGCGACCCGCGGCCTCGACTCCATGGTTCTGCGCCCGCGGTGGCTGGTGATCTTCCCGCTGCTGGTGCTCTTCAACGGGATGAGTCCCTACCTGGGGTTGAAAACGGAGACCTCCTTCGCGATGTTCAGTAACCTGGCGACGGAGGGCGGAAGGTGGAATCACCTCCTCATCTCCGAGCGCTTCCGGCTCAGCCGGTACCAGGACGATCTTGTTGAGATCGAGGAGTCCTCGATCGCTTACCTGCAGCGGGTGGCCAACGACGGCCACCTGCTTCCGTACCTCGAGCTCCGACGGCGCATGTTCGAGAGACCATCGGCCAGCGTTACCTACGTGCGCAATGGGGAACGACGGGTGGTGCTGCAGGCCGGCGACGATCCCGAGCTCTCCCAGCCGCTGCCGCTGCTGGTGAGGAAGTTCTATCGCTTCCGCTCGGTCGACATGACAGAGCTGGGCACTCGCTGCTCCCACTAGCGCGTGAGGCATGTCGTCGGAAGCGCAGGAGGTGACATGAGGCGGGGCTCGGATGGCGCCATCGCACTGGGCGAGGCCGTGCTCCTCTTCGACGGGGTGTGCAACCTGTGCAACGGCGCGGTGCTCTTCGTCATCGACCGGGACCCGGAGGGATACTTCCGCTTCGCGCCGCTGCAGAGCGACTTCGCGCAGCGGTTGCTCGATCACCACGGGTGCGGTGAGGCGGACCTGAGCAGCATGGTGCTGCTCGAGGAGGGACGCTGCTACACTCGCTCGACGGCCGCGCTGCGAATCGCCAGGAGGCTGCCGGGCCTCTGGCCGCTGCTCTTCGCGTTCATCGTGGTGCCGCGGCCGGTCCGCGACGCGGTGTACGACTGGATCGCGCGCAACCGCTATCGCTGGTTCGGGCGCACGGAGAGCTGCCGCATCCCCACGCCGGCGCTGAGCGGCCGCTTTCTCGCCCGGTAAGGCGGGGCAGCTCCGCGCAGTCATATGCTGTTCAACTCCCTGCAGTTCCTGTTTTTCTTCCCGGTGGTGGTGGCGCTCTACTTCGCCACCCCGCACCGCTTCCGCTGGACGCTGCTGCTCGCCGCCAGCTACTACTTCTACGCCTGCTGGAAGCCGGAGTACCTGCTCCTCATCATCGCCTCCACCCTCGTCGACTACGGGGCGGCGCTGGGGATGGGAGCGGCTGCCACGCAGGCGCGGCGGAAGGCGTTCCTGGCGCTGAGCCTCGGCTCGAACCTCGGGCTGCTCTTCGCCTTCAAGTACTTCAACTTCTTCAACGAGTCGGCCCGCGCGCTCTTCGACCAGTTCAATCTCTTCTACGGCGTGCCGGCCTTCGACGTGCTGCTCCCGGTGGGGATCTCCTTCTACACCTTCCAGACGCTCAGCTACACGATCGACGTCTACCGCGGCCAGCGGGAGCCGGAGCGGCACCTGGGGATCTTCGCGCTCTACGTCTCCTTCTTTCCGCAGCTCGTCGCCGGCCCCATCGAGCGCTCGACGCGGCTGCTGCCGCAGTTCTTCGAGAAGCACGAGTTCAGCGCGGATCGGGTGAGCAGCGGGCTGCGGCTCATCCTCTGGGGCTTCTTCAAGAAGATCGTGATCGCAGACCGGCTGGCGATCTACGTCAACGAGGTGTACGGCAACCCGGCCGGCTTCGACGGGCCGACGCTGCTGCTGGCGACCTACTTCTTCGCCTTCCAGATCTACTGCGACTTCTCGGCGTACTCGGACATCGCCATCGGCGCGGCGCGGGTGATGGGCTTCGAGCTGATGCAGAACTTCCGGCGCCCGTACTTCGCCCGCTCCATCCAAGAGTTCTGGCAGCGCTGGCACATCTCGCTCTCGACCTGGTTCCGCGACTACGTCTACATTCCCCTGGGCGGGAACCGGGTGCCGTTCTGGCGGTGGTACGTCAACCTCTTCGCCGTCTTCCTGGTGAGCGGGCTCTGGCACGGCGCCAACTGGACCTTCGTGGTGTGGGGCGGGCTGCACGGCTTCTACCTCGTCTTCTCGCTGATGACGCGCAACGTACGGGATCGGGGATGGGAGGCGCTGGGCCGTCTGCTCCCCGCGCGTCCCGCCGCGCTCGAGCCCTCCTCAGCGCCGCTGCGTCTCGCGCCCGCTCTGGCGCGGGTGGCGTCCGGAACGGCCAGCCTCGAGCCGATGCAGGCGTCCGGACTGCAGGCGGCGGTGCGTGGATGGTGGGGAGGAGTGTGGGGGGCTGGCGAGCGGCGCCCTGGCGGCGCGGCGGAGAGGCCGCTCCCGCGGAGCCGCTTCTCCCTCACCGGGGTGCGCGAGATGGCGGCGGTGTTCGTCACCTTCCACCTGGTGCTGCTCGCCTGGATCTTCTTCCGCGCGGCATCTCTCTCGGATGCGCTCCTGATCCTGCGCAATGTGCTGATCTGGGAGGGCGGCAGCGCGCGCGTACTGGTCGGCTCCTTCGGCGCGTACCAGCTCGCGCTGGCCGTCGCGGCGATCTTCTCCCTGCTCGCCGCGCACGTGGTGCAGAGCCGCTGGGAGGTGGGCGAGCTGCTGGCGCGGGCGCCGACCTGGGTGCGGTGGGCGGGATACTACCTGCTGATCCTGGTGATCCTGATCTTCGGCAACTTCGGTGGGAGCCAGTTCATCTACTTCCAGTTCTGAGATGAGGGGATACCTCTTCCGCACGCTGCTCTTTCTGCTGATCGGCACCCTGCCCGTGTGGCTACTGGTGCGGCTGAGCAAGCGCTACCCTCCCTCCTTCGAGGAGAAAGCCGCGATCGAGCGCGTGGAGGCCGTGACCGGCAATCTCGAGCGGATGGAGGCGCTCTCGGTGGGGAACTCGCACGCGCGCGCGATCGACTTCGACGGGATGCAGCTGGAGGGGCGGGAGATCGGCCTCCCCTGGAACGACGCCGCGGAGACGGAGTTCCAGATCCGCACGCTGGCGCCGAAGATGCCCCGGCTGCGCACCGTCTTCATCGCGCTCTCCTACTTCAGCTTCCACTGGGCGAACGAGCATGGCGAGGACGACCGCCTGCTGATCGGCCGGCGCCTCTTCTACGCGGCGACCCCCTACCCGCGCTGGATGCGCGGCGATCTCGACAATTTCGTGGTTGGAAAGTCGTACTGGCTGGCGCGGCCGGACAACTGGCAGATGGTTCTCTGGCCGCTGCTCGGGCGCAACCCGGAGGAAGCGCAGGAGCGCGAGTACTACCTCGACCGCACCCAGGAGAACACCGACGCGGAGCTATCCCAGCACGCCGAGAGCCGCGTGCCGCGGACGCTCACGGCGATGTCGGTCATCCAGGAGAATCATCCCGAGGTCGTCGCGGAGACCTTCGCCTCCCTCTCGGCGACGATCCGGCTCCTGCGCGAGCGGGGCGTGCGGGTGGTCCTCTTCACCCCACCGTACTACCACCGCTACCGCACCCTCTACGCGGGCGAGCCGACGCTGCCGGAGATGAAGCGGCTCGCGGAGCGCCTGCGAGTCGAGCATGGGGTGGAGTACTACGATTTCTCGGAGGACGAGCTGTCGCTCGAGCCGGAGAATTTCCGCGACAGCGACCACCTGAACTTCCGCGGCAAGGAGCGCTTCACGCAGCGGCTGGCGGCTGCGATGCGCACCGGGAGCGCCCTGAGCAGCTACGCGCCCCCATCATCAAGGGAGTAGCCGAGTGCGGCTGCGGTGCGGCAGTGCTCGCGCACCAGGGCGATCTCCTCCGCGGTGAGCTCGACCTCGTTCTGCGGCGGACGGATCGCCGCCGGCCCGCTCCCCAGCTCGACGCCGAGGAAGTCGCCGATCTCCCCCAGCAGCGTCTCCGGCTCCTGGAACCAGCGCTCGTAGCGCACCGTGAAGACGTTCTCCCGCCCGAGGTGCGGCAGGATGCGCTCGTTGACGTAGTCGTAGAGCAGCACCCGCCGCAGCGCCGCGCTGCGCGTCGCCGCCTTCAATTCGTCGTTCATGCGGCGGTTGAAGGCGATGTCGTAGTTGAGGCCCTGCACCAGGCGCCCCCCCTGCTTCTTGAAGGAAGAGATGACCTCGTAGGGGTGGCGGAGGCAGACGAGGAACTTCGTTCGCGGCAGCAGCTCGAGGTAGCGCCAGAAGGCCGGCCACTTGACCCCGAGAAGATACTCCGGCTCCAGCGCCAGCGCGGGCGTTGATTCCCCCTCCTTGACCCAGCGCACCCGTCCCTTCTCGAGCAGCCCCTCGACGTCCAGCTTGCCGTAGCGCAGGGTGCCCGTCCGCGCTACCGACTCGCGGATCGTGGCGAAGAGCTGCGCCGGTGGCAGCCGCATCCCATCCCAGGGCTCCATCACGGTGACCACGCGCGGCGGCTGGAAGAGCATGGCGCTCACCAGAGTGGTGCCGGTGCGGGGCGCACCGCAGATGATGAAGTCCGCGGGTCCCGGCGGCGCGACGGGGCGCGGCAGCGCGTCCGGGTCCAGCGTGAGGCTGCGCAGGAACTTCAGCCACCGCCTCCCGCGCGGGTGCAGGTGCGTCAGCCGTCCCCGCACCCAGGAGAGGGCGCCCCCACGTCAATCACGGGCAATCCACCAG
>JACDHR010000289.1 GCA_013820915.1 Gemmatimonadota bacterium
ATCACGGTGACTGCGGCCAGCTCGCCTGTTTCGCCTCCGCCCGGCCCGTACAGCCCGACCACGCCGCACTGGTCGCACATCCGGCTGGAAGTAACGGACTTCCGCATCGGCGTGCAGGTGCATGGGGGAGCGGCGCAGGCGGAGTACGACTGGACCGCCGCACAATACGATGCGATCATGGACGGTAACCTCGCCGAGTACCGGAAGCGCAATCCCTCCATCAAACATTATCCGTATACCCTCTCGGCATGGTTTCAGGCGAAGAGCGGCGATCTCTACAAGGGCACCGACTACCTCGCCATGAAGGCGTGGTATGACGACCCGACGCTGAACACCCAGGGCTACGACATCGAGGAGGCGTTCCTCCACACCGGCCTCCCGAAGACGGAGCAGAACCGACTGGTGAAAGCCGGATGGCAGGGGGTGAACGACTGGTACGCCAATCCGGGGGATCCCGGCTACCGTGCGTATTCGCTCTATCGCTACAACCGCATCGTGCTGGAGAGCTACGCGGGCCAGAAGTCGGACGGCGCCTTCCTGGACAGCTTCGAGACCCACAACCTCGGCAAGGCGCTCGGCAGCGTCGAGTACCCCACAGGCGCAGCCGGTGAGGCCGCACTCTTCGGCGCCTGGGAGACGTGGACGAAAGAGGTCCGCGCCCACATCAGCCGCGACGGGGCGCGCCGGCGCCTGCACACGAACCCCGCCCAATACTGGAACGACTGGATCCGGAAGTTCGCCATTGCGGGTGGCAGCGCGCACTTCGAGATGGGCCAGTCGGCAGAGAGTGCGCACCGCTACTTCTGGGACAAGATCGCAGACATGACCGCGCAGGATGTCGTCTCCCAGATGCTCTCCGGCTACTCGCGCAAGCACTACAATGACGGCGTGCTGGGGGCGACCTTCCTCCCCGGCAACGAGAAGTCGAAGGCCGCTCGTGGCAAGCTGGTCGAGCTGGCGAGCTATTACATGATCCGGCCCGGCGCGTCTCAGATCGACCTGGTGCGCTACACCCTGACCAACTTCTGGGACCGCCCCTTCTCGGAGGAGTGGACCAAGGCGATTGAGACCGACCTGGGGCACCCACGCGAGAGCCGGCGCGTTTATGCCACCGGCACCTTCTCGTTCATGACAGCATGGGGAAAGAGCTGGCAGTGGCGCGTCTGGGCACGCGAGTACGACAACGCGCTCGTGCTAATCCACAGCCCCTGGGACAAGGATCAGGACAGGTACGGCGACGACACCGCCGTGACCGTCACCCTTCCCGCCGGTACCTGGCACATGCTCTACGAGGACGGCACCCTCGGGTCCGCGATCACCTCCGTAACCCTCCGCAACGCCGAGGCGGCCATTCTCCTGAAGGGCAGCTGATAAGCGCGATGCGGAAGCGGCGCTGACCCGGGCGGTGGCTAGCCGGTCGCATCTAGGCTAGCGCAGAAGTTCAGCACGAGGGCTGCGGCCCGGCTGCGGTGGAGCTGTACGCTTCGCCGCGACCGGAGCGCGGCCCTCGCTTCGTTCCCGAGAGCCACTCTCACTCCGGTTCGGTGCGACGCACGGTGGGTTCATCGCCATTCAACGCGGTGCGTGAACGATCCGTGCGGCTGTCCTGGCGCAGGAGGCGGCTTGGTTCTTGCCCCGTCCGAGGCATCGTTATGCATCTGGCAGGCATCTCTTCTTCGCATCCTGTCATCTTCGGTACCCGTTGAGCAGCAGATCAACCACAGAGCAGGTGCCGCAGGTGACCCTGTATGTGGATGCAGATCAGGATCTACGTCATACCTCCTACGTCTATACCGGCCTCTTCCACCTCGCGCATCAGAAGAGGATCGCGCTGCGGGTTCGCTACCCCTCGCCCGGGGAGCGGCAGAAGTCCGTTCGGGGGAGCCTGCTGGCGCAGGTGGAGATCCGCCACTCGGAGTCCGGCAAAGCGATCCCCGCCTGCTTCGACCTGCGCGACCAGAGCTACATCTTCTATCCCTCCGCGCTGGAGCACTGCAGCATCTACTTCAAGCGGAGCTACCACGAGCTGGACGTGGAGAGCCTTTCGGAGGATGTGCGCTCCAGGGTGCGTCCTTTCGGGCTGACCTACCCGTGCAGCGACCTCCGGTCCTATCCTGTCCTGGCCCGCGCGGTGGCGCGTGCGGCCTTTCGCGCGGTAGGTCGGCCGAAGGAGCTGCTCAGCTGGCCATACAAGCTTCTCGACTACGGGCGACTGCCGGGGCCAGCCGACTTCGAGCACAGCTCCGCGGCGTCGAAGGAGCCGGTGATCGTCTTCCAGCCGCGACTCTGGGAGCAGAGCGAGCTGGTCGGAGAATGCGCGGCCACCATCAACGAGCAGCGGATCGAGATGGTGGTGGAGCTCCGGCGCGCCTTCGGTGAGCGATTCTGCGGAGGCCTCGTGCCCACGCCGCTCGCCAGGGAGCGCTATCCGGAGCTGGTGAGCAGTATCCATCCCCGCTCCTACCCGCAGCTCGCGCGCAGATCTCTCATCGGGGTCTACACCCGCGGCTTGCACCACTCTACGGCCTGGAAGCTGGGGGAGTACTTCGCGGCCTCGATGTGCGTGGTCGCCGAACCGGTCAGGAACGAGCTTCCCGCGCCGCTCCAGGCGGATCGCCACTACCTGCCCTTCGCCTCTGCCGCGGGGTGCGTGGATGCCTGCGCGCGCATCCTCGACGATCCCGAGCGCCAGCAGCGGATGCGGGTGGCCGCGTACGAGTACTTCATGCAGGAGGTCCGGCCCGCAGCCCGACTGCTGCGCTGCATCGAGCAGGTACGGCAGCTCGCAGCCTGATGCTGCTGGAGGAGTGCTTCTTCACAACGATCCGGCGGATCGCGTGCGTGTTGCGTCTGCACCACAGGGGTGGGCGGAGTCGACGCGGCCGCGACTTCTCACGCGCATGCTTTGGCCCGCATCTTGACTTCTCCCCGGCACTTGTGGCGAGCAGCCGCCCGGAGCGATTGTTCTTTTCTTCTTCCAAAGAGATGGACGGTGGTACGATGGAGCCAGGAGTAGCGGTGTGAGTCAGCGTCCGCGACTCCTCTTTCTCGCGCAGACCCTGCCCTACCCGCCGGACGCGGGGGTGGCGATCCGCACCTATCACGTGCTGCGGCTGCTCGCGTCGGCGTTCGACGTGACCGCCCTCTGCTTCTACCGGGCGAAGAGCACCCGGACGGACGCGGCGCTCGATCGGGGCGTCGAGGCGCTGCGGCGCTTCGGCCAGGTCGAGGCTTTTCCGATCCCGCAGGAGCACAGCTCGGTGCGGCTGGCGGGGGATCACCTGCGCAGTCTGCTGCGCCGCCGCGTCTATACGGTGCCGGCATACGAGTCTGCCGCCTTTCGGGCGCGGCTCGACGCTCATCTCGCCACGAGCCACTTCGACCTGGTGCACCTGGACAGCCTGGATCTCTCCGGGTACCTGCCGCGGGTGCTGCAGGCGGCACCGGTGGTGTGCGTACATCACAACGTCGAGTCGCAGCTGCTCCGCCGCCGCGCCGCGACGGAGGCGGCCGGGTGGCGGCGGCGCTACCTGCTGCATCAGGCGGGGTTGATGGAGCGCGAGGAGCGGCGCTGGTGCGCCCGGCTGGCGCTCAACGTGGTCGTCTCCGAGCCGGATCGCCGGGAGCTCTCCCGGCTGGTGCCGGAGGGCCGCTTCACCGTGGTGCCCAACGGCGTGGACGTGGAGAGCTTCCAGCCGGCGCGGGAGGGGAAGGCGGAGGAGGGGATGGTGTTCGTCGGTGGCACCAACTGGTTTCCAAACCGGGACGCCCTCACCTACTTCTCCGAGGAGATCCTGCCGCTGCTGCGCGCCGCGGGCGAAGAAGCGCCGGTAAGCTGGGTCGGCCACGCCACGGAGGAGGAGCGGCGGAGCTTCGCCGAGCAGCACGGCATCGAGCTGACCGGCTACGTTGACGACATCCGCCCCCGGGTACACGACGCGGCCTGCTACGTGGTGCCGCTGCGCGTGGGAGGCGGCACACGGCTGAAGGTGCTCGATGCCTGGGCGATGGGCAAGGCGGTGGTGAGCACTTCGGTCGGCTGCGAGGGGCTGCACGCGGTGGATGGCGAGAACGTCCTCCTGCGCGACACTCCCAGCGGCTTCGCTGAGGCGGTGCGCGCGGTCCTCCACGACGGCGAGCTGCGGCGGCGGCTGCGACGGGAGGCGCGCCGCACGGCGGAGGAGCTGTACAGCTGGAAGATGATCGGAGAGCGCATGGTCGCGGAGTACCAGGCGCTTCTCGGAGGAGATGGGGAGCCGCGCGCCGCGGCTCCGGCGCGGGATTCCCGGGTTAAGGAAGCTTACAGATGAACGGCGCGCTGGCACGCTGGCTTCGCCCGCTCGCGCTCTCGGCGACCCTGCCCGCGGAGGCGCCGCCTCCGGATGCGCGCGCTGCCACGCGCTCCGCGCGCTCTCCGCGCGGGGGTGCGCGCACCGGCTGGCGCGTATCGTCGCTTCACCTTCTGCTCGGCATCCTGTTGCTGGCGGCCGGGCTGCGCCTCGTCGGGCTCGCCACCTTCCCCTTCGAGCAGGACGAGCTGTACACGCTGCGCGACGCTCTGCGCGTCGGCGAGGGAAATTACTTCAGCGTGCGGCCGGTCTACTACGTCATGCAGCACCTGCTCCTCACCTTCCATCCACCGACGCCCTTCTTCATGCGGCTGCCGCCCTTCGTCTTCGGCGTCGCCGGAGTGGGGCTGACCTGGGTGCTGGCGCGGCGGGTCTTCGGCACCACCGCCGCGCACGTGGCCGCGCTGATGGTGGCGCTCTCGCCCTGGCACCTGGGAGCGAGCCAGTTCGCACGCTACTACACCCTGATCTACCTGCTGGCGGCGGTGCTCTACCTGCTCCTGCTGCGCGGCGTGGACGAGGATCGCCCGCGTTACTTCCTGCTGGCGCTCCTGCTCTTCCCGCTGGGTGCGCTGACGCATCCCACACTGCTCTTTCCCTTCGCCGGCGTGGTGCTCGGGCTGCACCTGGTCTCGCGCGAGGGACGGCCGGGGCTCTTCTGGCCCTCACGGCGTGGGTGGATCTATCTCTGGGGACCGCTGCTGGCGGCGGCGCTGCTCGGCTTCCTCGCGCTGCTGCTCGCCGGGCGGACGGAGGCGGTGTGGAACAAGGATGGGCGCGGGCTGGCGGCCTCGCTGCGTCTCGTCCCGGCGATGGTGCAGTGGATGAGTCCGGAGATCGCGGCGGCCGCCTTCGCCGGCATGCTCTTCCTGCTCTGGCGCGGGCGGCAGAGCGGCGACCGCCGCTGGGCGGCGATCGCGCTGCTGGGATGCATTTCCTCAGTCGGTATCCTCCTCGTGCTCTCCTTCCGCACGGACGTATATGCGGATTATGCGATGTCCGCGCTGCCGCTGGTGTACGTCTCGATCGGCGGCTTCGTGCAGCGCGTGCGGGAGGCGATGGCCTTTGG
>JACDHR010000290.1 GCA_013820915.1 Gemmatimonadota bacterium
GGCTCTACGGGCGCGCCTACCAGCTGATGGCGGCGCCCGCGACGGGGTTCGGTGCGGTTCTGGATAGTGTACTCTTCCCGGCGATGGCACGGGTACAGAACGATCCCCAGCGGCTCGGCACTGCCTACCGCCGGGGTGTAGCGTTCCTCACGACCATGGTGTTGCCGGTGAGCATCGTCGCCCTTGTCCTCGCGCCGGAGATCATCCACGTGGCACTCGGAGCGGACTGGTCGGGAGCGGTGCTGCCCTTCCGGATTCTCGCGCTCGGCATGCTCTTCCGAACGAGCTACAAGATGAGCGACTCGATCTGCCGTGCGACGGCGATGGTGTACCAGCGCGCCGGGCGGCAGATCATCTATGCCGTGGTCGTCATCGGCGGCGCTGCGATCGGCCAGCGCTGGGGGATTGGCGGTGTTGCGGCGGCCGTGGTCCTCGCCCTCGTAATCAATTTCCTGCTGATGGCGCAACTCAGCCTGCAGGTCGCGTCCATCTCCTGGGCCGATTTCGGTCGTGCCCACATGCCGGGCCTCCTGCTCTGCGCCGTCTGCCTCCCGTTCCTGTGGGGCACCACAGTCGCGATGCGCGGCTGGGGCGCGGCACCGCTGATCATCGTGATCGCAGGTACCGGAGCGGCCGCCGTCAGCGGGCTCGTCGCCACGGCGTTGGCCCCACGCACCTTCGTCGGCGGAGATGGGCTCTGGATGCTCTCGACGCTTCGTTCATACCTTCCTCAACGGTTCGTACCAGCGCACTCAACCACCACCGAGATCTAATGAGTAATGCGCCGGCACTGGAGACGCCTACACCCGCGACACAAACCCTCAGCGTGCTGCGGGCTCTCTTCGCGCAACTCGCGGAAGAGGAGATCGCGTACTGCCACTGGAAGAGCAACGAGCACCTTCGGGCCGCTATGGTCGGGGCGACGGACCTCGACCTGCTGGTGGAGCGCCGTGCCGCGCTGCGTTTCACCGAGGTGCTGGCGGCGCATGGGTTCAAGCGCTTCGCGCCAATACCGAGGCGTGCGTACCCAGCCGTAGAGGACTTCCTCGGCTTCGATTATGATACGGGCGCTCTAGTTCATCTGCACGTCCACTACGAGCTGACCATCGGCGAGCCGTACCTGAAGGGGTATCGCTTACCGTGGGAGCACATCACACTCGCGACACGCCGCCTGGATGCGGAAGAGGGTGTCTACACTGCCGATCCGCACATCGAGCTGCTACTGCTGCTCGTTCGCTCGGCGCTCAAGGCTGGTACGGAAATGCTCTCGCGACGTGCTGCTCCAGCAATGCGCGGGGGGGCGCTGCGCGAGCTCCGTTGGCTTTGCGAACGCGTCTCTCCCGACATTCTCACACGCCAAGCGCGCGAGCTACTCGGGAGCGCTGCCGCAGACTTGCTCCCGGGAATGCTCTCTCCCGCCGGTCCGACGCGCGCGCAGCTTCACACGTTCCGCACGGTGATCACACCGATGCTGCGTGACTGCCGGAGCCACCGTCCCGTGCTCGCGTTCACCCACCGCTGGACTCGTGAGCTCGCTGCGCACGTGCGGCATCTTCGTCGGCGCCTTCGCATACCGCCGCGCGGCCCGCAGCTTCGCACCGTGCCGCGCGGCGGACTGCTCATCGCCCTTCTTGGCGCCGACGGTGCGGGGAAGTCCACCCTGGCGCGAGAGCTAGACAAGTGGCTCTCCTGGAAGCTGGACGTCATGAGCATGTATGGCGGGAGCGGCGCCGGCTCCGCGAGCATGTCGCGCCGCCTGCTGGAGGGTGTAGCTACGGTCGCGAGACGGGCTCACCCGCGCCGCTCGCACGAGAACCGCGGCGAGGCGTCGCGCGCGCCTATCCACTCGCGGCGTCAGGGACGGGGAGAGCGCATCGGCCGCATAGCCTGGGCCCTTGCGCTCGCGCGCGAGCGCCGGAGACGCGCCGATGCCGCTCGGCGAGCTCGCAACGCCGGAATGATCGTGGTATTCGATCGGCTGCCGCAGCGCCAGTTCGCAGGGTTGAATGACGGCCCCAAACTGGAGCACTGGCTGCACGCGCGCAATCCGGCGTGGCGTGCCGCCGCCCGCTATGAGGAGGCGACATTCACGACGGCCGGCCGCTGTCCGCCCGACCTGGTGATCCGCCTGCGCCTCTCCTTCGAGGAGGCGTACCGGCGGAAGCCTGAGACGCCGGCCGACCAGCTGCTGCGCAAGTTGGAAATCGTTCCTCGGTTGCAATTCACGACACATTCGCGGGTGATCGACATCGATGCGGGGCAACCGCTTCAGATGGTCCTGCTCGAGGTCAAGCGTGCGGTGTGGGAGTCCCTGTGATCTCATATTCACCTAGTTCCCGCAGGGTGCGGGCGGGGAACCCACGCGAGGGTGCCCGGTCGTACCAGCCTCTCGTCTTCGAGCTGGTGGGTCCCGCCGGTGCCGGCAAGACGTCGGTGCTCCAGGCCCTCGCGCAGTTCGACCCAACACTGCGCGCCGGCATTCGGCTCTCCCGCACCGAGAAAGCTGTGGGCGCACTTCGCGGGCTCCACGTGTGGGGGCCTGCCGCGTCGAGCCTGTTTCTCTCCGCTCCAGCCGCGGCACCGTGGGCGGTCCGCCATGTGCTTCGGATCTGCACGCTCCACGATGCACTACCCCGCGCAGCAGCGGGTCGGAAAGCGGTCCTGCTGGATGAAGGTCCGGTGTTCTCGCTGACGCGCCTCCACGCACTCGGCTCACGCCGGACCTCCATCCTGCTCGACCATGAAGCCCGCCACCTGAACGCATGGGCCGAGGAACTCGACGGCATCATCTGGCTGGACGCATCTGATGCGGTGCTTATGCAGCGCATCCGGACGCGTGCCAAGGCGCACCGCGTCAAGGACAGCTCGGATGCCGCCGTTCGCGCCTTCCTGGATGGATACCGGCAGGCGTACCGGGAGGTACTGGCCGACTTCCGGCGCCGGGGAGTTCAACTCCACTGCTTCGATACGACCCACACGTCGCAGGGTGAGATCGTCAAGCATGTGCTCCATCTGATCGAGGCAGCACGCCGTGAGCACTGAGGCGCTTGGGCGGGGCATCGCCCACGGCGGGCGGTGGAGCGCGTGGGCCTCGCGCGCGCCCGCGATGGCGGCGCAGACGCGCGCACACCCCATCACCCGCTGGGGATTCTACCTCTACGTCTTCTCGATCCCGCTCGAATACCCCGACCGCACCCTCCCCTTCGACTACGCGACGCTGATGGGGGGCGTGTTCCTGCTCGCCGCCGCGTTCAGCCCGCGGGTTTGCTTCGGGCGTATGTCGGTGCCCGTCGCGTGGTATTGGGCGTTCCTCTACGTGTGGATCGGTGCGTTCGCGCTCAACGGCGGTCATTATCCTGATCTGGTGCTGCAGGCCTTCCTGCGGCTGCTCCAGCTCGTGCTGATTCTCTGGGCGTCCATCAACCTGATGCGCGACGAGAGGACGCGGCAGGCCACGCTGCTCGCTCTGTCCCTCTCCTGCCTCATACTGGCTGCCCTGCAGGTCACGGAGGTGGCGAACGCGCCGGCCGACTTCGGTGGGGGGCTGCAGCGAGCTACGGTGCTGGGGCAGAACCCCAACCGCACAGGACGCTTCCTCGCCGGGGCCGCGCTCGTCCTGGTCGGCCTCTCCTACGGCCGAGCGCGGAGCATCCTGGGCCCGCGCTGGCTCGCGTGGCCACTCCTTGGGCTCCTCGCGCTGGCGATGGTCCAGGGGGGCTCGCGCGGCGCGATGCTCTCTCTGGCCATCGGGATGTTCACCTTCACCCTGGCAGGCGGCACGCTAGGCACCAAGATCCGGAACTCTCTCGTTGCCACCCTCGTCGTGGGCGTGCTCGCGTGGATCGCCATTCAGTCGCCGCTGATGCAGAAGCGCTTCGAGCAGGCGGAGAGCGGAAACCTGGCGGGGCGCGAGGAGATCTTCCCGACCGCATTCGAGATGTTCCGCGAACGACCGCTCGTTGGCTGGGGACCGATCCGCACATACTTCGAGCTGGCGTCGCGCCTACCGGAGCACGGGTCCGAGCGGCGCGACACGCACAATCTCGTGCTGGAGCTTCTGACGTCGACGGGCGCGCTGGGCACGACCTTCTGCCTGACGGCCGTCGCGCTCTGCGTGCTTGCGGCCTGGCGCGCGCGCCGTGGTCCCGAAGGGGTCCTGCCGCTCGCGCTCATGACATTGGTGCTCATCGGCAACATGAGCGGCAACTTCCTCGTGTTCAAGCTCTACTGGATCTATCAGGCCTATGCCGTGGGCAGCGCTCTGGCGCTGCGGGACGGTGCGAGGGAGTCGCCCTCGCACCGCCTCGCGCGGCGCGCGCGCGCCGGAGGGAACATCGAATCATGATTGCGGATGAATCATTGTTCGAGAGGCGTGCGCGGCCGAGCACGCCTCGTGGGACGAGCTCGTGGGGCGCTTCGCCGGCTGCCGGGTCACGCACAGTAGTGCGTGGCTGCGGTCGCTCGAGGCCAGCGGCATCGGCACCGCACTCCAGCTGGTGTTCGAGCGCGGGGGCGAGGTCGTCGGCGCGCTGCCCGGGCTCGTCGTTGCCTTCGGGCCGCTGCGCCTCTTCGGATCTCCCCTCCCCGGCTGGCAGACCGTGAGCATGGGCCCCGTCTACGATCCGTCGCGCGTCACGACGTCCGACCTGGTGCGGGCCGCGGTGCCGTACCTGGAGTCGGTGCACGGCGTGCGGCACGTCGAGATGATCAGCAGCACGCTCGACGAGATGGAGATGCGGGCCTGCGGCTTCCGGGGCGAGGAGATGCCGAGCTACTGCGGCGTGCTCCATCCCGGCGCCGAGGAGCGGACGATGCGTGCGCTCAAGGACAGCGCGCGGCGCAACATCCGCCGCGCGGTGCGGCTCGGGCTGACGGTGCGGTTCACGGCGGACGACGCATTCGTGGACGAGCACTACGCGCAGATCACGGAGGTGTTCGCGCGCGGTGGCAACGTCGTGCCCTTCCCCAAGCGGCGGTTGCGCGCCCTCGTGGAGCACATGCGCGAGGACGGCCAGCTGCTCGCCGCGACCGTGTACCTCCCCGACGGGCGCACGCCGATCGCAACTGGCACGTTCACGGCCGACGGGCGGGAGCTCGTGCTCTGGATGTGGGCGCACTACACGCGCTACCGCTGGTACCGGCCTACGGAGCTGATGACCTGGTTGGTCATGCAGCGCGCGATGGCCGCGGGGTGCGAGCGCTTCGACCTCATGGGCCGGGGCGACTTCAAGGCGGTATTCGGCGCGGAGCTCGACGGGAGCAAGCGGCGGTGGGTGTACAGCCGCCTCGCCTGGCTGACATGGGTGCGCGACCTAGCGGAGAAGGGCTTCCGCTGGCAGCAGGCGATCCGCGGCCGCGCCGCGCGGCGGGCGCTCGAGCGCTCCGGCGC
>JACDHR010000042.1 GCA_013820915.1 Gemmatimonadota bacterium
CCTGATGACGCCCGAGAGCGTCCACTACGGGCGCGCCGCGGCGCTGCACGAGGAGCGCGCCCGCGTCCTGGCCGCCGCCCACGCCGCCAGACCCGAGCGCTTCGTGCGGGGAATCCCCCGGCCACCGGCGTTGCCCACCGCAGCCTGGATCAACCAGCCCGCCACACCGGAGGCTGCTCACAGTTAGCGATCGCCAACCGTCTCGTTCGTCTTGACAGGCTCCGGCGGCTCCGTTCATGCAGACATCTCTCTGGAACACTCCTTGCCGACGGTACGGAGTATAACGGAAGGAAATTTACTCTTGGAGAGAGCCGATGAAGAACGGAGCATTTCTCTACATGACCCTCGCGGCCGTACTCGGCGTCGCGGCATGCGGAGCGGACGACACCACGCCGCGCGAGGAGCTGGCGATCGCGTCTCAGGAGGACCGGGGCTACCGCACCGATCAACCGGCAGGTGTGGTCGCGGTTCCCGATACCGGGGGGATCACGCTCACCGGCAATTTGGCGGAGATGAACAACTCCGGGACGAGCGGAACCGTGACGCTCCGGGGCGTGCACGGCCAGACCGAGCTGCTGCTCTCCCTCCGCGGCGCCCAGCCGGGGACCTCCGTGCGACCGACGATTCATCGCGGGCTCTGCGACGAGGTCGGCGAACCGGTCCGTCAGCTGGAACCGGTAGAGATGGAGCAGACCGGCATCGGAACGGCGACTATCACGGTGGAGACGCCGGTGCAGCAGGTTGCCGACGGTCGCCACTCGGTGAGGATCTACCCCGAGCAGGGGTTCCAATCTCCGCCGCTCGCCTGCGCCGCGATCCCGTCCCCGGCGGGAGAGTCGCGGATGTAGACGAACGGGGCCGGCATGTCGAAGGTGCCGAGTGAGAAACGCCCCGACCACACACGAGTGGTCGGGGCGTTCCTGTTGCTTACGGGAGCTGCACGACCGCCTACCGTTCTACGTACGGCGGCGGAGCGATCACCATCCCGGCGCGCGATGGAGAGAGCCGCCCCTCCATCCGCTTCTCCTCATCGCGTACCTCGGCATGCGTCCAGCGGAAGTAGACTATAGTGATCGCAATCCAGATTACGAGCGCACCCGGAACCCACATGATCGCTCCCCCTAGCTGCTGATCCTGGAGTGGTGAGAGCGCGAAGACGCGCGGGGCTTCCACGTAGAAGATGTAGATCTCTTCACGCGAAAAGGTGATCATCGACGCCGCGACCATCATCGGGATGCCCAGCACGAAGAGGTAGAGCATCTGCAGCGCGGGCGCGAGCCGGGGCAGCTCGGGGAGCGGGCTCAGGATCGGCCACCACATGAGGATCCCACTTCCCATGATCATCACGTGCATCAGGATATGCACGTCATGGTTGCGCATCATGAGATCGTAAGGCCCCGGGAAGTGCCAGATCAAAAAGATCCCGTTGTTCAGCAGGAACGCGACGAGCGGGAAGGTCAGGAACCACGCGACTATATGGACTGTTCGGATGCGGACCAGCGGGCGCACCATCCATCCGGAGATCCCCATCAGCAGCAGCGGCGGCATCAACAGCATGATCAGCAGGTGCTGCACCATATGTGCGCTGAAGAGGTAGTAGTCGCTCAGCTCGTGCAGCGGGCCCTGGAGGGCGATCAGCATGAGGACCATCCCGGCAGCGAACCAGAGGATCTGCCGTGTCGGCACGGGCGCCGAGCCCGGGAAGAAGCGTCGCAGCGGACCCGCGACCAGCCCGTACAGGACCGCGAGCAGGATCCAGCCGACCAGAAAGCTGGGGTAGATCTGCCACTCCGTCCACGAGAACGGAGCGTTCAGATGCAGGAGAGCGAACGAGACAGCAGTGTACAACAACGGACCCTCGCTATTGCGTGCCCAGCAGCGCCGGAATATAGGCGTGCGGCAGGACGTGGTAGAGCAGGAAGAGCGCGCCGATCACCAGGCCGCCGAGCGCCAGCGGGAATATGAACATCCCAGTGAACATCTTGCTGTCGAACTTGAGGTGCATGTAGTACATGACGACCAGCACGAACTTGATCGTCGAGAGGAAGATCAGTGACGGCACCGCGAAGCCCCGCGGAACGATGTGCCACTCCTCGAGATAGAAGAGCCCCACCTCCACGGCGGTCAGGATGAAGAGGATCGCGAAGATCCAGAGGTACGCCCGGTTCGTGGGGTGCGTATGCTGATCGTGCGCGATCTCGCGCGATTCACTTGACATGGGCTCTCGTTCCATCAGGTGGGAAGAGGGGTATGGATCAGGTACACGAGTGTGAAGATCACAATCCAGACCACGTCCACGAAGTGCCAGTACAGACCCGCGACCTCGACGGGGATTGAGCGCTCGACGCCGAGTTTGCCGCGGTGTGCCAGGAGCGCCAGGGTGGTCAGCCAGATCACGCCCACCGCGACGTGCGCCCCGTGCGTACCCGTCAGCAGGAAGAACGTGGAGCCGAACAGGTTGGTGCCGAGCCCCAGCCCGACATGAACGAAGTGGTTGAACTCGTACGCCTGAAAGGCGAGGAAGATCAATCCGAAGAAGGCGGTCGCCAGGAGCCAGTTGCGCGCCCGCGGCTGATCCCCGCGCTGCACCGCCGAGAGGCCGAGCACCATGAACAAGCTGCTCGCGAGCAGAACGAAGGTGCTGAGCGACGTGAGGGGGATGTCCAGGATCTGGGCCGGCAGTGGCCCTGAGACGCTGTTCCCCTCGTAGACCATGTAAGAGGCGATCATCCCGCCGAAGAGCAGGCACTCGGAGCCGATCAGGGCCCACATGGCCATCTTCCGGTTGTCGAGCCCGGTACTCGTGTCCAGGTGTGCTGGGTCCGCGGCGTGCGCTTGTGCCGCTGAATGATCCACCATGCATTCTCCGTGAGTAGAATTATCAGTCATCGATCATCGGCGATCGGGAATCTCCGCCGCGGCAGAGTCCGGATCGCCGGATGATGGATGACTACCGTTCAGTGGCCGCCGTGGCCTTCCTCGAAGGCGAAGCCGAATACGCCCACGACGATGATCGCGAGCCCGATCAGCGAAGGAACCCACTGCAGCATCGGCGCGATGTCCACCCGGTGCGTCAGCAGACCCGCGAAGAAGACTGTGATCCCGAAGGCCACGATGATCGGCCAGTAGGACGGCGGCGGGAGGTGGATCCCCACATCGTGCGCGGACATCTTGCTCTCCATGTCCGGGAACTCGCGCTCACCCACTGCCACGCCCGCGAAGGTCGCCTGGTTCGTCGTCTCTTCGTGGTGACCATGCGGGATCCCGGCCTGCTTCGTCGCGTCACTCTCCCACAGCGGCATACGGCTGCGCACGATCGGGATCTCGCGGAAGTTGTACTCGGGCGGTGGTGAGGGGATACTCCACTCGAGCGTCGCGGCGCCCCAGGGGTTCGGACCCGCGATCTTCCCGCGCTTCCACGCCGTGAAGAGGTTCACCGTGAAGATCAGCGTGCCGAAGGCCAGGATGAACGAGCCGGCGCTCGCGAGCAGGTTCATCTCGGTGAAGCCCAACCCGTCCGCGTAGGTGAAGATCCGGCGCGGCATGCCGTGCAGCCCCAGGAAGTGCATGGGAAAGAAGGTCAGGTTCATCCCGATGAAGGTCAGCCAGAAGTGGGCCGCGCCCATTCTCTCATCGAGCATGCGCCCGAACACCTTCGGGTACCAGTAATACATCCCGGCCCAGAGCCCCATCACGGTGCCGCCGAAGAACACGTAGTGCAGGTGCGCGACGACGAAGTAGGTGTCGGTCTGCTGTAGATCGGCCGGCGCGGCCGAGTGCATCACGCCGGAGATCCCGCCGATGGTGAAGGTGAAGATGAAGGCGACCGCGAACATCATCGCCGTGGTGAAGCGGATGGTGCCGCCCCACATCGTGGCCAGCCAGTTGAAGACCTTCACGCCCGTGGGGATGGCGATCAGCATTGTGGAGACCGCGAAGAAGCTCTCCGCGATCGGGCCGAGCCCGACGCCGAACTGATGGTGGCTCCACACGCCCCAACCGAGCCAGCCGATCAGGATCCCGGAGAAGATGATGACGTTGTACCCGAAGAGCGGCTTCCGCGAGAAGGTCGGGAGCACCTCGGAGACCATGCCGAAGATCGGCAGGATCAGGATGTACACCTCGGGGTGGCCGAACATCCAGAACAGGTGCTGCCAGAGTACCGGGTCGCCGCCCTTGGAGACGTCGTAGAAGGCGGCGCCGAAGAGCCGGTCGAACATCAGCTGCGTGATCGCCACGGTGAAGACCGCCAGCGCGGTGGCGATCAGCACCGAGGTGATCAGCGTCATCCAGGTGAAGATCGGCATGCGCATCAGCCGCATTCCCGGCGCGCGCATGTTGAGGATCGTAACGATGAAGTTGAGCGACGCGATGATGGACGAGAGGCCGACGACCTGCAGGGCGAGGACGTAGAAGTCCATGTTCAACCCGCGCGAGTACTCCGGACCGGTGAGGTTCGCGTAGGCGAACCACCCGGCGTTCGGCGCCGACGCGGTGAAGAACGAGACCGTTAAAAAGATCCCGCCGAAGAGGAAGACCCAGTAGGAGAGCGCGTTGAGGCGCGGGAACGCCACGTCGCGCGCGCCGATCTGCAGTGGCACGAGATAGTTGAAGAACGCTGCGGTCAGCGGCATCAACGCCAGAAAGATCATCGTGAGCGCGTGCATCGTAAAAAGCTGATTGTAGAAATCAGCGCTCACAAAGTTGTTGTTCGGCAGCGCGAGCTGAATGCGGATCAGCAGCGCCTGCACCCCGCCCAGCAGGAAGAACAGGAACGAGGTAACGCCGTAGAGGATCCCGATCCGTTTGTGATCGACGGTCGTGATCCAGCTCCACACGCCGGTAGGGGACGGGGGTGCGGCCGGTACGTGCGGGGCCGCGGTTGCCGTGATTGCCATTACACGTCCCTCGGTTGACGGCGGAGCCTGCGGGTGGCAGGCACGAGATCACGGACCAGGATGCGGGAGAACAGAGGAATCATTCTTAATACAGCGTCTGAAGGTACGCGACGATGTAGCCGATCTCATCTTCGGACAGCCCCAGGTTCGGCATCAGGGCACCCGGCTTGAACGCCTGCGGATCACGAATCCAGTCCGCGAGGTTCTGGGCATTATTGTCGAGAATCCCCGCCGCGAGGGTGCGGCGGCGCGCGAAGTGGGTGAGGTACGGCCCGGCCCGGCCGAACTGGGCGTCCGTGCCCTCGATGATATGGCAGGCGGCGCAGTTCTGTATCGTCAGCTGCTGGCCGATGATCAGGGCGGAGTCTGTCGGCTCGACGGCGGGAGACGCCTCGTTCCTCAGCCATTCGTCGAAACCCTCCGGGGTGTGCACGAACATGCGCTTCTTCATGAGCGCGTGTGACTCGCCGCAGAACTCGGCGCACTGGCCGAGGTACACGCCCGTCTCTTCGGGCGTGAAGATGATGTGGTTGATGCGGTTCGGGATGTTGTACCGCTTCCCACCCATCTGCGGGACCCAGAAGTTGTGGACCACGTCTGCCGAGGTGAGCCGCAGATGCACGGTGCGGCCGACGGGGATGTGAACCTCGTTCGCCGTGATGACCGTATCTCCCTCGGCCATTGGATAGCGGAACTCCCACCACCACTGGTGCGCGATCACGTCGATCGTCAATGCGTCGGGTGGCGGGTCCTCCTGCGTGGAGAAGATGATGCGCACCGTGGGCACGGCGATGACGGCGAGGAGCAAGGCGGGCGCCAGCATCCACGCCAGCTCCATGCGCGTGTTGCCGTGCACCTGGGACGGCTCGGGCGCACCGGGTCGCCACCGGAAGCGCACGACGATGTACGCAAGGATTCCGAAGACGAGGATGCCTACGCCGACGCCCAGATAGTTCGTGAGTTGTTGCAGCCCCCACAGCTCGCGGGCGAAGTCCGAGCGTGGCTCCGTCCACGTCATCGGGAACCGGTCCACGCCTCCACACGCTCCGGCCAGGAGCAGGAGGGGCAGAACGGAGAGCCGCCAGGCGCCGGGCAGGCGACGGATCTTCCGGAACGGCGAGCGGCCCGATCCTCGGGGTGCCTCGGCGTTCGGGCTCCGGCGAAGCCGGGTGGGTTCCACGCGTGACTTCATGGCGTTGAGAGATGTCTGCACAGAAGGGGTTCGCGCACCGGGATGCACGGCCTGTCGCCTCGACAAGGAGAACGAAGAGCGCCGGATCCATCATGCGGCGCATTATATTCCGCAACTCTGCCTGGCGCCAGCCCTGACCTCCGCCTCGTGGCGCGGGCTGAGCCTGCGTTCACGAAGACGGCACCAGCGGCCGGCGCCCGCAGCGCTGATCCCACGAAGCGCAATGTAGCGGAGAGGTGTCAGCGCGTCTGTAGGGAAGTTCCCTACACAGCACCGGCCACTCGCGCGGCACAGCGGTCTTCCACACCGACCTCGCGGCAGAGGATCTGCCGCGTTACTCTTCCGCCATGGCCAATGCGCGTGAACACGTAGGAACCCGTCTCCGCTCTACGGGCGACACTCCACCGTCCTGGGGCGAGCGGCTCGAAGCGATGCGGAACGTATCGCCCTTCCTCGGCATGGTGTGGCGGACGCACCGCGGATACGTGTCGGGGATCGCCGCGCTCCGGCTGCTTCGCGCGTTCATCCCGCTGACCACGCTCTGGATCGGCAAGCTGATCGTCGATTCGATCGTCGATACCCTGCAGACAGGAGTCGTGGATTGGACCCGGCTCATGACCCTCGTCCTGCTGGAGTTCGGCGTGGTCGCGCTCGGAGAGGTCGCCGCCCGGACCGGAGCCCTGCTCGAATCTCTGCTGGGCGACCTCTTCTCCAACCGGATGAGCGTGCGGCTGATGGAGCACGCGGCCACCCTCGACCTGGAGCACTTCGAGGACCCCGTCTTCTACGACCGGCTGGAGCGCGCACGCCGGCAGACGGTCGGCCGGATCTCGCTCCTCAATCAGCTATTCGGCCTCGCGCAGGACGCGATCACGATCCTTACGCTGATCGGAACGCTCCTCGCCTTCTCGCCGCTGCTCTTCCTGCTCCTCGTCGTCGCGGTTCTCCCCTCCTTTCTCGGCGAGACGCACTTCGCCGCGCTCGGCTACTCGCTCCTCTACCAGTGGACGCCGGAGCGGCGCAAGCTGGACTATTACCGCTTCATCGCCGCCTCGGACAAGACCGCGAAGGAGATCAAGCTCTTCGGGCTCTCGACCTACCTGACCGAAGAGTACCGGCGCCTCGCCGACACGTTCTACGAGGCGAACCGAGGCCTGGCGATCCGGCGGAACCTCGTCGGTACCGGGCTGTCGCTCTTCTCTACGACCGGATACTATGCCGCCTATGCGACCATCGTATACCGTACCGTGCAGGGGATCCTCACGCTGGGCGACCTCACGCTGCTGGCCGGTACCTTCGCCCGCTCGCGCGACCTGATCCAGCGGATGCTGCTCGCCACCTCGGATCTCTACGAGCAGGCGTTGTACCTCGACGATCTCTTCGTCTTCTTCTCCATGCGGCCGGCCATCCCCGTTCCCGCGCACCCGCGGCCGGTACCGCGCCCGATCCGGGAAGGAATCGAATTTCGTGATGTATGGTTCAAGTATTCCGCCAGCTCGGAACCCGACAGCCGGCAGCCGATTCCGGAGAACCAGGGCGGGGATGAGGAGGAAGGGGCGTGGGTGCTGCGGGGAATCTCCGCTTGTATCCGCCCCGGCGAGCGGGTCGCGCTCGTGGGGGAGAACGGGGCGGGGAAGACGACGCTGATCAAGCTCCTTCTGCGTCTCTACGAGCCTACCCGAGGCGAGATCCTGCTCGACGGGCACCCGCTGCACGAGTACGACCCGGCGGAGTTCCACCGCGAGACCGGCGTGATCTTCCAGGATTTCGTCCGCTACGACATGAAGGCGGGCGAGAACATCGCGGTCGGCCGCATCTCGGCGCTGAAAGGGAGCCGCGAGACGCAGCCGATGATCGAGGATGCCGCGGCACGCTCGCTGGCGGCGGGCGTGATCGACAACCTCCCGGATCGCTACGCCACCATGCTGGGGCGCCGCTTCGAGGGAGGGGTGGATCTCTCCGGCGGGCAGTGGCAGAAGGTCGCGCTGGGGCGGGCCTACTTCCGCGACGCGCAGATCCTGATCCTCGACGAGCCCACCGCGGCGCTCGACGCGCGGGCCGAGTACGAGGTGTTCCAGCGCTTCGCCGACCTTACGCAGGGGCGAATCGCGATCCTGATCTCACACCGGTTCTCCACCGTCCGGATGGCCGACCGCATCCTCGTGCTCGAGGAGGGCCGCGTCCTGGAGCAGGGAACCCACGAGGAGCTGCTCGCACTCGACGGCCGGTATGCCGAGCTGTTCAGCCTGCAGGCGGCGGGGTACAGATAGTACGAGAGTACGGGAGATGCCGGGGCGGTGAAACATTCGTGGTGGTGATGCTATGTGTTTGATTCTGTTGGCGCATGGGGCGCACGCGGAGTACCCGCTGGTGCTGGCGGCGAACCGGGATGAGTTCTACGACAGGCCGACGGCGCCCGCTGCATTCCGGGCTGACGCTCCGCACGTGCTGGCGGGGCGGGATCTTCGGGCGGGCGGAACGTGGATGGGGGTGACGCGGAGTGGGCGGTGGGCGGCGCTGACGAACTACCGCGAGGGCGCGGCCGAGCCGGCGACCGACGCGGTCTCCTCGCGTGGCGAGATCGTGCGGGAGTTCCTGGTCGGGAGCGATGCGCCGGATGCCTTTCTTCGGCGCCTTCAGCCGCGGGCCCACGAGTACAGCGGCTTCAACCTGTTGGTGGGAGAGGGTGGCCGCGTGCTCTACTTCGGGAGCCGGGGCGGCGACCCGCGGGAGCTTCCTTCGGGGATCTACGGGCTGAGCAACGACCTGCTGGATACACCCTGGCCGAAGGTGCGGCGCGGGAAGGACGCGCTGCGACGGCTGCTGAGCCGCGACCTCTCTCCGCGGCCGGCCTATCTGCTGGAGCTGCTGGCGGATGCCGAGTTCCCTCCGGACAGCGAGCTGCCCGATACCGGTGTGGGGCGGGAGTGGGAGCGTATGCTGGCGCCTCTCTTCATCAACACTCCCGCCTATGGTACCCGCTCGTCCACGGCGCTGTTGATCGGCCGTGCGGGCAGCGCTACAATGGTCGAACGGAGCTTTCTCCCCGGCCGCGTCGCCGCGGGGGAGGTCCACTTCGAGTTCACCGCCCATCGTGCCGAGCATCATGTCCCTCGCTGAGCACCCTTTCGGCCGTCTCCTCCCGCGGATCCATACACCGCCGCCGGGCCCCGCATCGCGCGCGCTGGCGCGCGAGCTAGCGCTGTACGAGTCCCCGAATGTCACCTATTCGGGAGAGGATTTCCCGGTGTTCTGGGCGGAGGCCGTGGGGGCCAACGTGCGCGATGTGGATGGCAACGTCTACGTGGATCTGACGGCCGCGTTCGCGGTGGCGGGGGCGGGGCACGCGAACCCGCGCATCGTGGAAGCGGTGCGTGAGCAGGCGGGGCGGCTGATGCACGGGATGGGCGACGTGCATCCACCGGACATCAAGGTCGCGCTGCTGCGCAAGCTGGCGGAGATCGCCCCTGCCGGGCTCACCCGCAGCGTGCTCGCCAACTCAGGCGGCGAGGCGGTGGAGGCCGCCCTGAAGACGGCCGCGATCGCGACGGGAAAGCCGCGCGTACTGGCCTTCCACGGCGGTTATCACGGCCTGACCTACGGTGCGCTGGATGTCTCTTCGCGGGAGGACTTCCGCGCGCCCTTCGCCGCGCAGCTCGGGCGGAACGCCGTCTTCGCGCCCTACCCCTACGCCTACCGATCGCCCTTCGGCGACGACCCGGAGGAGGTGGCGGCTGCCTGCCTGCGCTACGTAGAGCATCTGCTGGACACGCCGGGTACGGCCTCCGAGGAGATCGGCGCGCTGCTGGTGGAGCCGGTGCAGGGGCGGGGTGGAGACGTGGTGCCGCACCCCGCCTTCCTGCCGGGGCTTCGCCGGATCTGTGACGAGCGCGGCCTCCTCCTCATCCTGGACGAGATCTATACGGGTTTCGGCCGCACCGGCCGCTGGTTCGCGTGCGAGCATACGGGCGTGGTTCCGGATCTGCTGGTGGTGGGAAAGGCGCTGACCGGCGGGCTTCCCTTCGCGGCCTGCATCGGTACGGAGCGGGTGATGAGCGCCTGGCCACGCTCGAGGGGCGAGGCGATCCACACCTCCACCTTCCTGGGCAATCCGGTAGCCTGTGCGGCGGCGCTCGCCTCCATCGAAGCGCTGGAGGAGGGCCGGCTGGTAGAGCGCTCCGCCACGCTGGGTGCGGCGCTCGCGGAGGGGCTTCGCAGGGTCACCGGCGATCATCCGCACGTCGGCGAGGTAAGGGGACTCGGAATGATGATCGGGGTGGAGATGGTGCGGGATCGTACGTCCCGTGAGCCGGCGCCGGAGCTGTCCGGCCGGGTGGTGGTAGAGGCGCTGCGGCGTGGGCTCCTGCTGCTTGGGGGAGGGATCTATGGGAATGTGCTCTCGTTCTCGCCGCCGTTCGTGCTCACGGAGGAGCAGATGGAGAGGGCGCTGGAAATCCTCGGCGAGATCTTTGGCGGACTACACCATGAACCGTAGCTACCACGAAAACGGGCGCCCCGTGGGGCGCCCGTTTTCGTTTTACTCGAGATCTCCCCGGGCTTAGCGCCGGGGTGCCTGCATGGCCGTGGCAAGCTTGCCTTCCAGCTCCTTGAGGCGCTGGATCAGGCCACTGGCCGCCGGATCGACCTCCACCATTCTGGACTCCAGGCGGGTCTGGAACGCTTCAAGCCGGGTGGCGATCTCCGGTTGCTGGAACGCCTTCGCCTGTGCCTCCATGAACCGGGCCTGGATGGTCTGTGCCTCCCGGGCGAGCTGCTCCAGCTTCGCCTGGTCGCCAGCCTGCTGCGCCTGCACCGCCTCGCTCTCCAGCGTCTGCACGCGCTGCATGCTCGTAGGAAGCGTGGGGTCCGCCTTCTCCATGGCGGTCCGGATCTCGGTGCCGAGCGACTCCTGCGCGGCCCGGAGCTGCGGATCCTCGGCGGCCTTGGCCTGGATCGCCTCCAGCTTGCCGTGGATCTGCTGGAGCTCGGTCATCCACTGCTGCATCTGCTGCTCGTTCGGCGCCTGCGCCTGCTGCGCCGAAGTCACCGGGGCAGGGGCGCGCTGCTGCGCGGCGGCGGCTGCCGGAAGCGCCAGAGTGACAAGTGCGATGGCGAACGCTCGCTTCATACGGACCATTGGTAATCCTTGCAGTAGAACCAGGAAGAGGAGTGACGCCCATCAGGTCCGAACGTGTTGCCGTAAGGACCTATGGCGAGTTCCACGAGTGGGACACCAGGAGACAAAGGATGTTCCCCCGGTATCGAGCGTCGTCAGCGGCGTGTCCCGCGCTCGGGCGCACTGGCGGCGCTCGTGTCCGGCGGAGTCACGGCGGGTGCACCGGTGCCCGGCTGACGTGCGCGGTCGCTGGTGACCGGGATCCCCGGCAGATCCCGCTCCCTAGGCGGCGGAGGCGTGACGGTATCGGGTGGCGGAGGCGTGATGGTATCGGGCGTCGGTCGCGCGACTGTGTCCGGCGCGGGTCGCGTGACGGTATCGGGCGTGGGTCGCTCGGGCCGAGGCGGCGTGGTATCCGCCGGCGGGCGCGGCGCTGGCGGAGAGATCACCGGGCGGCGCTCACGGGGAGCAGGCGCGGGCACGGTCCCCTCCCGCTCTTCGCGGATGCGATCCAGCTCTGGCCATACGATGCCGCGCTCCTCGAGACTGTCGGACGAATTGACACGGGTGTCCCATTCCTCGTCACCCCACGACTCGTCTCCCGCAGCGAAATACGGGTACTGAGCGCCGCGAGGGCAGATCCCGCGGGGCGGTGCGCCGAGGAAGTACTCCGTGTAGGTGGCGCCCTGCGCCGGGCAGGTGTCGGAGACGAGAATCCCGGTCCCACGTTCCACCTCCTCTGAGATCACTCCGCTCGGCGCCTGCCACGCGGCCGGCATCGGCCTCGTCTGATAGATACGGTTCATCATTCGCCCCCAGATGGGCGCGGCGAGCGTGCCGCCGGACGCGCCGCGGATGATGGTCTCCGGCTGGTCCATCCCGATCCAGACGCCGCCGACGAGTTCGGGGGTATAGCCGACGAACCAGACGTCGGTGTTCGCGTTGGTCGTGCCTGTTTTCCCGGCGGCGGGCCCGCTGAAGCCGGCACCTCGCACGGCGGTGCCGGTGCCGCGGTCCACCACGTCACGGAGGATCGAGGTCAGGACGAATGCAGCGGCCGGGTTCAGAACCTGACGCCGCTCCGGCCGGGCCTCCCAGATCACGCGTCCGCTGCGGTCCTCGATGCGACGGATGAAGTGAGGCTCGACGCGGTATCCACCGTTGGAGAACGCGGCGTAGCTGGCCACCAGCTCGATCGGGCGCACGTCGGCCGAGCCCAGCGCGGTAGCCGGCGTCTCCGGGATATCGCTGGAGATGCCGAGATCGCGCGCGGTGCGGATCGCCGGCCCGATCCCGACTTCCTGCGCCAGCCGGACGGTGGCGGCGTTCTTCGAGCGGGTGAGCGCCTCACGGAGCGTGACCATCCCGTCGTACTGATCCCCGTAGTTGCGCGGCTCCCAGACGCGGTTCCCGGAGAGCGTGATACGCACCGGTGCGTCGTCCACCTGATGCGTGGGCGAGCGGTAGCGCTCCAGCGCGGCCAGGTAGACGAAGGGCTTGAACGCCGAGCCCGGCTGCCGCAGCGACTGCACGGCACGGTCGAACTTCGAGTCGTTCCAGTCGCGCCCACCGACGAGCGCGCGCACCTCGCCGTTCGCGGCGTCCATCACGACGACCATCCCCTGTAGATACCGCGTCTCACCACTCTCCGCGGACTGGCCCTTGGTATCGGCGTACGTCGGGTGCCGGTAGCTGCCGAAGCGGCCCGCCTCGATGGCTGTCAGCTGCTGGCTCAACTCCTCCTCCGCGGACTGCTGCGCGGTGCGGTCGAGCGTGGTGAAGACCCGCAGCCCGGCGGTGTAGAAGCGGCCGCCCACGTGCTCGTCGAGCTCGCGCCGAACGCGCTCGATAAAGTAGGAGCCCTCCAGATCGGACGGCTGGTTTCTGCCACTCGCGAGGCGGATCGGCGTCTCACGCGCCTCCTCCGCCTCCGCGACGGTGATGTAGCCGGCATCCGCCATCTCGCGCAGCACGAGGTTTCGGCGCTCCAGCGCGCCCTCGCGATTGCGGGTGGGGTCCAGCGTGGAAGGCGCCCGCGGCAGGCCTCCGAGCAGCGCGGCCTCGGCGAGCGTCAGCTCGGCGGCCGGCTTGCCGAAGTAGGTCTGCGTCGCCGCCTCCACACCGTAGCTGCCCGAACCGAGATAGATGTGGTTCAGGTACAGCTCCAGGATCTTGTCTTTGGAAAACTCACGCTCCAGCTGACGCGCGATCCGGACCTCCATGATCTTACGCCGGGGCGAGCGCTCGGTGTAGGGGAGCCGGTCGGGGAAGAGATTGCGGGCGAGCTGCATGGTGATCGTGCTCCCGCCCTCCACGCGTCCTCCTCTGCCGGTCAGCGCGCCGAAGGTAGCGCGCACCGCGCCTCCCATGCGCCTCATGTCAATCCCGCCGTGCTTGTAGAACCGTCGATCCTCGACGGCGAGGACGGCCTGGGACAGGTGCGGCGGGAGCGAGTCCAGCGACACCACGCGTCGGTTCACCGTCGCCAGCGTGCCGAACGACTCACCATCGATGTCGAGGAGCTGCGAACCTTCCGCCTGGAACTGCGCGACGTCGTGAATGGGTGCGCACCCGCCCATCGAGCAGGGTGCGAACCACACCCACGCCCAGCCGGCGACCGCCACGAAGAGCAGGGCGAGAAAAGCTCCGAGGAGCCCTCGCAGGATCCGCCGGCCACGCGGCGGGGGTGTTCCGTGCGGATTCGTATACATCGTCGTTGCGTCTCTCATCAAAGGTGCCTCGGGGCAGGGCTGCCGCGGCCGGGGATCGGCCTATCTCGTGCCCGGTCTGCCTCGCTCGCGGGGCGGTGGATCGACATAGTCCTGGGGGCGCGGAACCCGCGGCTGTCCGGGGACGACCGGCCGGCCCGGAAGCTGGGGCGTCGGATCCACCCACTCATCGCTGCGCGGTGGCTCACACCTGGGCGCCGGCGCGGCCGCTGCAACGAAGTAATCGATATACGCATTTCCGGCGTAGGGGCAATCGTCCGTTACCGCGAGGCCCGTCCAGCTGCTTACGCGGCGAACGGCTACGCTCGAAGGTCGTTCCCACTCTGCCGGCGGTTCATGATCTTCATAGAACGTACGCACGATGCGGGCCCAAATCGGCACGGCGAGCCCGCCGCCTGTCGCCCCGCGCATGATCCTCTGGGGGCGGTCCAATCCCAGCCATACGCCCGCCACCACATCCGGCGTGTAACCGACGAACCAGACGTCGGTTGCGTCGTTGGTGGTTCCCGTCTTCCCGGCTGCCGGGATCGTGTACGGGAGGTTGCCTATCTGCGGGTTGCGCGCGGCATACCCCGTGCCACGATCCACCACCTCGCGCAGCATGTCTGTCAGGATCCACGCGGTCGCCGGGTCCATCGCCGGCTTTGCTTGCACCGGAGGCTCCCAGAGGATCCGCCCTTCATTATCCTCGATGCGCCGGATGAAGCGGGGCTCCACCTGCATGCCTCCGTTGGAAAAGGCGGCATAGGCCGCAATCATTTCCAGCGGCCGCACGTCGGCGGCGCCGATGAAGGCGGAGGGATAGCCGGGGATCTGACTTTCGATCCCCGTGCGGCGGGCCACGTCGCGCACCGCATTGATCCCGGCATCCTGCCCCACCCGGATCGTTGCGAGGTTGCGTGACTGGCGCAGCGCTTCGCGGAGCGACATCGACCCGCCGTAGCTGCCATCGTAGTTGCGCGGCGACCAGGTGCTCCCGTCCGCCTGCGGAATGTAGATCGGGCCGTCGGAGACATGATAAAGCGGTGAGCGGCCCTGCTCGAGCGCGGCAGCGTACACGAACGGCTTGAACGCCGAGCCGGGCTGCCGCTTCGCCTGCACGGCCCGGTTGAACTGCGAGTGGCGGAAGTCGCGCCCGCCCACCAGCGCGAGCACGTCGCCGGAGACGGGATCGAGCATCGCGACCACGCCCTGCAGGTACGGCGTGTGGTTGATCGCCTCGCCCGGCTCGAGCCCCGCGGTGAAGGTCTCGTAGGTGGTGTGCGGAAAGCTGCCGTGGCGGCCGTTCTCGATCTCGCGGAGGTGCTCGTCCAACGCGCGCTCAGCGGCCGCCTGAAGCTTGGGATCGAGTGTGGTGTAGATCTTCAGCCCGCCCGTGTAGAGCAGCTCGCCGAGTTGGTCCTCGAGCTCGCGGCGGATGTGTTCGACCACGTACGGCGCGCGCAGCACGCCTCGCGGGGGCGCCAGCGCGAGCGGCTGCGCTCGCAGCGAGTCCGAAGTCGCGGTCGGGATCACTCCGATCTCCGCCATCGCAATCAGCACGTGGTTGCGCCGGCGCTCCGCAGGTTCCGGATTACGCTGCGGGTTGTAGAACGAGGGTGCCTTCGGGAGCGCGGCCAGCGTGGCCGCCTCCGAGACCGTCAGCTCCGCTGCCGGCTTGTCGAAATACGTGCGCGCTGCCGCTTCGATCCCGTACGCACCCGCACCCAAAAAGATGTGGTTCAGGTACAACTCCAGGATCCGCTGCTTGGTAAAGCGGCGCTCCATCTCCAGCGCCAGGCGTGCCTCCCCGATCTTGCGCCGCATCGACTTCTCCCCGCCGGGGAGCTGCTGCGGGAACAGGTTACGGGCGAGCTGCATCGTGATGGTGCTCGCTCCGGAGGCCCCGAAGCCCTCGAACAGGTTGTCACGCACGGAGCCGAACACGCGCCAGACGTCGACCCCCTCATGATCGAAGAAGCGGCGGTCCTCGATCGCAACGAAGGCGAGCGGAACGTGCGGCGGCAGATCCTGGAGCGCGACGAGCTGACGGCGCTCGCGGTAGAACATCCCGAGGATCTGCCCTTCGCTGTCGTATACCTCCGTCGCCTGCTGTGGCGCGAAGTCGGCAATCTGCGCGGCGGTCGGGCAGCCGCCCGCGCACGCACGCGTCCACGCGGCCAGGGCCACGCCGCTCCCGAAGAAGAGGAACGCAACGAGGGCGAGGCCCAGAACGGCCACGATTCTCCGTCGGCTCCAGGTCGCACCGCGGACTCGGCCCCACGAGTGGCGTAGGCGCTCCCCGAGCGTGGCCGGCTGCTGCGAGTTCTGAGGGTTCAAAGCGGGATTGGTTGAGTCGCTCGTTCAGACTGCGCCCGCGCTGAGCGGACGGAGATCAAACATCGAATATAACAGGCGGTACGGATCCGGGGCATGACCGGTCCGCACGTTTGTAACCGACTGGCAGGTAGTCGGTTCCGTTTCCAGTCCCTCTACTCAGCGGCCGAGCCGCTGAAAGCGAGCCACGAAGCGGCGGTCGATCCGGTCTTTGAGCCACCACGCCGTGCGGCCGTGGTGCGTCAGCCCCCGGTAGTGGAGGAGGGCGCGTCCGTCACCCGTATTCATCAGCGAGAGCCAGTCGCGCTGCGGCTCGTACTCTTCGAGCGGCTCGCCCTTCAGCGCGCGTGCGAGGTTGCGCGCCAGCACCGGCCCCTCACGTACTGCGTACACCCCCGCTTTCGGCACCCACGGCGCGTGCTCCGGCGTCATGCAGTCGCCGGCACCGAAGACCTCCGCGTGCCCGGACGCGCGGAGGGTAGGCTGGACGCGCAGATAGCCCTTCTCATCGACCGGGAGGCCGGAGGCGCGCAGCAGCGAGGGCGCGCGCGGTCCCGTCGCCCACAGGAGCGCATCGTACGGCACGGGCTCGCCGTGTTCGGTGATGACCCGGCGCTCCTCGACACCGCGCACCTCGACGCCGGTACGCAGCTCGACCCGGCGCCGCTCGAGCTCCGTGCGGGCCTTCTCACGGAACGAGCCCGGGTACTCCGGGAGGATGGCGTCGGCCGATTGGAAGATCGAGATGCGGAAACGCTCCCGCCCGCAGCGGCCGGCCAGATGCGTGCCCAGGCAGAAGGCGATCTCGACGCCCGCCGCCCCGCCGCCGACGATCACCACGCGCGCCGGCGTTGCCGCGGACGCGGAGTCGGCCGCGCGCACCGCGGCCTCACGAAAGACCAGCGTCCGGCCTACCGGCTTCACGGGAGTGGCGTGGTCGCACACGCCGGGCAGGTCGTCGGCGGCGGGGCGCGAGCCGATGTCGAGCGAGAGCAGGTCATAGGAGAGAACGCCGCCATTTTCAAGCACGACCTGTTTCTCCTCTGCGTGCACCCGCGCAATCCGGCCGCGTACCCACTCCACTCCGGTTCCGCGGACGAGGCGGGCGGGGGGGAGCGCCGCCTCGTCCGCGGTGTAGCACCCGGCGAGCACGCCCGGGATCATCCCCGAGTAGTGGTACTCTTCGGGTGTGACTACCGTGACGTTCGCGTCGAGCGCTCCGCTGGCGAGCGCCTCCAGAACGAAGAGGTGCGCATGCCCGAGGCCGGCGAGGAGAAGGTGAGGGCGGGGCACGGCGTCAGCGGCGCATCAACGTCCGGACTCCTCCCGCAGCACCGGCTCCAGCGCGGCCCACACCGTGCGGGCGACATGCCGCTGGCCGGCTTCGTTGGGGTGGATGCCGTCCGCGAGGTTGAGCCGTGGCTCGGTCGCAACCCCTTCGAGCAG
>JACDHR010000291.1 GCA_013820915.1 Gemmatimonadota bacterium
TCGCTTATAGGGCACCCCCCCGAAGTGGATGTCGGCGACGGCAGCGATCCGCACCTTTTGTTCGGTAGCAGTCATCGTCTGCTCAGTCTAAGGCTGCGCGGGCTGCCGCGTACGCAGCTTCCTGGGTCGCGTCCGCCAGTGGCTCGACACAGGGCGAGTCGCCGCTTCCTGACTGAAGGTAAGGCCGCTACGGAGCATTGGGAGCGGAGAAGCGGAAAGTGGGAGAGGTCGAACGGGCAGGTCGATCAGGCGGCCGACACACGATGTGCGTCGGCCGCCTCTGCGGTGTGGTGGCGCTGCAGCGCGGCGAGCACCTCCTCCCCATAAAACATCGCGATATATTTGGCCTGCACGTCGGTAACCCGGCGCACCGCCCACACCAGTTCGACATAGTTCGGCTCAGCCGGAACCTGGTGTGGGTGCATCCCGCATTCCGCGGGCAGATGGTTGGCCTTCCTGTTGTTACAGGCAGAGCAAGCCGTCACCACGTTCCGCCAGGTATTCTCCCCTCCGCGCGAGATCGGGACAACATGGTCGCGGGTCAGATAATCCCGGCCCCGGAGATCGCCACGGTGTCGGCCGCAGTACTGGCAGCGATAGCTGTCTCTCGCGAAGAGGAAGGTATTCGTCACCTGCCGACGGAACCGGCGCGGAACGTGGACGAAGCGTACCAGCCGGATTACCAGCGGGCACGGCATCTCCTGCCGGGCGGAGCGGAAGACCCGCGCCACGTCGACTTCAAGGATCTCTGCCTTGCGATCGATGACAAGGCGCAGCGCCCGCTCGATCGGCAGGATCGTCAGCGGTTCGAATGAAGCGTTGAGCGCGAGACACCCCATGCGGCCTTTCTCCGGTTGCGAGGTTGCGCTTTAGTACGCTCAATCGAAAGGTTTGTTCATCAACTGGGGCGCCCGTGATTCTCCACGAGCACCCCCGGGTGCATCCAGAGCTGAAGTCGCACGCTCTACCCTGGCGCTTGCAGGTAGGGGTGAAGAACCGTTGCGGTGGTGCCCTTCCCCGGTTCGCTCTCTACCGTTACGTCGCCTCCGAGCGAGCGGGCCAGTTTTCGTGCGAGTGGCAGACCGAGCCCCACGCCTCGAACCTGAGAGTCGGTGCGCGCCCCTTCCTCTACCTGAGCGAACGGCTCGAAGATGCGCTCCAGGTCCTCGGCCGGAATGCCGAGCCCCGTATCGGAGACCCGCACGACCAGCAACGGCTCCCGCCGACTGGCACCGACCAGGCGCACCGTTCGCTCCACGCGTATCTCGATCCGTCCCCGGTCCGTGTATTTCAGGGCGTTCGCCAGCAGGTACAACACGATGCGGCGGAAGCGCTGCCCATCGCTCTGAAGCCTCGGGAGCGTGCGGGGGAAGAAGAGCGCGAGCTTGATCCCTTTACGCTCCGCGGCGGGCTCGATGCGGCGGGCGAGTTCGATGATCGCCTGCTTCGGGTCGATCAACTCGTCACGGAGAGGTTCGGCGGCTGCCTCGAGCCGCGCAAGATCGAGTACGTGCCGCACCACGCGTGTCAACTCGACGACCTGAGTCTCGAGGCGCCCGACCGATTTCTGAAGGCGAGGGGGAAGCTCGCCCACCACGCCGGATGTCAGGAGCCCCGCCTCGAGCATGATCGCGGTAGCGGGCGTGCGCAGCTCGTGATGGATGGCGACGAGAAAATGATCGCGCGCATACCGGGCGCGGCGCACCTCTTCACTGAGGGCGTGGCGCTCGAAGAGCATGCGGGCCAGTGCACCGACCGCCGCGATCCGCTCCCGCTGCGACGCGGACAGGGTGAGGCCGGCGGGAAAGAAGAGCACCAGCGTCGTCTCCTCGCCTGCCTGCTCTCGGAGCGGGATTCTGGAGAAGTCGCACGTGAGGCCATCGATTCGATACGTGAAGCCCTCCGGAAAGAGCGGCGCGGCCGTGGTTTCGGCGGAGCGCGTTTCCGGGTTCAGTCCGCTCTCCACGCTGGCGGGTTCCGGGATGACCTCCGCGGGAGCACAGTTCCAGGTGGTGCGAATTCGTGGGGGCTGGTGGTCTACCACGGCGCCGGCGATGGCGCCCGCGGCAGGGCCGATCGTGCTGAGAAACGCTGTCAGCGACTCCTCGGGGTCCGGCGCCTCGGCCGCGTTTCGGATCGCGCGCAGCCACGTACCCTCCTCACCATCCGTGTGCTGATCGGCTCCGTTCATGGCTCGCGCTACGCTAGAGGAGAGCTACGGGATCGCGGTCCAGTGCAATGCGCAGCTCGTATTTGCCGGCTGGTGGGTCGAACCGCTCATAGAAGAAACGGGCCAGCTCACCGATAAGTCTCGAGCTCTCCGCGCGGAGCAGGAAGTGCCACCGCCAGCGGCCACGGATCCGGTCGATGGGGCAGGGGGCCGGCCCCACGACCTCCGCCGAATCGATCCCGCGGCTCTGGATGAGGCCACGGACCCAATCGGCTGCGTCGGAGGCGGTCTCCTGAGTCGCGCCCTCCTCCAACCCGCTCACCACCACGTTCACCAGGCGGCTGAACGGCGGATAGCTGGGCTCGCGCCGCGCCAGAAGCTCGCGTGCCACGAAGCCCTCGAAGTCGTGCTCCGTGGCACAGGTGACCACATAGTGGTCCGGAATCGCGGTCTGAATGAAGACTTCCCCGCCCTTTGGCCCCCGCCCCGCGCGCCCCGCCACCTGGGTGAGGAGTTGGAAGGTGCGCTCCGTTGCTCGGAAGTCGGGGAGATTGATCCCGACATCCGCATTGATCACGCCGACGAGCGTAACGTTCGGGAAATCCAACCCTTTGGCGATCATCTGCGTGCCGAGCAGGATATCCACCTCTCCGCGTTCCACCTGCTGGAGAATGCGGTGGTGCGCCCACTTGCCCGAGGTCGTATCCACATCCATCCGCGCTACCCTCGCCGCGGGCAGTGCGTCACCCACGGCTCGCTCTACCTGCTCGGTACCCACACCGCGAAACGACAGCTCGGTGGAGCCGCAGGCGGAGCATCGCTCCGGCTTGTCCTCTTCGTGGAAGCAGTGATGGCAGACCAGACGGGCACGCCGCCGGTGATACGTCAACGATACGTTGCACGATGGGCAGTGCCACACCTGCCCACATTCGCGGCACTGCACGAAGGTCGCATAGCCGCGGCGGTTCAGCAGCAGGATGCTCTGCTCGCCCCGCGCAACTCTCGTGCGCAACGCGTCTTCGAGCGGCGCCGAGAGTATCGTGGGGGTGCGGGTCTGCAGCGGGCCGGTCGTCTTCCGCTCCTGCTTGCGCTCCTCCCGCAGATCGACGATTCGGATCGGGGGGAGCGGCCGGTCCGCGATGCGAGCCGGCAGCTCCAGCAGCCCGAACTTGCCCGCGTGTACATTATGCCAGCTCTCCAGCGCCGGGGTCGCGGAGCCCAGCACACAGAGAGCGCCCTCCAGGTGAGCACGCATCGTGGCAACCTCCCGCGCGTGGTAGCGCGGCGGCTCGCCCTGCTTATACGAACCCTCGTGCTCCTCGTCCACCACGATCGCGCCCAGATCCTGGAGCGGAGCGAAGATCGCCGACCGTGCACCGACTACGATGCGCTTCTCTCCGGCCCGCAAAGCGCGCCACTCGTCGTACCTCTCCCCATCACCCAGCGCGGAGTGCAGCACCGCGACCTTGTCGCCGAAGACGGCTTTGAAGCGTCCGACCGTCTGCGGCGTGAGCGCGATCTCGGGAACCAGCACGATCGCCGTGCGCCCCTGCCGCTCGACGATCTCACGGAGCAGCTCGATGTAGACCAGCGTCTTCCCCGAGCCGGTGACGCCGCGTAGCAGCCAGGTGCCCGGCTGTGCGGTGCGCGCGGCGTTGATCAGTGTGGCGATCGCCGCGGCCTGCCTCGGGGTCGGGGTGAAGTGGGGTGCCTCGGCGATCTGCACGGAGGCGTAGGGATCGCGGGAGATCTCCTCGTCCGCGGATTCCACGAGGCCGCGCTCCACCAGCCCGCGGACCACCGAAGAGCCAAACCCCAGCGCACCGGTGAGGTGGGTGAGCTCGGCCGCGCCTCCCATCCCCTCCAGCGTATCGTAGCACTCGCGCTGGCGCCGTGCCCTGCCGAACACCCGCTCGCGCTCGACCAGCGACGGCAGCTCCGTCACCACGCGAACCACACGCCGTGTGCGCACGGGGGGCTCGGTTCGCGGAGGGTCCATCCCGATGCGGAGAATCTCCGCCGCTTCCAGCCTGCGGATTACGGGCCACCAGGCACGGTCACCGCACTCGCGCCGCAGCCGTGCCACCGGCTGCGGACCGCTCTTCCCATAAAGCCACGAGAGGAGGCGCGCGTCGAGCCCCGAACCGGCAGAGGCAGTGGAGAGATCCGGAGCGCCGTTGCCGTTGACGAGTTCGATCCATTCAGAGGAGCTGTCGCTGAGCGAGGCCGGCAGCGCGGAACGCAGTACCTGACCGAGCGGGGCAAGGTAGTAGTCGGCGATCCAGCGGCAGAGATCGAGCAGGGGCGGCGCGACCACGGGCTCGTCGTCCAGGATCCCGTGCAGCTCACGGATCTTCCGTGACTCGTGCGGAGTCTGCACCACGCGATCGATCCACCCGATCCGCTCCCGCTGCCGGAACGGCACCAGGACGCGCGCACCCGGGTGGGCACGGTCCTGTAGCTCGGCCGGGACCGCGTAGGTGAACGTGGTCCGAATCGGGAGCGGGAGCGCGACTTCTACGAACAACAAAACACCGGTTGTGAGTCAGGAAGTGTCGCCTGCCGGAAGCGGCCGATCAGGCGGTGCGGACCCCGAGTCCCGGCTCGTCATTGAAGCGGAGGCTCCCGTCCGCGTTCAGGCCGGGACCGGTGAACCGATCCTCCTGCAGGAGCGCAGCCCCGTCGAGGTCGACGTAATCGACGAGCGGAGCGAGCTGCACGGCCGCGGCGATTCCCAGCGTGGATTCGATCATGCACCCCAGCATCACCCGCATTCCGTGCGCGCGGGCGGCGTGCACGATCCGAACCGCTTCACGCAGGCTGCCGCATTTGGCCAGCTTGATGTTCACCCCGTCCACCGCTCCGACGAGCCGGGCGACGTCGGCGGCCGTCTCGCACGATTCGTCCGCGATGATCGGGAGAGCGGAGCGCGAGCGGAGGAGCCGAAGCCCCTCCAGATCGTCGGGCGGGAGCGGTTGCTCCACGAACTCGACGCCGTATTCCTGCAGCATGGGGATTCGGGCGAGTGCCTGCTTCGCCGTCCACCCGGTGTTGGCATCCACGTAGAGCGTCTTCTCCGGCGCCTCGTCGCGGATCATCCGGAGGATTTCCGCGTCGCGCGGCGTACCGACCTTGATTTTGAGGATCGGGTACGGGGCGGCTTCCCGCACCTTCTGGCGCA
>JACDHR010000292.1 GCA_013820915.1 Gemmatimonadota bacterium
CTTCCCGGAGAGCGAGCATGCCGCGCGCGAGGTGCTCTCGCTCCCCATCTACCCGGAGCTGACGGAGGCGCAGCTCGAGCACGTCGCCTCCAGCGTGCGGGAGTTCGCGCGCTCGCGATGAGCCGGCCGATGGATCCCTGTCGCGGTCTGCGCCGGGTGCTGTTGGTGCAGCTCCGCAATATGGGTGACGTGCTCCTCTGCACGCCGGCGGTTCGGGCGCTGAAGCAGGCGTGTCCGGAGGCGCAGCTCGATTTCCTTACAGGCGCCACCGGCGCGCACGCGCTGAACGGTAGTCTGCACCTCGCGGAGGTGCTCGTCTGGCCGGCGGAGCGCGGAGCCCGCTGGCGGATGCTGCGCGAGCTGCGCCGCCGGAAGTACGACGCAGTGCTCGACTTCCAATCCCACCCGCGTACCTGCTGGATCGCATGGACGACGCGGGCGCCGCGGCGGATCGGCATCCGCAAGCGCGGGCCGCGTAACCTCGCGTACACGCACCTCGTGCCGCGTGTATCGACCGAGGTGTACCAGCCGCGGCAGAAGCTCGCCCTGCTCTCCCCCCTCGGTGTGACTGTCGATCCCGCAACGGCGGACGTGCGCCTCGAAGCAGCGGTCGGCGAGCCGGAGCGGGCGCGCGCCGACGAGATCTTCGCGCGCCATGGTCTGATGGGAGATCATCTGGTGGTCGCCGTCTCGGCGGTCAGCAAGCTGCCGGTCAAGCAGTGGGGTGCGGAGCGGTGGGCGGTGGTCGCGGACGTCCTTGCTGACGCGGGCGCACGGGTGCTGCTCACCAGCGGCCCCGGCGAGCGTGCACAGGCAGAGGCGGTGGCGCGGCGGATGCGCCATCCGGCGGTATGGGATTACGGTTCCACGACCATTCCGGAACTCGCCGCCCTCTACGAGCGCTGCGCCCTCTGGGCGGGCAACGATGGTGGCGCGCTGCACGTAGCCGCGGCGGCCGGGATTCCCACGCTCTGCATCATCCACCACGGGATGGGGCCGACCTGGAGCGATACCTCGCAGGGCTCCCTCCACCGCTATCTCGAGGGAGCCGAGCCGACGGCGGACGGCAGGGGAGGCATCGACGCTCTGACGCCTGCCGAAGTCACCGCGGCGGCGCTCGACATTTTCGAGACGACAATGCGCCGCGGAGCCGGCTCGCTGGCGCTGGAGCGATGAGCACAATCCTTCAGGAGCGACTGACTGGGACTGGACGCGACGTGCTGCGCGGACGATTCCACGAAGGTGCGATTGAGGCGGTCTACCGGGAGCTTCTGGAGGGCGGTTGAGAATCGCGATCGCGAACACAGCCCGCAACTATGGCGGGCAGGAAGCGATGGCGGCTGTGCTGGCGGAGCAGCTGCAAGCCCGCAGCCATGACGTGGTGTTCCTCTGCCGGCCGGTGTTTCCCGCGCTGGAACGCCTTCAGAGCCGGGTCGCGGTGGAGCCGGTGCTGCGTGGGATTGATTGGGATCCCCGCAGCATCTGGCGCGCCCGTAAGGTGCTCCAGCGGCACGGTGTGCAGGTGATGCTGGTGACCACGAACAAGGACATGCGCTCGGCCGCCCTTGCGGCGTGGTCACTAGGGGTGCCGGTGGTCGTGCGGCGGGCAATGGCTCGTCCCCTGCGTGGCACCCCGCACTACCGCTTCCTCTACGGTGTGCTTCCTCAGCACATCGTTACGAACTCGCATGCCACTCGGAAGATCTTGCTGGATTCCGCCCCCTGGATTGATCCTGAGCATACTTCCGTGATCCACAATGGGATTGACCCGCGTCCATTTCGGGAGGCGGAGCCCGCGGAGCTAGGGATTCCACCGGGAGCCCTCGTCATCGGGTTCGTAGGGCGCTTTGTAGAGTGGAAAGGCGTGCTCACAGTGGCGGAGGCGTGGAAGCGGGTGGTGCGTGCTCTACCGGATGCACATCTGGCGCTGGTCGGGGAGGGAGAGATGGAGGCTGAGATGCGTGCGCTCCTTGCGGACGTCGATCGCGTGCAGTGGGTTGGTTTCCGGCGCGATGTTCCTTCGATCATGCGGTCATTGGACGTCCTGGCGTTTCCATCTACGATGGAGGGCTTCGGTCTGGCTGCCGTGGAGGCGATGGCGGCGAGTGTGCCCGTGGTGGGAGCGCGGGCGGCTGCCCTTCCGGAGGTACTCAACGATGGGGTGGAGGGGCTGCTGATTCCGCCTCGTGATCCGGCGGCACTGGCGGACGCGCTTCTCCGGCTGGGGCGTGATCCCGAGCTTCGGCAACGGATGGGGCGGTTGGGGCAGGCGCGAGTCGAGCGACAGTTCTCCCTTGATCGCATGCTGGACGCGTACGAGGGGTTGATTGAATCAGCGGCGGAGCGGTGACGTGCGCATCGCGATGTCGAGCCCGCGCAAGGGCTGGGGAGGCGCCGCCACGCTGGCCGTAGACCTTTCACGCGGGCTGCAGGCGCGGGGGCATGAGGTCGTGCTATTCTGTAAGCCCGAGTCGGCTCTGCATCAGGAGTTACGCGGCGAGTTCGCATGCGAACCCGTTCTCTATGGGATCGACTTTCCACCGGCGGCAATCTGGCGTTCCATCGGGGCGTTGCGGCGGCACCGGACAGACGTGGTGTTGAGCCTAGTCCGCATGGATCTTCGCCTTACAGCTCCCGCGGCGAAGCTGGCGGGCATTCCGGTGGTTGCGCATCGAGCGGAACTCGAGCCTTTCAGTCGCGTTCCGCACCGGCGCCTGCTGCTCGACCGACTTCCCGATCACTGGGTGGCGAACTCACGGGCAAATCGCGAGATCATGCTGCGCAGCGGCGCGTGGCTCACGGAGGACGATGTGAGCACGATCTACAACGGCATCAACCCCGAACCGTACCGCAGTGCGTCGGCAGCGGATCTCGGCCTTCCTGCGGGAGCTGTGGCGGTAGGATACGTCGGGCGCCTGGTGATCGAGAAGGGCCTTCCAGAGTTGGCGGCTGCATGGCGCCGGTTAGCACCGGACCACCCAGATCTGCATCTCGTAATTGCCGGGGAAGGCAATTACGAAAAGGAGCTGAAACGGCGACTGGGGGACGCACCACGCGTGCGGTGGCTGGGCTTCCGGCGGGATATCCCTGAGATCCTGAAAGCTCTGGATCTGGTCGTGATGCCTTCTTGGGAGGAGCCGTTCGGTCTCGTTGCCACGGAGGCCATGGCTGCCGGCAAGCCGGTGCTCGCTACGTGTGCGGGAGGATTGGCCGAGGTCGTGGTCGATGGGGAAACTGGATGCCTGGTTCCTCCTCGCGATGTCGTGGCCCTTGCGCAGGCGATCGTCGCATTGGCTTCCGATGCGACGTTGCGCACACGGATGGGGCAAGCGGGCATCGCGCACGTCGAGCGTTGCTTCTCCAGCGACCGCGTTGTAGAGGAATACGAGCGTGTCCTGTTCCGAGCGGTACAGAAGGCAACACGCGCGAGGTGACCGACAGCCGATTACACACCGAGCTGCGCCGGCGCATCGGTGCCGCAGCTTACGAGGCGGCGCGCCCGTTTCATATCCGGTGCATCGCCGAGCGTTATCATGAGTTTCTCTATGCATTTTAGATTTTCGCACTGCTGCGCCAGAGATTCTACATGCCCACGCCGCTCAACATCGGCCTGCACATGGAAGCGTTTCTTCAGGGCGGCGGTCTCCGGACACGGTGCGGGCCAGGGGGTGATGGAGCGCAATCTCCGGCAGAATGGCTTCGAGCGCGTCGTCGTGCATCGGGCGGCGGTGAATGACGTCGCCGGGAGTGCGAGGTTGTACCTGAGCGAGATCGGAGGGGGGCACCTCCTATTCGACCACAACGTCCAGGGCGGTCTGGCCGAGTGGGTCGAGGTGCCGACGGTCACGCTCGAGCAGATCATGGAGGACGAGCGCCTCGAAAGTATCGACTTTCTCAAGCTGGACTGCGAGGGCGCCGAAGGCGCGATCCTCGAGACGACGCCGCGGACCTGTCTGCGTCGCGTGCGCCAGATCGCCATGGAGTTCCATGACAACGTTTCCCGGCTGGACCATCGCGCAATGGAAGCACTGCTCCAGGACGCGGGTTTCCGAACACAGCTGCGGTGGAACGGCCGCTCGCCGTTCGGCTATCTCTACGCATGGCAGCCTCGCTGACGCCACCGATGAAGGTGGTCATCAGCAACAGCAGAAAAGGCTGGGGCGGGGGGGAGGCCATCGCCTACATGCTCGCGCAAGGACTCCGCGGCCGCGGCCACGAGGTGGTGGTGTTCTGCCGGGCTGGCTCGGCGCTCGAGGAGCACGTGCGCGGCGAGCTTCCCCATGAGCCGATGCTCTCCGGCTTCGACCTGAACCCCCGCGCCCTCTGGCGCTCCTGGCGCGCGCTTCGCCGCCACCGGCCGAATGTTGTCATCGTGAACACCTTCAAGGATGCTCGCTTCACCGGCATAGCCGCACGTGCGACGGGCATTCCCGTCATCTATCGACAGGAGGTCGACCAGCCGTACAAAAATCGCCCGGACTACCGGATCTACTTCAGATGGGTGCCGGTTCGGCACGTGGTCAACTCGGAAGCTACGCGCCGTACCCTACTTGCCTCGGTAGATTGGGTGGAACCGGGGCGGGTGGTGCTCATCCCCAACGGGATCGATTTCGCACGCTACAGCGAGGGTGCGGAGGCCGAGCTTCCCCTTCCGCGAGGTGCGCTCGCCGTAGGGTTTGTGGGGCGGATGGAGGAAAGGAAGGGGATCTTCGACGTTGCTACCGCGTGGGAATCGGTCTCCGCGGAGCATGCCAAGGCCCACTTGGTGGTGGTGGGAAGGGGCGAGTCGGAAGCGGAGTTCTGCTCCCGACTTGCCGCGGCGCCACGGGTGCGTTGGCTCGGCTTCCGGGAGGACGTACCGGCGATCATGCGCGCGCTCGATCTGCTGGTGGTTCCCTCGCACTATGAGGGCTTCGGACTGGTCGTTGCGGAGGCGATGGCGGCGGGCACCGCAGTGATCGCCACGCGCACGAGCAACTTCCCGGAGCTGATCACCGACGGGATCGAAGGGCGCCTGGTTCCTCCGCGTGATCCCCCCGCACTGGCGGAAACGATTCTCGAGCTGCTGCATGATCCCGAGCTGCGGGCGCGCATGGGTCGGGCAGGGCGGGAGCGCGTGCGGCGGGAGTTCACCCTCGAGCGGATGCTCGACCGGCACGAGGAGCTGCTGGCCGAGGTGGTCGCGGAGGCGCGGTGAGTCGCTCACGGTGGAAGCACCGCGCCGAGTACGGCATTGCGCGCGCCCTGCAGTCGCTGGTGACGGCGCTCCCGGAGAGGGCAGCCGAGCGGCTGGGCAGCGGCGTCGGCGCGCTCGCGCACTCACCACTGGCG
>JACDHR010000293.1 GCA_013820915.1 Gemmatimonadota bacterium
CGGCTATCCCCTGGTGAATAAGCCAAGTTCCAATAGTTCTCTGGCACGCGGGTTGCATATGTAGTAAAACTTAGAGAGAAGATCGGGAAACGTTTACCGCTGTTCCAAACTGGAGGAGCATGGCGAAACTGCACAAGCTCGGCGACTTTGTCGGCCCGGGTGAGCAACGCGCTGCCGCCCTCCTGGAGCAGGCGTTGCCTGCTTCCTGGGTAGTCATCTGCAACAAAGAGTTAGTCAACCCGGATCGATCCGTCCGCGAGGTGGACTTCATCGTCGTGGCCGAACGGGCAGTATTCGTCCTGGAGGAGAAGAGCTGGTCCGGCCCGATTCACGGGAACGAGAACGGGTGGGTGTTACGAGGCAGCGAAAGCTTCGCGAGCCCGCTCCGCACCGCGGAGTACGTAGCAAAACGACTCGCGGGGTACCTCCGGGGGAATGTACCTATGCTCCGCGACCGGCTGACCAGTCATTTTGTGCACCCCCGCGTTCTGCTGTCGTCCGAGCAGGCCCGGCTGTTCGTACATGAACCGCGGGTCGGGCACGTACTTCGACTGGACGAATGCGCCGAGCAGTTGCAGCGGGATGACCGGCTTCAGCCCGAGTCTGGGTCCATCAAGCCATTTCGGGATCGAAGCATCGATTTGCTGACCAAACTCGCAAATCGTCCAGCAATACCGCGTGAGATCCGGGATTACAAGGTGCTAGAGGTGCTACCACCGCACAACTCGATTCGGGCGTTCCGAGCACAAGATGTTGATGGCTCGGAGCGTGTCTTGAAGCTAGTTCCCATACCTGGCACTGAGAACGCGGATGTCCGCGCGGCGACGGAGAATGCACTTCTTCGAGATTACAAAGCGTTACAGGCTTTAGCAGAAACGGGCAGGGTTCCACGGGTCGATCCGCGCTTCTCATGGGACCAGGAACAGTTTTGGGTTTACCCTGTCCATCCCGTTCCCGGCCGCAGCTTGCGAGCCGATCGCTCCGCAGGCGGGCCCACACCTCAGCAGGTGCTCCCCGCCGCGCGAGACGCGTTCAAAGGCTTGGCCGAGTTGCATCGAGCCGGGGTCCTCCACCGGGCACTCAATCCCGATCGGGTTCATCTCCACTCGGACGCGCGCGTTGTATTCTCCGACTTTCTTAATGCTCGGATTGTCGGCGAGCACACGATCGCCGACAATCCGGAGCTCACGGACACCACGGACCGCTATCAGGCCCCGGAGTGCGGCGTTGGGCTCCATTTCGCGGAACCCGCGAGCGATGTTTATGGGCTCGCCGCGTCGCTCCTCCACTGGATCACTGGGCAGGAGCCTGAAGAAGAGGGTCCTGCCTTTCCCAATCCGGAGGCATTGTTTGCGGAGGCCGATGCTGTCTTGCCACTGAGTGCCTCCCGCGCACTTGCCCGCTGCCTTGCAGAGGATGAACGGGCGAGACCCAGTGTTGAGGATGTAATCGAGGCACTTACACCGCCGCCACAGAAACCACAACCGAAAACGGAACTCGAACCTGGTGAACTCGTCGCGGATCAGTACCGAATTATCCGGGCACTCGGCCGCGGGGGGAGCGCCGTCACCTATCTGGCAGATGACGAGCTCGCTGGGCGTCGCTTTGTGTTGAAAGCCATTCACAATCCCGAGCTGATTGAGCGTGTGCGCGGTGCGGAACTCAAGGCACTGCTGGACCTGCACCATCCGAACCTGCCAAGAGTGTACTACGTTCGGCCTGCGGACCACCCGTTTCACCTATGTCTGGAGTACGTCGATGGGTTGCCGCTCCGGGACCTACTCAGCAGCCGCAGAGGAGACCGAGACCTCGCGTTGAGAGTACTGGATGATGTGCTCAGCGCGCTCGCTTATCTCGGCGAGCATGGGATTCTGCACCGCGACGTGTCACCCGGAAACATCCTCGCTCCTGAGGATGATACCTTGCCCATTCGGCTCATCGACTTCGGCCTGGCAACCACTGGCTTGGAGGCCACCAGCGCCGTAGGAACCCCCCGCTATCGTCCGCCTGAGGTAGAGCGGGGTGGGTCCTGGTCCGTGGCCGCGGATCTGTACTCGCTCGCCGCAGTTGTCTATGAGCTGCTGACCGGGCGCTTGCCCTACGCGATCGTTGACGGTGTCCCGAAGAAGTCGGTGTCGGATCGGCCAACGGACGCTGAGCGGGCTCAGTTCGGCACGTTGTTGCTTGACACTTTGCTGCTCGCGGCGTCACCGGACCCGCGTGACCGCCCGCAGACCGCTCGGGAGATGCTCGAATCCGTTCACGACGCGGGCCTCCGTGCCGGAGGCAGCCCCGTAGCGATCCCGGGCGAAGCACGCATTAACCCGCAGGTGCGAGCACTTCGGGGAGCGTACCGCAACAGCAGGGTCGGAAACGCCGACAATCGCGGTCTGGACACTGATTTCGCAGTTGAAACCTACGTCCCGACTCGCCTCGACGAAGAGCTCCTACCGGGAATCTTAAACGGCGATTACCGGCTGGTCGTGTTGAGCGGAAATCCCGGCGATGGGAAGACTGCATTCATCCAGCGCGTGCGTGGTGCGCTGCTCCGCGGCGGAGCGCAAGTCGCTCAGGAGGATGCGGCGGGGTGGAGTGTGATCAACGCAGGCCACACCTTCGCAGCCGTCTACGACGCCTCCGAATCCGCGGGCGACCGGAGTGCCGACGACCTCCTGAATGAGGCATTGGCTCCACTCGCCGGGTCTGAACCGCAAAGCTCTTTATTCACCGCAATCATTGCCGCCAATGACGGGCGGTTGCTGGACTTCTTCGAGCGACACGGTCATCGCTATGCCTGGTTATGGTCTCGCCTCCGTCGGCGTATCTTCTCGGGTCACGACGCAGGGGATCCACAAGTGGCGCTCATCGATCTTAAACGGCGGGCGCTGGTGGGGCTGGCACCGGACCGTCCGAGCCTTGCCGGTGGCGTGCTCGACCAGTTTGTCGCGCGGGAACGTTGGGAGGTTTGTGAAGGCTGTGTGGCTCGACTCGAGTGTCCCATGCGGCTTAATGCCCTTTCACTGCGGGACACAAATCTTTTGAAACCTGTACGTGGTGCGCTCCACCAGGCGCTGCTGGTTGCCCACCTCCGGCGCGAGCGACGGGCGACGGTGCGTGATCTCCGGTCTGCTCTAGCATTTCTTATCACCCATGATCTGAGCTGCGAGGAGGTGCACAGCGAGCGGGGTGCTGGCAGAGTCCCTGCGGCCGATCCGACCCGCCTCTACTTTGACGCCATCTTTTCGGGCGTAGGGCAGCCCGACCTGCTACTGGATGAGTGGCGGTCGCTCGACCCGGCCCGGGTTGCCTCCCCGAAGCTCGACCGGTGGTTATACCTGCACCGGGATGATTCGCACATAGCTGCCAGCACGTTTACCGTTGCAGCTGAGCGTCCCGCGATACCCGCGCGCTTCGATACCCTTCCGGCTGCCGAAGCGGTAGCCGTTCTCAAGCGACGCTATGCTTTCGAGGCCGCCGACCTAGAACATCTCCCTGGGCCCACGCAGGTCCTCCCGTACCGGCACTTCGCGGCATTCGTAGACTCTCTGCGCCACCGCGATACCGAAACCACTAAACCGACGGACGGCGCGGACCCGCTGCTTTCCTCGCTTTTGCAGGGCATCTCTCGCGCCAATGGTGTGCCTCTCGACGCTGCCAGAAATGGGCTCGCACTTCGTATGGCAGAGGGTGAAGGTGTAACAGTCGTCAAACGTTTTCCTACATCCCAGTTTCAAGTGTCTCCGCCGTCCCTCGGAGACCCGCTCATCGAGGACACACCGGATCACCTTGTGTTGCGGCATCTACCAAGTGGGGCACAGCTCAACATCGGGCTGGACTTGTTTGAGTTCGTGATGCGCGCGGCAGACGGGTACTTGCCAGGGCCTGAGGAACAGAGTGCGCTTGCCGAAGAGCTCATCATCTACAGGAATCGCCTGCTCGGGCAAGCTACCCGCGATGTCATACTACTCGAGGGTGCCCAACGGGCGTGGCATGTTAGAGCGCAGGGCGGAACCATAAAGTTGGAGGCGAACCCCGCATGAACGTTGTACTGCCGAAGCACCTCCGTACCGCGCGCTTTGACCGACTCTTTGCAGTCGAGATGAACGACTTTGACGTCGAACGCCTGCTTCCCGCCCTTTTCCACCTGGTGGTAACGCAGGGACGCGAGCGAGGTCCTCGCGCAAATGACCCCAAGAAGCTCAACGAATACATAACGGCCTTGGCCGAACATGAGAGACTTGAGGGGTTTGATAAAGATTCCGGGAAACGGCTTCTTGAGCGGTGGGTTCGCTCCAGTGTAATCCGGATGGGCGGCGTCGGACGTGGCGGCAAGGGTGGCGAGCAGATCGAGTACGTACAGCCGCTCACCGTGCTCGCATACAAGCCGGGCTTTCCGGCTGAGAGCAGCCGACAGCGAAATGTACACCGGTTCGTGTACCGCGCGCTTCTCAATTCCTTCCGAACTTCGGGCGATCTTCCATCATTACGCGCAGCACTCGCTCAGGAGTTCATCCGTGCCTTTGGTCCCGGCACAGTCATCGACACCCAAGGAGCCAAGTTCGATGGCACCTATGATGGTGAAACCGAACTAGATATCCATACTCTGCTCGGACTCTGCTTCTTGGACGGCTTCACCGCCACTTCAGCAGGAAAGGTCGACCGTTCGGAGGCACCAGACCCCGCCCTCCCGCGATCGGCGGCGGAGATCGGAGAGGATCTGCTCCTGTACCCGCTTGCGTACCGTGATCGACTGCCTCCTTACGCGCTGACCCGCGGGTTTATGGCTTTGATCACCCTGCACATGTTCGTGTACACCGTGCGCCTGATGGCAGCGACGACTGATCTCGCTCGAACGGGCGAGCTTCCCGCAGCCATGCGACACGACTTGAACGGGAACGTGGAGCCCCAACTCTACGTCGACTTTACCCGTCACCGCGGCGGTGTGAGCGATGGATTAGCACGCGCATGCGTGGAACGTGATATGGAAGAGTTGCGCGCCTACTACGGCAGTGCGTTGCTGCTGCAGACGATTGCCCGTCACGCCGAGTTCCAGCCGACCCTTGCGGCTCATTTGAAAGGGCTAGACACCCCCGCATACCTGCAAACATTGACTACCATCCGCAGCGAGCCTGACATTGAGGCTGGCGCGCGAAACGATCTGCTACAAATCCAAGCTGAAACTTTGGCGGCGTACCAGGGGGAGGCGGAAAGGGAACAGGCGAGTGCTTTTTTCCAGGAGCTTGCGACTGACGCCTCACGGACGGCCCTGGAGAAGGTGGTACAACTCATCGCATCGGTGCAGGAA
>JACDHR010000294.1 GCA_013820915.1 Gemmatimonadota bacterium
ATGCGCACCCCGGTACAGGGCCTGTACGCGATCGGCGACGTGGCCGGCCCGCCGCTGCTCGCGCACAAGGGTTCGCATGAGGGGGTCGCGTGCGTGGAGGCGATCCACGGCGACGAGCACGCCGGCATCAACTACGAGAACATCCCGAACTGCACCTACTGCCACCCGGAAGTCGCCTCCGTGGGGCTTACGGAAGAGCAGGCGCGGGAGGGTGGGCGCGAGATCGAGGTCGGCGTCTTCCCCTGGTCGGCGAACGGCCGCGCGCTCACGGCCGGCGATACGGAAGGTTTCGTCAAGATCATCCGCGATAAGAAGTACTCCGAGCTGCTCGGCGCTCACATCGTCGGGCCGCACGCTACCGAGCTGATCGCGGAGTTCGTCGTCGGCCGCCATCTCGAGACTACGGTCGAGGAGATGGACCGCGCGATGCACCCGCACCCAACGCTCTCCGAAGCGGTGGGCGAGGCGGCGCTCGCTTCGCTCGGGCACGCTCTGCATATCTGATCCGCCGCGGGAGGGCCGTGGGAGGGGGAATTATCCCCTCCCGCGCCCCCCTGCCCGGCAGACCCGCCTCTCGCGGACCTACCCACTCCAGGCGAGTCATCAAATCCGGAGCACGACGCATCCCCGCGAACCGGAAAAGAATCCCATATCTGTAAGTAATTTCTTCCTGATTGGCCGATCCCATCCACTGCTCCCCGCTGAATGAGTCCGCTGTCGTATAGCCGTATTAATTCTATATGTTGTGTAGAGGCAACAGGTTATAAAGCGCGGATCACATGGATAGGTTCTTTTTCGGCTCCCGGCGAGATACGGAACGGCGATTGCTTTCTCCCCAGGCATCGGAACGGACGCTCCCCCTCCACTGGAGATGTCACGCTGCGGCTCCACCAGCCGCCTGTCCGGAAAGCCCGCTGCAGCACTGCAGACAGGCGCCCGGCAGTTCGATTTCTGGCCGAGCTGGAGACGCTGCGTGCGCCGCCGGCAGAGCCGTGACCCCCCTGGGAGTTCTTATCAATGAAAGCAAAGAAGCTGCAGGCGAATAGCACGAGCGATGAAGCACTGATCGCTCGCAGGCGTCTCGCGGAGGAGCACCTGGGCCTGGTTCACCACGTTGCTCGCCAGCTCTATAACGGCTACCGCGCGGACGCCGATTTCGATGAGATGGTCAGCGCGGGCTCGATCGGGCTCATGAAAGCGATCGACAGCTTCGATGCGTCGTTCGGCGTGAAGTTCAGCACCTTCGCCGCCCCGCGGATCCGCGGCGCCATCCAGGACGAGCTGCGTCGGATGGATCACGTCTCGCGCTCCGTGCGCCGGAAGCTGCGCGACATCTCCACCGCGCGTGAGGAGCTGACGCGCGATCTCGGGCGGACACCGGAGCGGAAGGAGATTGCAGCCCACCTGGGGATCACGATAGAGACGCTCTGGCGCTGGGAGGTGGATACCGAGGTCGCCTCGCAGGTCTCCCTCTCCGCGCCGATGGGGCACGACGTACACGGGCGGACGGTGAGCGCGCTCGACTCGCTGGTGGGCGACACCGAGGAGGTCGTGGAAGGCGCGCTGAACATGTCGCAGGAGTCCGCGCTGCTGCGCGAGGCCCTGCTTGATCTGAAGCAGCAGGAGCGTACCGTGCTCTCGCTCTACTATTTCGAGGAGCTGAAGCTCGCGGAGATCGCGGTGATCCTCGGCCTCACGGAATCGAGGGTCTCCCAAATCCGCACGAAGGCGCTCTCGAAGCTGCGCGCCGAGCTCAGCCCGCTGCGGATGCAGGTCGCCTGAATGACAGACCCGCGCACATTACCGGGCGGCATGCCTCGTGCAATCTGCCGCGCTACGTAAAAGAGCCGGAAACCGGAAATCCCGAAACCGGATGTGCGCATGAGCGAGCGTCTATCGGATGCGGATCTGCGGGAAATCGACACCTTCCTTACGGCTGGCGAGGCAGGCACGGACAACCGCGTGAACGGGTGGCTTCGACGCCTCAGCGCCGAAGTGCGGGAGTCACGGAGCGCGGTGCGGGGAGAAGATTCTCCCCAGAAGCGCCACGGCGATGCGCTGGCGGATGGCTCCGGAACCCGCCACGGCGAGCACGAGGTTCGGTAATCTCTCGCGGCCGCCTACTCTGCCACGCGGCCGACCACCACCCGCACCGGGATCCCGCCGTTGCGCGTGCGGATCGCTTCGGTGAAGGGGACGCCCACCTGCGCCTCCAGGCGGCGGTCGGCGGAGAGGAGCGCCAGCGTCCAACCCGGAAGCTCCCGCTTCGCGACCCGGCCGAGTGCGGAGTAGAGGTTGCGCAGCCCTTCGCGCTCCCCCACACGCAGACCGTAGGGCGGGTTGCTGACCAGCCATCCGCGGCCGGGAGGCGGCGTGATCGCCGAGAGCGGCCGCACGCCCAGCTCGATATCGGCGGCCACGCCGGCGCGTTCCGCGTTCGCGTGCGCGGCCTCTACCGCGCCCGCATCACGATCCGAGCCGTGAATGGCGAACGCGGCAGTGGGCTGGACTTCCGCGGCCGCGCGCTCTACGACTCGCGCCCAGCGGTTCGCGTCGAAGCTCGGCCACTCCTGGAAGGCGTAGCGTCGCGCGCGCTCCTCGGGGCCCGCCAGCCCCGGCGCGATCCGCCGCGCGATCAGCGCCCCCTCGATGGCGATGGTGCCTGAACCGCACATCGGATCCAGGAGCGGCGCCCGGCCATCCCACCCGCTGCCGAGCAGCAGCGCCGCAGCCAGTGTCTCGCGCAACGGAGCCTTCGCCACCGCCTGCCGGTATCCGCGGCGGTGGAGAAGCGCACCGGAGGTATCCGCGCTCACGGTGCAGCGGTCGTGCAGGAACCTTACGACGAAGAGCTGCGCGCTCCCTTCCCCACTCTCCTCATCTTCTTCGCCGTCCGCATCGTCGTCGCGCGGCGCCGGCGCATGCTCCAGCGTTCCCACCGCACGCTCCACCGCGTCCATCAGCCGCTGCGCGACCGCCCCCTCGTGATAGAGCCGCGACTTGCGGCAGGTCACGCGCAGCTGGACGGCCCGCCCCGTATCCACATACCGCTCCCACGGGATCCGGCGTGCGTGCCGCTCCAGCTCGAAGAAGGTGCGCGCGCGGAACTCCGCGATCCGGATGAGTACCCGGCTGGCGGTGCGCAGCCGCAGGTTCGCGGAGTAGAGGTCTTCGTCCGTCCCCTCCCACGCCGCGCCGCCCGGCTCGGCTTTGGCGGTGATCCCCATCGCGGCCAGCTCCGCGGCGGCGAGCGCCTCCAGGCCGGGCGCGGTGACGGCGAAGAGCGAGAGTGCGGCGGGGTTCTCCGACATCAGGGTACCCGCGGCTGGCGGAGCTTGTCGCGGAGCTCTGCCATGTCTGCGGGGAGTGGCGCCTCGAAGCTCAGCGGCTCCTCGGTGTCGGGGTGGAGGAACGCGAGCCGCGAGGCGTGCAGCGCCTGACGGCTCATCGGGGAGAGTGCTCTCCCCCCATACTGCCGGTCACCGAGCAGCGGATGCCCGCTGCGCATCATGTGAACACGGATCTGGTGGGTCCGCCCCGTCTCCAGCTCCAGCCGGACCAGGGTCGCGCTATCGTACCGCTCCACCACCCGGTAGCGGGTGCGCGCGGCGTCTCCGCCACCCGCGCGGACCCTACGCAGGTGCGGGCGGCGCGGGTCCCGCCCGATCGGCGCGTCGATCACGCCGCTCTCTTCCGTGACCAGGCCGCCGACCAGGGCCAGGTACTCACGCTTCATCGTCCTCTCCCGGAGCTGACGGTCCAGCCGCTGGTGGGCAACGGCCGTCTTCGCGATCAGCAGAACGCCCGAGGTGTCGCGGTCGAGACGGTGCACCGGCCGCACCTTCGTGCGCAGACCCTGCTGGAGGTAGTGGTGCGCGATCCCGTGCGCCAGCGTCTCCCGGTGCTCGGGCGAGAGCGGGTGCACGAGGAGGAACGGCGGCTTGTTCAGCAGCAGGATGTCCCGGTCCTCGTGCAGGATCGCGAGCTCGGTCGCCCACGGCTCCAGACCAACCTCCTCCTCCGTGGTGACGCGTGCCCCCACCACATCGCCGCTCTTCACCTTCCTCGCCAGGAACGCGGGCTTGCGGTTCAGGCGGATCCCTTTGCTACGGGTCAGCTTCTGGATCATCCGCCGCGAGATGCGTAGCGGGCCGGTGATTATCTCTTCGACCGTCCTCCCCGCTTCGTCCGGGGCGACGGTGTGCTCTGCCCAGCGCGGGGCCGGGGATCGGGTAGCGGGATGAGCCGTCATTCTGCGATTGTACCGGGTGCGCCTCGCGCTGCACAAGTGGAGGGCAGGATACGGAAGGGGCCGGCGAGAGGCTCGCGCTCGGCTTACTGCGGCGCGAGCATCATGATCTGCTGCCTACCTTCCAGGTTGTTGCTGCGCGTTTCGACGTTTGCAAGGTCATCCAAGGCGGTACTCACCTGGTCGAGTACCTGGCTGCCCAACTCGGGGCGCCGCATCTCACGGCCGCGGTACCGAACGGTGACCTTCACCTTCTTCCCTTTCTCGAGGAAGCGGCGCGCGTTGTTCAGCTTGACCTGGAAATCGTGCTCGTCCGTGGCGGGGCGGAACTTTACTTCCTTCACGTCGACGACGTGCTGGCGCTTCCGTGCTTCTTTCGCGCGCTTCTGCTCGTCATACTGATGCTTACCCCAGTCCATGATGCGGCAGACCGGCGGGCGCGCGTTGGGCGCGACCTCTACCAGGTCCAGACCCAGCTCACGGGCGTTGTCTCGTGCGAGTTCGATGGGGACCACCCCGAGTTGTTCTCCCTCGGCGCTGATGAGGCGGACGGGGCTGATGCGGATCTGCTCGTTGGTTCGTGTGCGTATGGTAGCGATGATTCTTCTCCGGTTCGAACGAAAGGTAGAGGAGCATGCGGCTCCCCGGGTCACGATCGTATAGGGGCTGCAAGGATGGCTCCAGCGCGGGAGGTTCTGCTCTGTGCCCGCCCCGGGGAGGCATAGCGCGGCCCTTTACCGCTACTTACAATGGTGTACATCGTGCATGGGTTCCCCGGACCGGGATTTTCCGCTTACAGACCGACGATAGAGGGAGCATGAGAGAGCCAACACGGCGTGGTACGGGCAGTAGCCGCGGAGCTCGGCCTCAGGGTGAGACCCGCGGGAGCGGCGCACCGGGCCGTTCGCCCGCGGTGCGTGCAGCGGATCTGCAGGAGATGGCGGATACGCTGGAGGAGCAGGGCCGAGCGCTGCTGAGCCAGGCGCGGCAGCTTCAGCGGATGGCCGCCAGCCTGGAGCGTTCGGGGG
>JACDHR010000043.1 GCA_013820915.1 Gemmatimonadota bacterium
CGCGAGCATTCGCTCGCGCCGATGGGCACCCGCAGGGGTGGACGGGCAACACTGTGGGAGCACCGACGTACTTCGCCCCTGCCCCGCGATTGCGGGGCAGGGGCGAAGCTTGTGATGAGTCCGGAGGCCGTCACTGCGCCTCTCGGCGGATGGGTCTGGCCGGGTTTGCCACACGGTCAGCCGTGAGAGAAACCTGCTAACCAGCCTCACCCCTGTCGCGGTCCAACCGGGACAGGGGTGGAGTCTTCGATCACCGTACAGAAGAGCGAGAGCGGCGAGTCATGGCAAGCGGCTGGCGATGGCCGAGATCGTCCGGACCTCGGAGAGGTCATCGGGTGAAAATCGGTGCCCGAACTGCTGCTCCACCTCCATCATGATCATCAGATGCCGCATGGAATCCCAATCCTCGGTGTGGTCCACCCCGGATTGCTCGGTTACCTCGGCCGGATCGATGCCCAGGATCTCGGCCACGATGATGCGGAGCTGGTCTATCTTCCCGTTGTTGCTCATAGCTCGGTCGCGGTACTGTTCGGAAGGGTCAATGTGAACCAGTCTGGATAGCTGGGCGCGGACCGGCTGCCGACCGGCCAGCGCCAGCGCCCCTGGTCCCCGTCCGCCTCGAAGCCGAGGCGTGGATAGAAGTCCTTTGTCTGCTGGTTCTTTTTGGTCGGGATGTATTCGCCGACGACCTGCTCGACGCCGGGGAGCGACTCAGCGAACTGCAGCACCCAGGCCATGATGGCATCCTCCACCTTGCGCCCGATGATCCGGCAGCTCATCAGGAAGGTGTCGATCCGTAAAGCCTTCCCTTCCCTGACGAGGATCACCACGCCCGTCACGCCGTGGTCGCCGAAGCGGTCACCGAGGTGCGCGTGCATTACGTACGCGTAATCGTTAGCGATGAAGCTCTCGATCTCCTGCTCGCTGTAGCGGCGGGTGGTCAGGTTGAACTGGTTGGTCTTGCGGGTCAGCTGCGAGACCCGTGCGATCTGGGGCACGTCAGTCCAGGCCAGCTCGAGCCGCATGTCCAGGGAGCGGAGATAGTCGTCGAGCGAACCGAATGCCCCCCGCGCGCGCTCCCGGGCAGCCTGCGCCTGATACATCTTGCCGCGCTGATAATCCTCTTCGGACCAGTCGAGTGCATCGAGCGAACACAGCCCGTCCACCAGCCGCGCCAGCTGGAGCGGGTCGGCGGGCGCCTGGATCACGCGGACCTCCGGGAGCTGCTTGCGGAGCAACTCGCACTCGAAGTCGCTATCGTCGATGAAGATCATCGAGTCCAGCCCGATGTTGAGCTCGCGCGCCAGCTCCGTGAGATTGGTGGCCTTGTCCTGCCAATTGATCCGCATGGCGGGCAGATGCTCTCTGCGCAGGACCTGCGCGGGGTGCTGGTCCAGCACCTCGAGCACGTCGGCCTCGTTGTTCTTGGTGCAGAGCGCCAGGATGATGCCCCGGTCGTGCAGATTCAACAGCGCATCCTGGAAGGCGACGAAGGCGCTCCCCGGGTAGTCCGGGCCCAGCGCGATTCCCTTCGGGCCATCCTCGCCGATGATCCCGCCCCAGAGCGTGTTGTCGCAGTCGAGCACGACGCATTTCTGGCGCGGCGTCCTGACCGCCGAGATGAAGCGTCGCAGCAGGGCGGCGAGCGCGTCCAGTCCCTCGACGCTGTAGGGCAGCCGGGCGTGCGCCCACATGCGGGCGTCGTAGGCGTGTAGTCGTCCGATCTCAGCGATCGCCGCATCGACATCGATGAAGTAGACGCCAGGCCTTGCGCGACACAGCTCGACCAGTTGGTCGTTGAGCTGCCGGACTCGCCGGCGCTGGCCGTCAGCCACCCGGCTCTCTCCGAGACCGAACGCCCCGGCCGGCAGCTCGAACCCCTGCAGCAGCACCGTGGCGTTTGGCCAGCGCCGCCGGAGTTGGTCCCGCCAACCCTCAACTCGTACCAGCACTTCCGCCGCGATCGCACTGCGCTCCTCGGGCGCCAATCCGACGTAGCGCCGGAGCAGTTGCGGCGCCAGCTCCTCCAGGCGAGCGGCAACGACCACGAAGTCGGGAGGCACGTCGGCGGGGAGAGCGCCCTGCCCCGCAATCTCCTGCTCGAACTGGTTGTACTCGCCGAACGCGATCCGCAAGTCGAGCCCGTCGCGGAGCGCCTGGGCCCGCAGCCGCGGCGCCAGCGGCTCGAGCGTGATCGAGCGGAGCACGTAGACTGAGGTTTCGACGAGCCCCGCCGGCCAGCGCACCGCCAGCGTGTCGATGCCTCGGTTCACGAAAGCAAGGGCGCCAGCACTGCGGTCGGCCTCGACCAGCGCCATCAGCGCTGTGCGGGCCTCGGCGAACCGTCCTTCCTCCAGCAGGGTTTCTATCGCTTTACGATCCATCGCTATCGGCTTCCACCATCTCGATGAGGTGTTTCGTCCGGAGGTAGAGAAACGCAACCCGGCGGCCACCGAACAGCACCGCCGGCACCGGCGCCTGTACGGTGAGAGCACCCGCCTGCCGCTGGCGGGCGACCTCCGCCTCGATGTCATCCACCTCATAGCAGACGTGGGCGAGTCCGCCCCCACCGCCGGCCTGCTTGGCGACCGGCGAGGCCGGCGAGGCGGGTTCGATCAGCTCGATACCCGGCCCACCTCCCGGGGGCTCGATCATGATCAGCTTCGCATCCTGGATCGGATCGTACACCGCAGCGGTCGTGGGCTCCATCTGCAACACGGCGCGGTAGTGCTCGAGGGCAGGCTCGATGGCAGGCACGATGACGCCGACGTGGTGCAGCTTCATGACCGAGCGCTCTCACCTTCCGAACCATCGGGGGCGGAGGGGCGACGGACCACGCGTGCGGGGTTGCCGACAACGGTGCAGCCCGGCGGCACCGGGCCGGCAACCACCGCGCCGATGCCGACCACCGCTCCGGCGCCGACTTCGGTGCGCGGCATGACGACCGCGCCCGCACCGATCACGACCTCGTCGCCGACCACGTCCTGGCCGTTGAGGACAGCACCGGGGTTGATCTGGCAGCGGTCGCCCAGCACCACGTCGTGAGCCAGGACGCTGTTCAGGTTGATGATGTTGAAGTCGCCAATCCGGACCTCCGCCGTGAGGCGCGCACCGGCGGCCACATAGTTGCCAATACCCAAGCTCACGCGCTCCAGGTCAACCGTGGCATCCGGATGGATGATGTTCGGAAAGGAGAGCGAACGGGAAAGGCTCCAGATCCTCTCCACCACGGCACGGTGAACCGGAATGCTCCCGATGGCGACGTATACACCGAGCTCCTCCGCATCGTACCGCTCCATTGCCTCGACCCCCCCCAGCACGGGCAGGTCATGGACCTGGCTCCCGGGCGCGACACTGTCATCGATGAATCCCACCACCTCGTGCTCCGAGCCCACCCGGGCGGCCATCGCCACCTCGCGGCCGAGGCCGCCGCAGCCGTAAACGATCAGAGGTCGTCGCATCGTCCGCTAGCTCGATCCCATGAAGCGTTCCATGGTGGCGTGCCCGGGCTGACTGATACCCTCGGACTTGATGACCTTGAACAGAGTCAGGCAGATGATCTTCAGGTCCAGCGGAAATGATTGATTGTCCACGTACCACACGTCCAGGCGGAACTTCTCTTCCCAGCTCAGCGCATTGCGGCCGTTGACCTGTGCCCAGCCAGTCACACCGGGCCGCACCTCATGCCGGCGGGCCTGCTCCGGGCTGTACAGAGGGAGATACTCCATCAGAAGCGGCCTGGGCCCGACCAGGCTCATGTCGGCGCGCAGCACACTCCACAGCTCGGGGAGCTCGTCGAGGCTGGTGCTGCGCAGAAAACGGCCGAGCGGCGTGAGGCGCGCCTCGTCGGGGAGTGGATTACCCGCGGCGTCCACTCCGTCCCGCATCGTGCGGAACTTGTACATCGTGAAGGGGCGGCCGTGCAGCCCCGGGCGCTCCTGACGGAAGAGCACTGGGCTACCCAGCCGGAGACGCACGGCCAGTGCCGTCGCCGCTAGCACAGGGGAGAGGAGCACCAGACCGGCCGCGGCGCCAACCACATCCAGCATCCGCTTCGCGGCGTTGCTCCCGCGGCGGGCTCCACCTCCCGCGCGAGGAAGCGGCCGCGCCTCAGACCAGCTCATTGACGATGAAGCGCTGCTTGCCACTCGCGGCTCGCTCGATCACGGGGACGGTGACCACCTCCACCCCCATTTCGGCTCCGAGACGCCGCTTCACCTCGTCGATGATGATCGCCTTCTGCCGCTCCCCGAAGCGGCCGGGGTCCACCACGACGTTGACCTGGATGTGCGTGGGAGAACGCTGCACGAACTGCGTCTGGATCACGGAGTTCGGCAGATCCTTCACCGCGCTGACGATGTTCGAGGCGTAGATCCGGCCGCGGGTGGGGGAGATCAGATAGTCGATGTTGCGCCCCTCGATACGCTCGACCAGCGGAGTGTTCCAGCCGCACGAGCAACTCCCCTCCTTGAAGAGCACGCGATCCCCGACGCGATAGCGGATGAGCGGCGTCCCGTGGGTCGAGAAGCTGGTGACGAGCGCCTCGCCATCCTCATCCGTCTCGATCACGCCCGTCTGGATCTGGTAGTGGAGCTCTCCCCTGGGGCATTCGATGATCAGCGGCGCGCCCTCGGCGGAGGCGTACTGGTCGCGCGGCTCGACGCCGAGCGCCTGTCGCAGCACCTCACGCCGGTGCGGATAAAGGGTTTCGCTGGTGGGGAAGATGGCGACCGGGGTGAAGGCGAAGCGCTGACCGCTGCTCAGCACGTACTGACAGAGATCCACGATGCAGGAGGTGTAGCCGTCGATGACCTGCGGCTGGAAGCGGTTCAGATCGTCCACGTAGCGCTGCAGGTTCTCCGGGGCGAGGTGGAAGGTAGAGTAGAAGCGCTGGTTCAGCAGCCGGTTCGTCCGCCAGAAGATCGTCGGGCTCTCCTCCTGCACGACGTGCTTGCCGCTGAATGAGGCGCGGCGCATCCCGTGCCGCGCGCCGTGCGTCTCGCGGAAGAAGTCCAGCTCGGCCATGCGGTGCTGAAAGTCGCGCCGGCTGTAGCGCACGATGAGCGACTTCCCCGTCGTGCCGCCGGTGTGGGCCTCGATCGCCTCCCGGCCGGGGATCGTGTAGACCTCCTCACAGTGGGCGCGCAGCTCTTCCTTCTCCAGCACGGGCAAGCGCTCGAGGTCCTCGACGGAGCGGATTGCGTCCGGATCAACGTTCCGGAGCGTCCTCGCGTAGTAGGGCGAGCGCGCCTTGGCGTAGCCGATCAGCTCGCGCAGCTCCCGGAGCTGATACTCGAGCAGCCGCTCGTATGGCTGCGCCAGCAACCCCGGCAGAGCCGCCTTGTGCTCACGGTAGGCGCGCCCGTAGCGCTGCCGGACGAGCTGGGCGCCACGGACGGTGATCATCGCCGATTGCAGTGGCACCGGCATCCTGCGGTAGACCTGTTCTACGAGCGACACGCTTTCCTCCGGCTGAGGTGGAATCCCTTCTTTCTGTCCGATGCCGATTGCGTCCGGCCTTCAATGCCCGTTTCCGTTGCGGGCCAGCACCCCCTCGTAGAGGGATTCCAGCTCCGCCACCATCCGGCGCACGCTGAAGCGCTCCTCGACGGTGCGCCTGCCAGCCGCGGCGATGCTCTCGCGGAGCGCGCCATCCGCGAGCAGCCGGGTGACGGCATCGGCGAGCGCCGCGGGATCGCCGGGCGGCACCAGGAGGCCGTTCCTGCCGCTCTCGATCAGCTCGGGGATCCCACCGACCGCGGTGGAGACCACCGGCAGGCGGATGGAGAGCGCCTCGAGGAGGGCGACCGGAAGCCCCTCGAAGTCGGAGGACATCAGGTAGAGGTCCATCGCGGAGAGATACGGCCGCACCTCATGCTGCAGCCCGGCGAAGTGAAGCGCACCGTCCAGCCCGAGCTCCCCGGCGAGCTGCTGCAGGGGCTCGCGCAGGGGACCGTCGCCCACGATGACGAAGCGGGCATCGCGATGGAGATCCCTCAGGCGCCGCGCGGCGTGCAGCCACTGGTGCAGCGCCTTCTGGGCGCGGAAGACGACGATGGTGCCGATGAGCGGAGCACCCTCGGGAACGCCGAGCTCCGCCCGCAGCTCCGCGGCAGCCTGGGGATCACGGCAGAAGTAGTCGGTATCGACGCCGTTCAGCACCACCCGGACGGGCACCTCCGAGCGGGTGTGACGATGGATGGAATCGGCGGCGTCCTGCGAGACCGCGACCACCCCCTTCTGCCAGTGCCAGGTGAGGAGGTTGAGCATCCGCGTCGCCGGATGGTAGTTCTCCATCGGGCCGTGCTCAGTATACACCACCGGCACCCCCGCGAGCTTCCCGGCGGTGCGTCCCACCACGCCCGCGATCGGCAGGTGGCAGTGCAGCACGTCGGCGCCCCAGCGGCGCAGATGCGCCGCGACCCGGCGCGCGGAGAGCAGGATCTGCAGGTTGTTGCGCGCCTCGAAGCAGACCACCTCCGCCCCCTGCGCAGCCAGATCTGGCACCGCGGCATCCTTCCAGGGGAGGAAGTAGCCGTAGCCGTAGGTGAACCTCTCGAGGTTCGACTGCCGCAGGGTGCTGGGGAGGAGCATCTCCGCGCCCCCACGACCCAACCCCTTGATCAGGTGGAAAACACGAATCGGCTTGTTCATCCTGCAAGAAATTCGGGTCGTCTGCGCCCTGCCGCGCCGCCGAAGACGGGACGCAGGAGGGATCATCAGGTGGTGACGCCCTGCATACGCGGTGCGGCGGCCGTCACCCCGTTGGCGCGCAGGAGACGGCGATACTCCTGGTAGAGCGCCTCCCAGATCGCCTCCTGGCGGAACTCCCGCAGCACCCGCTCGCGGCCGGCGCGGCCATACCGGCGGCGCAGCTCCGCATCTTCAATGTGACGCTGCAGCGCCGCCTCGAACGCCGCCGCGTCGCGGGGCGGCACCAGGGTGCCGGTGACGCCGTCCTGCACCGCATCCACGCACCCGGGAATGCGGGTGGCGACCACCGGAAGCTGCATGGCAGCGGCCTCGAGCGGCACGTTTGGGAAGCCCTCCCGGTAGGTGGGCAGCACCACCACGTCCATCGCCGCGTAGAAGGGGGGCGTCTCCCAGTCCATGCCGGTCAGGTGAACCCGCGGATCGCTCCGCAGCATGGCCTCGATCTCCGCGGGCACGGGATCCTGCGGCTCGAAGGGTCCGACCAGCAGCAGATGCAGCTGCGGATGGCGCTCGCGCAGGGTGCGCCAGGCGGTCGCCAGCTCGACGATCCCCTTGTCGCGGACGATGCGTCCCACGAATCCCAGCACCACCGCATTCTCGGGTATCTGCAAGCGGCGCCGCGTCTCCAGCCGCGTGCCAGGGTCGAGCCTGGCGGGATCGTAGCGTCCGCCCGCGTCCACGCCGTTCCCGCTTCCGCCCAGCAGCACCTTCACCTTCTCCGGAGGACAGATTCCCTCGCTGATGGCGACCTCGCGCACCGAGTGGCTGACGCAGTACACCTGGTGCGCCAGCCGGCAGGCAACCTGCTCCGTCGCGCGCAGAAGGCGGCGCCGGGCTCCGGTGGCGCCCATCAGCGGAAGGCCACGCATGTGGTAGATGCGCACCGGCGTCCGCGCCAGCGCCGCAGCGGTCATCCCCAGCAGCCCTCCCTTGGGGGTGTGGGCGTGGACGATCTCCGGACGGGTGCGGCGGATCACCCGCACGATGCGCGCGACCGCCGCCAGATCGCGCAGCGGAGTGATCCGCCGCAGCATCTCGACCGCGTACGTCGGAATCCCCTCGCGTTCGCCGAAACGTCCCAGGTCCTCGCCGGGAGAGGAGAGTGCGCGCACCGCCAGCCCCCGCTTCTGCATGTAGCCGATCTGCCCGACGAGGAAGGTCAGCGTCACCGGGACGGTGGTGATGTGCAGCAGCCCGATCTCCCGCGTGCCCGCGGAGCGTACGTCGTGCATGGCAGTCGTGACGCTTCAGGAGAGCTGGAGCGGCCGCGCGGCCGCCGGGGCTGTCGTGGAAGCACCGTGTCCGTGATCCAGCACCCCAGCCACCTGGCGCTCGACGTCCGCCATCGAGAGGGAGCGCATGCCGTACCGCTCCCGGCAGACGCTGAACTCCTCGAGCACTCGCCGCAGGAACCGCAGGTTCTCCTCCACGCGGACGCCGAAGGTGTGCGGATGCGACCAGAGGTGGTAGATCCGCTTTGCGCGGGCCGCGCGGCGCATGCTGCCGCGGATGCGCGCCAGCCGCAGCGGCTCGAACCGCCGCAGCCGGGGGCGGTAGCGTCTCAGGAAGGCACTTGCCGGGACGTTGGCGAGCCCGTTCGGCTGCCGCACCTGCGACCAGGGCGTCGCGGTGTCGCCGCTCAGCTTCAGGTAGGAATCAAGCATCCGGCCGGTGCGCTTTCCGCGGGTGATCGCCATCTCACCGGTGCTCTCGCGGTACATCCAGCCCCGCTGGTTGCCCCGGTAGCAGGTGATGCCGCTCGAGATCAGCACCTCGTCGTAGGCGGGGTTATACTGATTCCTCGGGAAGACGACTGAGCGCAGATCGACGCCCCGTTTCGAGGCGATTGCGCGGGCAGCTTGCAGATCCGCGCGGAAGGCCTCCTTCGTCTGCCCCGCCTCTAGGCAGTAGTAGTGCGACAAGGTGTGGGTCGCGACCTCCTGTCCGGGCGTCGCCTGGATCGCGCGGATCAGGCTGGGCGCGTAGTGGATCGGATCCTCACCCTCATCGCGTCCTACGGGCTCGCTGTAGGGATCGAGCACCGGGTCGGCGTAGGCGGGGCGAACGCGGGGGCTGAACCGCTCAATCTCCTCCCGCGAGGTCGCGAAGAGGAAGCCCACCGTCGCCCAGGTAGCCGCAACCTCGAACTCCGCAAAGAGGCGGAGCAGCTCGGGAATCAGGTCCCGCGCCGCTAGCAGAACCTGCCGATAGCTCCCCTCCGCAGGGTGGATGTCGCGCACCCCCCAGTGCAGCTCGAAATCGAGCGAGATGACCAGCGCTCCCGGCAGCGCGGAGAGGGCAGCGCTCACGCGAGCACCTCGGCACTGGCGCGATGCGCCGCTCGGAGCGGAGGCAAGGGCATCCGCCGGCAGATCGCCGTTGCGAAGTTCGTGATCAGCAGACCGACCATAATCGTGTGGAGCAAGAGCACCCGTTCAGCGGCGGGGGCGCTACGCACGAGGCATGCCCGACGCGCCACCCTCCTCCGCCGGCAAGCGCGATGCACTACCGTACCGGACGAGGGAAAGAGTGCGCGCAATCTCTACTGGAGTTGCGCAACGCGCAATGGTGTGGCGCGCGTGCTACGCTTTGGAGGTGATGCCCCACCGGCAATCGGTGCGGGGGCGGGAAAGAGGCTCTCAGGTCTTGTCATTGCAGGCATGCGCCCCGATTTTCCGTACTCCCTTACGCCTCTTGCAACGATTCCCGTCGCGCCGGGCAGCCTCTGCGCAGCATAGCGGAGATCAATCGAACCTTCATCGGTATACCCGAATGGCTGTGAAGACCGTGGTCCGGAAATCCCTTTCGAGTGTGCAGCGCACCGCGCACCAGGTGGTGCACGCCATCCTGCTGCAGTCGAAGATCAGGCGGATCCGACGGCATATCGATCCGGCGAGGATCTCGGCGGTCAAGGCCGACAAAGGCTTCATGCGCAGCTCGGAAGCCTTCCTCCGACGGCATTTCCCTCCTCGCCGCGACCTGAGCTGGCACGTGGCCTACGCCGCGGCCAGCGGCATCCGCGATGCGATGTACATCCCGGAGAACGCGTTTTATCTGCATCTCGAGCCCCGCGTGAATCCGCGTGCCACAGCGCTGCTCTACTCCGACAAGAACATGTACGACAACCTGTTCGCGGGAGCGGCGGTGCCGACAACGCTCGGTCGGATCATCAACGGCAGGTTCTTCTCGAAGGATTATCAGCTCATCAGCGCCGCTGAGCTGCTGGAGGAGCTTCGCAGCTCTGGCGATCACGTCGTCGTCAAGCCGTCGGTCGAGAGCGGCGGCGGGCGCAACGTGCAGATCCTCTCTCCCGGCCAGCTCGAAGGGTTTCTGGCGGACGGGCTCGGCGCGTCTGCCGGAGAGAACCTGCTCTTCCAGAAGCTCCTGCGACAGCACGAGGCGCTGGCGGGGTTCCATCCCGCATCTCTGAACACGCTGCGGATTGTGACGTTCTGGCTGCGAAGGGGGGTCGTGGTGATCTCGGCCGTGCTGCGGATGGGGGTGAAGAATGCCCAGGTGGACAACCAGGCGGCAGGTGGCATCTCCTGCGGAGTCGCTGAGGACGGGCGGCTGAAGCGCTTCGCCTACGATAAGCACTTCCGGCAGTACTCCGAGCATCCCACCACCCGCCGCGCCTTCGCCGGATTCAAGGTTCCAAGCTACGCCGAAGCGTGCAGTCTCGCGGTTTCACTCCACCGCAGGCTTCCCGCCTGCGGCATGGTCTCCTGGGATGTCGCGATCGACACGGAAGGGTCCCCGGTGCTGATCGAGTCCAATCTCAGGTACCAGGAGATCAACTTCCTTCAGCTCAACAACGGGCCGCTCTTCGGGCGCCACACGGATGAGGTGTTGAGCATGATGTAGGCCCGATGTCGAGCCCCCTTTCGGCCCGGTTAGTGGATCCCCACCTCGCGAAGGAATGCCCGGAACACCGGGTTCTTCTTGTAGCCACCATCGGCAATCTCGGCACCGTAGATGTGGGGATTGTGATTGCCTTCGATCAGCACCGGACCATCCGGAGTTATCGCCACATCCCATCCGACAAGGCAGTAGGGAAGATGTGCGGCGGCGACTTTCGTCATCTCCAACGCGGAATCGAAATCCGGGACGTCAAAGCCGGAGAACTCGAATCCCGTGTCTGGATGAGCGAAATGGACGGTCCCCCCGAACTCGTAGAACTTTCTCGCGTAGGGGGCCAACGCACCCGATTCCAGGTCGACCTTCAAAAAGAGGCCGCCGGCACTGGCGTTGTCCGTGCAACTCCCGCTCGCGCCCAGCCGGAGCAGCGCGGAGACAACCTGGATCGTGCCATCCCGGTGGGTCCACGTGATAAACCGGAGAGTGTTGACGCTATGGGGATAGATGGAGGAGAGGAGTGCATGCTGCACCAGCGCCTCTTCGAATACGAAGCTGCCTGAGCACACGTCGGCGTAGTAGTTCTCGACCTGCTCGGGCTGCAGGGAGGCGGAATCGAGCCTCAAACATCGCTTTCCGTGGATCCCTCCGATCGGCTTCGCGAAGACGCCGGCAGAGCCAGTCCGCGATAGGAGAGCCTCCCCGAGTCGAAGCAGGTCGTCTGGACTGCTCAACAAGCGAGGACCTTCATCGGAGAAAAATACCGGTCCTATGCTGTATCCCAGGCAAACAGGGAGTCGGACATCCGCTTCGCGAAAATGGTAGTGGAAGAGAAGCTTGTTCTCCAGGAACGGGATGCGCGAGCGATTTCTGTTGAACGAACTGATCCGCCGCCCCTCTCGCGGGGTCAGATAATCGCGCCAGTTTGCCGCGTCTGCGCGGTACAGCAGATGCTTGACGTAATAGCGAGGAATGCCACGAGTACGAAACGCAGCCTCAGCCAACTCGAGAAACACACGGAGCAGCGGCTTTCGCCAGGGATCGGCGAAAGCCGCTCGCAACCTCGCGAGGTTACCATTCGGGATCGCGGCGGGAAGCGGCAGCTCAGGATGCTTTTCCTGGGGAAGAGGCATAGTTACGCGTGCTAAAGCAATCGCTGTGCCTTCTCAGGGCAGGAGCTGAGTGGCAGGCGCCGGCTCGACACGCTGCAGGACTCCGGCCAGCCGGTCGCGCAGAGTCTCCACGGCCCAGACGTGCATGTCGTGGAAGAAATCCTGATCGCGCCAGAAGGTGATCCGGTGTGGCGCACGGCTACGCAGACCGAGCCGCTTCTTGGTTCGATGCAGGAATAGCAGTGGCGGATAGGCCAGGCGGTTCGCGCGATCGTAGGCGTAGACGGGGGCAGACGACCACCCGAGTCGCTGCTGGACATAGCGGAAGAAGTCCTTCCGCAGTTCGGGGTGAAACGGATAATTGTAGTAGTAGGTCACAGCCTTCTTCCGCATGCCGAACGTCTGGCGCGGCACGCCCACCTCTTCCACAATGCGGCGCGGAATCGGCCGGTCGTACTTGTTGTGCATCCTCCAGGGCTCCATCTCGGGCGCATTGGAGATCGCCACGATATCCTGGATGTGCCGCGCGAAGACAAAGGGCACCGCCACGTGGATGAAGCCGCTCTTCAGCCGGATCTCCGAGAGGTTGAGACCCGAGGTGTCACCACGCACGATCTGATCGGAGAGGTAGCGGCCGTGCGTGGCTACATCCCACACCTTGTCGCCGTGGTAGCCCGAAAATACCACCGCCACCTCGCTCTCCACCTCGATGTGTTTGGCCATGGAGTGGAAGACCAGCTCAGCCTCCACTGTACTCGCGGCAAGAAAGTACAATTCATCCTCGCTCACGTGGGAGCGATCAAGATCCAGTGCGTGAACGCGCATCCCGAGCGCGCGCGCAACGGGAGTACCGTCGTCCACAGCCGCGTGGCGACTGATGAACGCGGGGATGAGGCTGCGTGATCGGCAGCTCGTGAAGCACTCGCGCACCCCGATCTCCCGTACAAGGGTGCTGACCGCCGGGGAATCGTACCCACTCGAGACGGTGGTGAATGCCGATACCCGGTGGGCGCGCTCCGGGGCAGTGTAGTTGCCATGGATGCGCCGAAGGACGCCACGGAGGAGTTCCCGATAATGATCGAAGCTCTCGATGTGCGGGGGCTCTGGAGGCGAGCGAAAGGAGCTACCCTCGCGCGTGACCACGAGGCGATCGTGGTAGAGCTGCGAGATCGCACGTAGCTGCGGATGCTGAACCCGGAACTCACGGTTGTAGTCGCGGATGCCCTGCAGAATCGTCCTGGACTCCTGCAGATAATCGTGAGCGGGATCGAGTCTCGCCCCGACTCCCGCGAGCAGCAAGGGAAGGCTGTTGGAGACGATCAATTGACCATCCTGCTCCGCGTAAAGCAGACGATCTACGAGCGCGCTTGAAGGGACGAAATGGACTTCTTCCCCATCGATCCGGATGCCGCTGCCGAAGAAATGATCGCTCCGGTGGAACTCCCCTGGCGCGAACTCGTCGTCCCACACGCCCTCCACGATCCAACCGTCGCCGATCTCGACGGCGGAACCGTGGAGGACCTCCAGCCGAAGTGTCTCGAGGTCCAGAGTGGCAAGCCAGGCGAGCTTTGGCAGCTCAGGAACATAGGTGCAGTGGATCTCGGGTGCATACATGGCATTCCTGCAGGTTCACGGCCGGTAGGGTGATTACCGGGCCGCGTGTTGATTTCTCACGAGAGGAAAACTGGACATGGTAGGCACCGGCATCCAGTATCCTCCCGCCTCTCACCGGTTCGCCAGAATGCGGTCCGACGCTCGCCCGAGATCTCTCCCTGGCGGCTCAGTTGCTTCTGGGGTGCAGCAATTGTCGGTGGAAACGCGGGAAACGCAGCTTACCGCCGGGCAGGTGGCGCAGTCGCGTAGTAGGGGGGGTGGTCGAGCCGCGGCGGGATGATACCGGGTAGCTCGAGCGCTTTGTCGTGGGGCTGGGGAGGTGCAGAAGGAGGAGTTCCGGCGCTGGAACCAGAATGATGCTTCGTGAGGGGATCAATTCGCTCGCGAGGATGAGCGTTGATGTTCGGCTGCCACGCCGCTCTGGCCGCGTAGTCGACGTAATCCGCCTCGCTCGTGCCGAGCACGTATACGACTGCTTCCGCTTCGGCCGGATGGTCGACCTCCGTGGTGCCGAGGAAGTCATCCGGCTCGCTCGTCCCCTGCACGTATGCGCCTGCCTCCGCCAGCGTGAGCAGGCGGAGGAAAACGAAAAGCAGGATCAAGATCAGCAGTCGGTGCATAGCCACCCCGAAAGGTTCGGCGGGATCTCCTCCCGATCCGCACCAAAGGAACCTACAGGCGCAGAGCACCTGGACGCAACCTCCCGCGACCGGTACGTGGCGCGCGGGCGATGTCGCTGGAGCGTCCCGTGGGCCTCATGGGCTCGCAATGCTCGCCATGAACTGCCGTAGCTCGGGGTCGTTCAGTCCACGGCATCCCGGCACCTGGAGGATGCCGCCGTGGTGGTTCAGTTCCAAGAACAATGGACCATCCGGTCCCATCGCGATATCCCAGGACTGATAACGGATCCCGGGAATGGCCGCTGCGGCGTGGAGGCAGAGCGCAACGGTCCGGTTCCACTCCGGAAGCTGCACATCCGTAAGACGTTCCCGCGTGTCGGGATGAACCTCGATGGGCGTACCATAGTGCCCCAGCGCGTTGATTTCTGTGCCCTGCGGCCCGAGCCCGCGCAGGACACGCTCGACCCGCCCGGTGGCGGGATCAATGGAGCACTTGATGTTCCCAGAGGTGTCGATCACGTGGTCGGTAATGTTCTTGCCCACGGGGAGCTTCCATGAAACCCGGAAGAGGCGCGGCCCGTCGGACCCGAGCAGCACGACCAGCCGCAAGGTGCACACGCGGCCGCCCGCGAGCCTCTCGATGAGAGGGTGCTGAACGACGCGCTCCTGAAGCAGGTAGCCCGGCAGCCGCTGGGTGCGGCGTTTCTGCCCCGCGCAGCAAGCCACCGGCCAGCGCCGGACATAGTCTTCGACGCGGATCTCTTCCCCGCCACTCAGGACCAAGACATCGCGGTCGCGGTCAATTCTATCCACCGACGATGCCCCACCCCCGCGCCAATCCCGGACGGGCTTGCCGAAGAAGGGAAAACGCATTCCACTGCGTAGGAACGCCGCCATCTCCTCCGGCGTGCGCAGACAGGGGACCGAACCGAAGGTCCGACCGCCCGGTTGGTAGACGGCGTAGACTTCCGGGTGCGGCAGGCCGAGTCCTCGGAATAGGGCGTAGCTCACGAGCTTGTCATCACAGATGGCCGTCCACTCCGGGTCGTTCAGCTTCGTCATCAGCACCTTATACGACCAGCTGACGAATTCCTGCTTCTCGGCGAAGGAGTAGCGTCGGTCGTCGAAGAGCTCGTAGGCGTAGTAGTCGAAAGGGCGAAGGTAGCCGGGACCCCGTAGCAGTGCGACGATCTCGCGGGCTTGCGACAGGAGCGATTTGCCAGTGCGTTGGCGCACCACGAGCGCCGTCTTCACGAGACTGAGCTTCCCAAGCCTTTTTCTGAGCGCGAGCTTCCGCAGCCTTCGCGGGAGGCGGCGGCGGCTCCGGTCGGCCACCCGCGCCACGATTCGCTGCGGGTCCAGCTCCCGGGCGGCGCCCGGTAAGTCACTGCCCCTGCGCACGCGCCCCAGGACGTTCTGCCTCATAAAGGAAATTCCTCGGTGGCTGTGACGGATACGCGTGATCGTGATGGTCGTCACGCTCCGCACTCCATGCAAGATGCTAGAACAGCTCGAGATCTCCCAGCGAGAAGCGCCAGCGCGAGCGGTCGAGGGGATCGACGCCGCCGGGCAGCGGGTTCAGCGGCCGCACAGTGAGAATCGGGCCGAGGCGCGGGGCGGGCAGGAATCCCGAACGGAGCAGCAGTCGCTGCTCGCGAGCACTTCCCGCCATCGCCGAGGCGTAGTCCACCCCGGTGTTCGCCATCAGCTCGCGCAGTAGGGTGCGCGCGCGCTTCACCGAGCCGGAGCCGGGTCCCACCAGGATCTCGCAGAACCTGCGCTCGGAGAGCGCTCCCCGGTTCTTGCGGCGGAAGATCACCACTGCCCCCTCCGAGCCGTCGAGGTCCCAGGCGGCGTCGTAGATTCCGCCGGGGATGTCGCCGTAGCGCCACTGCAAGTACTCGCGGGTGCGCGGCGTCCGGAGCTTGCCATCCCCCTCCCCCAGACTCTGCAGGAAGCTCTCGAGCCTCGGCTCGCGGAAGAGGTCGCCGATCCGGCTGCCGCCGGGCGCGGCGCCCGCGGCGGGTGCGGGGGGACTCTTCGAGAGCAGGGTGCGCAGCATCCGGATGGGCCGCAGCGGTCGGATCCAGAGCGAGACCCGGCCCATGCTCGACCACCCCATCTTCAGGTAGCCCGGTCGGCTGAGATTGTTGGGCGTGTTAAAAACGAAGGAGACCCCCTCCCGTCGCATCTCCTCGACCAGCGCCAGGGTAAGTCGGGAGAAGATCCCTTTCCCGCGCCACTCCGGGTGCGTTGCCGTGTCGAGCGCCCGCACGGCTTGAACGTGCCGGCCGCCGAGCTGCCACTGCCAGCGCATGAAGACTCGGACCCCGACGATCTTGCCCCCCGCCTCGGCCACCAGGCAGGGGGAGGTGCCGAAGGTGTTGTCGAGATGCTTCCACGACCAGTAGTGGATGTCGAAGGGCAGCTTCAGGGCGACGTTCCAGAATTCGCCTAGGCTCGTCCTCACCAGCCTGATGATCTCCTCCGTATCGGCCTCGGTCGCGGGGCGGAGGGTGAGCTCGGCAGCCGCTGTCGAGGCAGGCGGCCGCTCGACCGCCCTGGCATCAGTAGGCATTCGCGTGGACTCCCTTGACGGCGCGGCCGGAGGGGTCCGCCATGCTGTTGAACGCGGCGTCCCAGGCGAGCGCCTCCGGGGTGCTGCAAGCGACCGATTTGCCGCCGGGCACACACTCGGCGCAGGCATCCAGCGGGAAGTGCTCGGCGAAGAGGGTGCGGTAGTAGTACGCCTCCTTGGTCGCCGGCGGGTTGTGGGGGAAGCGGAAGTGCGCGTTCGCCAACTCGCGGTCGCTCACCTGCGCCTCCGCATGGGCACGCAGCGAATCGATCCAGCTGTAGCCCACCCCATCGGAGAACTGCTCCTTCTGCCGCCAGGCCACCGAGTGGGGGAGCACATCCTCGAACGCCTCCCGCAGCAGGTGCTTTTCCATGCGGCCCGGCCCGGCCATCTTCGCCGCCGGATCGAGGCTCATCGCCACGTCGAGGAACTCCTTGTCGAGGAAGGGCACGCGGGCCTCCACGCCCCAGGCGGCCATCGCCTTGTTGGCACGCAGGCAGTCGAAGAGGTGGAGCCGGTCAAGCTTGCGGATGGTTTCCTCGTGGAAAGAGCGCGGATCCGGCGCGCGGTGGAAGTAGAGGTAGCCGCCGAAGATCTCATCGGAGCCCTCCCCCGAGAGCACCATCTTGATTCCCATCGCGCGGATGCGGCGCGCCATCAGGTACATCGGCGTCGAGGCCCGTATCGTGGTGACGTCGTAGGTCTCGAGGTGGTAGATCACGTCCGAGAGGGCGTCGATCCCCTCCTGCACGGTGAAATTGAACTCGTGGTGCACGGAGCCGATGTGCTCGGCCACCTCACGCGCCGCC
>JACDHR010000044.1 GCA_013820915.1 Gemmatimonadota bacterium
TCGCACCGTCTGGGTGCCTCTGCGTTCAGGGAAACTTCTGTCAGGAAGTCCCGATAACGTAAGGCCTCAGGCGGTGTTTCGCATTACCCCGCCGCCGATTTCACCACCCCCGTGCAGGATCCGGGTTAAAAGGAGCAATGAAACTACACATAAGCTACAACTCTACCGCTCCGAAGACCAAAGCCCAATCGGACAGTTTTCGATTATTTTCCGCCGACCTTCCTTCCGCGGCTGGCGCTCGAAGCCAATCCCATATAATCTGTGTACGAGGTCATGTACGTGGAGCCGGTCGCGGGCAACCACGGCATCACCGACCCGCGGGATCCATTGCGGTTGGGCTTTCAGTCGCGAGCATTGCTTCCGTCTTCTTCAACGAGCGAGAGATGCAAAGCACTCCATCCCAGTCTCCCTCGCGTAGCCGACGCCGGTACGCGCCTCCGCCACTCACCCGGGGCGGGGGCGAAACGTTCCGGGGCTCCGTGGTGCTGGAAGAGGTCGAGGGCCCCGCGGGCGTCCTGCTCTGGAAATCGCTCCGCAGCGTGCTGCTCTGGGCGGAGGTCTTGCCGGAGGAGCGCGCGGCGCTCTTTCTCCCTGGAGCGAAGCGCAGGCGTCTGGCGGATCTCCGCGCGGCCGGGATGGACACCGCGCTGAAGGCGCCGCTCCGGGTTCTTACCCGTGCGCTCGATAGCTCCACGCCCGCCACGGCGGACGCGCTGGCCACGGCCTGCCGTCAGGTCTCGATGTGGGCGGACGAGCAGGGTAAGCTCGGTACCGCGCTCGCGTTCATGCAGGCAGCGGCTCTGACGGCCCCGGAAGACGCGGAGGCGGCGTACCTGACGGGGCGCCTGGCTCGGCGGCGGGCGGAGTACGCGCGGGCGGAGACGTGGTTCCATCAGGCGATCATTGTGGCGCGGCGGAATGGAGACCGGAAGGCCCGCGCGCTGGCATTCATCGGGCTCGGCAACCTGCACCTGCAGCGGGGCAACTTCCCGGCGGCGAGGCGGGTCCTGACTACGGCGCTGAAGACGGCTCGCAGGAGTGGCCTCCACGAAATCGAGGGCATGGCTTCCCACGACCTCTTTGCGATCGCCGATGATGGCGGCCGGGTGCAAGAGGCCGAAATCCATGCTGCAAATGCACTCCGTTCGTATGGCGCCCGCCATCCCAGATTACCTAATCTGGCGAATGACGTCGCTTATTTCTGGATGAACCAGGGCCAGTTCAGCCGTGCTCTTCCTGTCTTCCGGGCAGTGCTTCCCCATATTCACCAGCGGCGTGAACGCCTGCTTACGCTCAGTAGCATTGCGCGTGCTGCCGGTGCCCTCTCCGATGAGAGTGAGTTCGATCGAGCCTGGTCCCGGGCGTGGGAGATAATCGAGGCGAACTCCACGGAAGAAGGAGCCGCACAAGCGCTCGTGCTTTTGGCACAGGGTGCCGCGGATCTACGTGATCGGGAGCGTATGGAGCGTGCCGCGTCCCGCGCCCTTCAGGCCGCCGGGGAACGGGGGGAGGCACAGGTTCAGTTCCTCGTGGAAGCGGTGCGTGCGTCCGTGCAGAGCGTGACCCACGCTCCGGAACCTTTCGGGAGATCGTCGGAGCAGCCGAGCTCACAGGCTCATGTCCTGGCTCGTGAATTCGTCACGCTGCTGGAGCCGGTCGCGGCCGTTCACACATAGCTTTGGTTCATCCACCTGAACCATGCTGCCCACCCTGCTCGTACATCGGTTGATCGGGCACGCGGGTGTCGGGCCCGATCGGATCGGTCGCATGGCATGCAGTGACAAGCAAGAGGGCGGCAGCGGCAAGCAGCGTACGGGCGAGCTTCATCGTCGTGGCTCCGGAGGAGGGGGAAGAAAGGCAATCGGAGAGCGACTGCCGGACCCACGATTAATCTGCACCGCTACCCGTTGCGGCACTCAAGCCTGACCGGACGGAAATCGATCATTTAACGACGATGTTATGAAAGCAGTCTCCCGCTCGCTGCTGGTCTTCCACCCGGACGCCAGGCTCCGCGCACGTGTCCAGCAGGCAGGCGGCCGGGATTTCGATATTCAGGTGGTTTCCTCCTGGGAAGCGCTGGGTGAGCGTCTTGGCGAAGCTTCCCCTGCCGCGTTCGTCATCCTCGACCCATATGCGGGCTCGGGCAAGAAGGCGGAGTTGGCGCCCGAGCTCCGGGACCTGCTGCGGAATTTCCCCTCCGTTGGAGTACTCGCCGCGCTGGAGATCCGGCCCGAGCGCAGCGCTGATCTGCGCACGCTGGGGGCGTGGGGGGTGGTGGGATTGATCGAAGAGGAAAGTGATGATGCGGTGGCAATCGCGCGCGTCCTCCGCGACGCGAAGGGGCGCCCCCTACAGAGCCTGCTGGAGCGGGCTCTCCCGGCGAAGATTTCAGCGCGTGCGCGCCCGATCCTGGAGGCTGCAGCGGAGATCGCTTCGGGAGGAGGGAAGGCGGAGAACCTGGCGCGCAGGCTACACGTCTCCCTGCGAACGCTGCTGCGCTGGTGCGAGCGAGAGGGACTTCCCCCACCGCGGCAGGTGCTCGCCTGGATGCGGATCCTGCTTGCCACGGAGCTGCTGGACAACACGGGGCACAGCATTGAACGCATTGCCGCCGCGTGTGGTTATGCCTCGGACAGTGGGCTGCGAAGGGCCTTCTACGATTTCCTGGGCATGGGTCCGAAAGCACTTCGGCAGGCAGGGGCATTCACCACCGCATCACAGATGTTTGGGCAGGCGCTAGGTGAAGCACGCAACACACCCGCGCAGCTGTAGCACCGCATGGAAGGTGAAGCTCTCCGGGTCGCCCACCCTCGCGGCCGGAATTATAAGCTCGCGGATCTGCGGCCGCTGGTCATGGAGTTGCGCGCGGCAATCACCGCGGTGGAGACAGGCGACGTCCTTCGTTGCCGGGGACCATTTATAGCGCCCCATTCAGGTACAGATCCGCGCGCCATCCCCGCTCACCGCGAAGTGCGCGGGCGATGTCGAGGCGGAGGAGCAGGCAGCCGAGCAGGAGACGGGTCGTGCGGTCGAAGGTGCCGGGGCGGAGGGGCTCCTCTGCCAAGCTTCCAGGCTATCGCGGGTCAGCATCCCGGTGCGGGGTACTCGAAGCCATCGTGAAGGATCGCGGGGGCAATCAGGGGTGCAGTCCGCCTCAGTGCCTCCCTGCTCGAGCACCTCAGCACGCCAGTAGCGACGGACGACATCGCCGATGCGATCGTTCACCCTACCGGCTTCATCGTGGCTCAAACCGAACCGGGGCGCGGCTGGTAGGAGATTGAAACGGCACGCGGCACGTCCGTGGGTGCCGCAGACGAGAGCAAGGTCTCGTTCCTGCCTTGCTGTGCTGGGGTTTCCGGGGTGAGGTCGTACGCCGGCGCAAGCCGCCAATCCCGTCCGGCGGCGACTACTGCGTGGTTCCTTGGGTGATCGTCATTGTTGGAGATCAGGCCGTCGGCGACGGCATGTTTCGGGAGGACCCGTTCTACCGACTCTGCCGCCTGCGTCACACAATCCCTCCGCTGCGCGAGCGGATGGATCAGCTCCCGGAGTTGATCGATGTTCTTGCCGACCAGATCATCGCTTTAGAGACCATGAAGGGCGTCCAGCGCTTTACCGAAATCCAACCGGCGGTGCTGAAACTGCTTCGCGACTACCACTGGCCCGGCAACGTCCGTGAGTTGAAGGGGACGATCGAGCAAGGATTGATTCACTCGCGTGGGGAGACGATCGAGCCGAGGCACCTGCCGCCGGACGTGCGGAATCCACGGGAAAAGCTTCGGATCTGGCGAGCGGGAGATGCCCCGAGCAGCAAGTCTGGCGGTTGGGCACAGCCGCCAAAGCGCTACGTCGCTCCGGCTTCCGTGGATGAGGAGCGCGCTGTTGGCATCCAGGCGCTGCGGGATGCCGACGGGAACAAGACGCATGCCGCGACTCGGCTCGGCATGTCGCGGCAGCCGCTGCGGGTAAAGCTGTTGGAGCACCGGATCACACCGCCGGAACGGGAAGATCATCAAGAAAAAATGCGGCGCGCTTGGCCACAGCCCGAAATCCGGGGGGTGAATAGCACGGTTGACGGGTGCATCGCCAGGTGTCTGGACAGTGTTTGAACGGTGTATAGACAGCGGTTTTCACGGATGGAAGGTGGCCGTCGTCGGAGGTGCGCGAGAGCGGTAAAGCCAGCGGGGAGAACGGGTTTCGCGGTGTGCGGCTGAGGGAGGTGGAATGGGCACGGCGGTTGCTTAAAGAAGGTTCGCAACGTTGGCCATGAAAGTTCCGCTGGGGCAGAGCCACAGGAAGCACGGGTAACGATATGAAAGCGAAGCTTGAGGTCGCCGCCAACATCCTATTCGTAACCACGATCTTGGCAGTGATCGCGATCGTGGGGAAGGACCACGTTTTTTCCTCCCCCTCGGGTGCCTCATCTCAGTTGCGTGTTGGTGATATTATGGCACCGTTGGAGGGTCATTCCTGGGATGGCCAAGGCGAGACGTTGGTTCTTGCTTTTCAGAACAGCTGCGAATACTGCAAGGCGAGTATCCCGTTTTACCGACGGCTTGTGGACTTGCAAGAACGAGCCACGGTCTCAACCCGCATGCTCGCTCTATTTTCCGATCCCGGGTCCGTGGTAAGCGACCTGCTTGAAAAGCAACAGTGGCGCGTCGATTCGCACCATTCCGTGAATCTATCGGAGTTGGGAGTCCAAGAAACCCCGGCCTTGGTGTTGATTGACCGAAATGGTAGAGTTCTGTATATCTGGCGTGGCCGGCTTTCCCCACAAGAGGAAACTCACCTCGTCGAGATGCTGAAGGCCATGGCAGCGAAAGCGCCGTTGGTTCCATTGCCCCCCGCCTAATGCGCGAATGGTCCGACGGCGCATTTTGCCCGCATCGGGGGCTGTTGCGGGCGTACCACAAACATCCGGGGAGGATGGGAAGATGAAGATGATGACAGTGGTGAGAAGCGCGCGGAACCTTTGGCTGATCGGGTTGCTGGGGTTCGCCATGGTCGGACCGGTGGATGGGCTTCGTGCGCAACCCTCAGTCCAAAGCTGCCCGACCTGCGGTGAGTGCACATGCTGCAACTGTTCAGGGTGTAGCCGAAGCTGGACAGGAAGCTGTAAGTGCACAGGGTGCGTAACGGATATTGAGTGATCCTCCACGACGGAACGAGCCGCGCAGGGTTTCGCGATGTGGAAGATCAATAGGCCCTTGCGCGGTGTTTCGCTGTTGGCGTCGCCAGGCACGCCTTCCCCGCCATTGTTGATAAGCGCCCGAGGAACATGTATAAAGAGCTAACGCTGCGATCCGGTTCCCGAATCGCTTCGGTGCTGGTTTTTTGGTTGATGGTCGGCGGATGTCGCGAGGGTCGGGTTCCACAGCCTGAGATCTGGGGCGGCAGCGTCGATACACTGGTCACCGGCCAGATTGTGGTTCGCAATCCGGGCACCGGAGCATGGCAACCGGGTGAGGAGTGGCGGGTGGTCGAGGAGTTCCGCATCGGTAGCGTGGAAGGCGAGGGGGCCGACGTATTCGGCGGCATCTTCTCGTTCGCCGTCGACAGGTCGCACCGGCTGTGGGTGCTCGACGGGCGTGCACAGGAGGTACGGATCTTCGGCGCCGATGGGGCGCATTTGCGAACCGTCGGAGGACGCGGGGGTGGACCGGGGGAGCTGTCTCAGGCCGTGGATGTCGATGTGGACGGTGACGGCACGGTCTGGATTACGGATCCTGGAAACGCCCGCATTTCCCTCTTCGATCCGGAGGGCGAGTTTCAGCGCACCGTTCCGCTGACGGGCGCCTGTCTGGAGATTCCGTGGCCGGGCGGTCTGGACGAGAGCGGACACTACTATGCACTCGCCTCGCCCGAGTGTACCCGCCTGGTCCGCTTCGGTCCGGATCACACTCCGCTCGACACGCTCCAGCCGCCCCGTGACGTTCGCGCCCGGGAGACGTTCGTGCACCGCACGCCTGGAGGAGGTGTGATCGAGGCCGAAATACCCTTTCAGGGGGGCCTCTACTGGCGGTTGTCCGGTCGCGGCAATTTCTGGGGTCTCCTTACGGACGAGTACCGGCTCTTCGAGATGAATGCCGCGGGCGATACGCTGCGGACGGTGATCCGCGAGTTCACCCCTGCCAGAGTCACGACGGCCGATCGAAGAATGGTGGAGGAGGAACTCGAGTGGTTTACGCAACAGGGGGGGCGGATTGACGTTTCAAGGGTGGCGAAGCCGCCGGTTCTCACCTTCTTTCATGACGATGAGGAGAACTTGTGGGTCGAACGGTTCGATGACATCGAGATCATGGGCCGCCAGTATGACGTATTCGACGCATCCGGACGCTTTCTTGGCGAGATCCGTCTACCCTTCGCGCTCTCTCGGTTTCCGGAACCCGTCGTTTCAGACGGAACACTCGTTGGTGTGACGGAAGATGACCTGGGCGTTCAGTACATCGTGAAGGCGCGGGTTTTGAAGCCGTAAGGTCCCCCCGGATCTCCAATACGCTGATCCAGCAACAGCATCGGCAGGATAAACGGTGAGCGCTGGAAAACAGCGCCTGGGGAGCCTGTCCGGCAAACTGAATGGTCGGTGGTAGCTGTAAGTCTGGCTTATTCGCGACGTGGATAGTGGCTGGATATCGTCGGTTCATTGGCGCCGGTGCGCCAGAGGCGGCTGTACCGTACCACGTCCCCACCGACCATGGTACGGCCCCGGGCGGCGGGCCGCCCGTAGCGGCTGGTGGACACACCCCGTGTGACAGGTTGCGCCTTGGAATGTTCCTCCTCCAGGCATACGTTGTCGAGCTGCATTCGCTCGTTCGCCCGATCGCAGAGGTGCAGTATGGCTGAAGGTCGACCAACAGCACTGGCCGATGGCAGTGTCATTCACTCTGATCCCGAGAGTCTTTCGGGTGTGCCTGTTTTTGTCGGTACACGCGTGCCGATCCAGACGCTTGTCGACTACCTGGACGGCGGCTGTAGCGTGGACGAGTTCTTGGACAACTTCCCCACTGTACGTCGCGAACAGGTCCACGCCTTTCTGGAGCAGGCCACAGCGGCGCTGTTGGCACGACGGGTAGCGTGAGGTGCGTGCTGCGGGACGACAATCTTCCGCGTCTACTCAGGAGTTATGTGAGGCAATCATCGTAGTGAAGACAGGTGATGTTCTTCACGTTCCCAAGTAACCGTTCACAGCGCTCCGTTCACATATAGATCCGCGCGCCACCCGCGCTCCCCGCGAAGCGCACGGGCTAAGTCGAGGCGGATGAGCCCGTCGAGGAAGCTCGCGCCCACACCCGCCGAGAGAAGGGCGGCATCTAAGGTGATCTGGTCCCGCGGCCCCGCCCAGCCGACATCCGAGAAGCCGACCAGTCGCGCGCCGGGCCGGGTTGTCGCGACCTCCGCGCGCGTGCGCCAGAACGCCTCTCCACCGAGAGCCGTGGGCGCGTAGCCGCGCATCGACGCGGGCCCGCCGAGATACCAGGCGCGCTGCGCGGGGAGCCGGCCAATCGAGCTCCCGCCCGCCACCTCCACCGAGCCGAGCAGCGCAGCCATCAGGGGGGCGGAGGAACGAAGCGTCAGCGCCTGGCGGGCGAAGTCGAAGGTGCCCGTCGAGCCCTCCACAAAGAGATCGGCTCCCCAGCGAAACCCGGTCGGGTTCAGGCCGCGCTCCGTGCGCAGAAGGACGGATGCGCCGAGCTGGTCCGCGCGCTCGGCGGCCAGGTTGGGCCGGAAGCCACGGCTCCGGTCCAGGAGGTGCGGCACGCTGAGCTGCGTGCCCGCCTCCGCGCCGCGCTGCTGTTCGGCGAACAGCCGCAGCGCGTAGTCCCCCGACCGGGTGCGGGGCGGCAGCATGATCAGCTCGGCGCCCGTAGCGCGCAGGTAGTCGCCGTCGTCGCGGCCGAGCAGCAGCGCCGAGAGCGAATTGCCGAGACCCAGCGGGCGCTGGGCGGGATCGACGGCGTCGAGCCGGTGGTACCCCGCCAGCCGGAAGCGGCGGGTGAAGCGCTCGCGCACGAAGCCCAGCTCCACGTCCGGGCGCCGGTCCGCCAGCCCGAGGCGAGCCGTGGCATCCGCGGAGAAGGGGCCGAAGCCCACGTCGGCACGGGCTCCGATGGAGAGCCCCTCCACGCGGTTGTAACGCAGCAGATCGAGCCGCGCGACGCTCCAGTCCACCGTCGGGCGCTGGAGCTGCCAGAGCGGAGGCTGCAGGCGCTCGAAGAACTCGCCGATCTCTCGCATCTCGGCCGGGGAGAGCAGCACGTTCTCCCCGGCGAAGATGCTGGGAGGCAGCTCGGGGCTCGCCAGGAGGGAAGCCGTATCGGCCGGGACGCTGTACTCGTACTGGCGGCAGATATCGTTTCGGCAGCGGCAGACGAGCCGGCTCTCCTCGCCCTCCTGCCGCTTCGGGCAACGGACGAGCACCGCCTCCTCGCGCGGCTCCACGGCAGCAGAGTCGGCGACCGGCTTACCAGCTACACGGTAGCCGGAGTAGGTGCGCTCGTATCGAACCACGCCGCCCACTCCTCCCAGCGCGCCGGCCTCGCCCACGCCCTCCATCGCGATCAGGCGGGGGAGCCACCACTGCTGCTCCCACAGCCCGTACTCGATCGTGATGTAGCGGATCTCGCCACGGATCGGTCGGATAATCCCGGGGATGTCCTCCGCGTCCTCGACATCCAGCGAGATGTCCCACGGGCGGGCCGGACGCACGAGCGCCCGGACGAGGGCGTGCGTGTCCAAGTCGAACCAGAGCGAGCCGCTGCCCAGCGAGAACTCCTTGCGGCGGGGAATGACCTGCAGCTCGGCCACGCGCAGCCTCCGGCCGTCGGCGAGCCGAACGACAGTGGTGTCGCCGGAGCGGAAGCGGTAGTTCGCCTCGCTTCCCGGGGCCAGCGGGTGGCGGATGGATGACTCCGTATCCGTGAACATCGCCCCCACCAGGTCGCCATGTGCCGGGTCGAAGGCAAGGTGCACCCCGTGACCGCGCAGGCCCTCCGGGACTGTGACCTTCCCGCTGACCATGGGGAAGGACTGCCGCGCGCCCAGGAGCTCGATAAGTCCGGGTCCGAAGCGGCGCCAGTGAACGTTGGCCGCCATCTCCATCAGGGCGATCTGCCGCTCCCTCCCGAGTACCCGGGCGCTCGCGGACATCCGCTCCCTGGCGAGGGCGCTGTATTCATGGATCGAGCGGTCTACCGTCTCGCGGCGTTCGCGGGCGCGCTGGACCAGCTCGCGCGCGCCGGCATCCAGGTAGGAGGTGGCCAGAGCGGCGGCGTCCGGCTGCGGTTCCGCCGGTAAGGTATCGCCGGCTGCGACCTGGAAGGCGAGCAGCAGCGCGGCAAATGACAGAAGCATGCGGGTATCGGCTGCGGGTGGATTCGAGCTGTCCCGCTATTCTACGCATGCTCGAGCAGCAAAGTTTCAGGGGGAGGGGTGAACCGTGAGCTTCGCGACCGGGCAAGCTCCACCATCAGGCAGGAATACGCTCCGGGGGAGGGGGAGGTCGATGCAAAAAAGGAAGGCCCGGGGGTTTACCCCGGGCCTTCCGAACTTCAGCCGGTCTTCAGGATCTTCTCCAGCTCCTCCGGCGACAGATCCTTGCCCGACAAGGAGCCCCGGCGGCGTCCGCCGGGAGCCGGGCGTGCGCTATGCCGGGTCGGCATGCTCACCGTCTCCTCGCTGACATCTCCGAAGCCGTAGCCCGGAAGCTCGACCCGCGGCAGGTCGCGCCCGATGTGGATCTCGATGGAGCGCACATCGCCGATCTCGGAGGGCGACATGAAGGTGATCGCCTCACCCGTCTGCCCCGCGCGTGCCGTGCGGCCCACGCGGTGGACGTAGCTCTCCGGGTCCTGCGGCGTGTCGTAGTTGACCACGTGCGAGATCCCCTCTACGTCGAGGCCGCGCTGCGCCACGTCAGTGGCGACCAGAACGCGGACCTTCCCATCACGGAAGGCGTCCAGCGCCCGTACGCGCTCCTTCATGTCGCGGTCGCCGTGCATCAGCGCCACGGCGATATCGGCGCTCTTCAGCCGCGCCGCAACCTTGTCCGCCCCGATCTTGGTGCGGGTGAACACAATCACGGACTCCATTCCGGACCGGCCGAGCAGCTCGATCAGCAGGTCGGTCTTCTGAGTTCGATCAACCGGATAGACGAACTGCTCCACCCCTTCCGCGGTAGTCGACTGAGGTGCTGCCTCTACGCTGATCGGATCATGCAGGCTCTCGTACGCAAGCGACTTGACATCGTTCGGCATGGTGGCCGAGAAGAAGAGGGTCTGCCGCTTCTTCGGGAGGTGGCGCAGGATCTCGTTGATTTGCGGGCGAAACCCCATGTCGAGCATCCGGTCCGCTTCGTCCAGCACCAGGATTTCCAGCCCCGAGAGGTCGATGTTGCCGCGCTCGATGTGATCGATCAGGCGCCCCGGTGTGGCGACGAGGATGTCGAAACCGGCTCGCAGGTCGCGCAGCTCGTTCCTGAGCGGTACGCCTCCATAGACACAGCCGACCCACAGTTCCGAGTGCTGCGCGTACTCGCGTGCCGATTCCGCCACCTGGATGGCCAGCTCGCGGGTCGGGCAGAGGACCAGCGCGCGAACCCCATCACCCTCGGGCCGCAGCCGGTGCAGAATCGGCAGCATGAACGCCGCGGTCTTCCCGGTTCCCGTCTGGGCACGGCCCAGCACGTCCTTCCCTTCCAGCGCCAGCGGAATGGCCATCCGCTGAATCGGGGTCGGCTCCTCATACCCCAGGTCCTTCACCGCGCGCACCAGCTCTGGCGCGAGCGCCAAGTCTACGAACTTCATACTGATTCCTTTGCGTGTGGCCCGGGTTCTTCACCTCCGGGGCCGTTTACCAAGAGAGGGGCGCTTCGGTGGGCGCCATATGCGCCAGCCTGCCCCACTAAAAAATGTGCGGAAGCCGACGAACCCGATCGCAGAGCCAGGTGTCGGCCCTTACTCTTCGTCCGGGGGAGACTTCCCCACCGGACCTCCGGGAACGCAGCTTCCTAAACCTCACCGCGGCGCTCCGGATACATACCTGACCGGAGCTTCTTGACCGTACTTGCATATACATTTTACCTTCTACAGCCTATAAACTTAACACATCGCGTCGAAAATAGCTATATGCAGCGGCTACCTCCCATAAGCGCGGGGCTCGGCAGATGCGCGGTGGACCCATCCTTGCCACGTTTAGCCTATCTGCCGGGTAACCCGGCGGAAAGAACCGCCGCCGGATCGGGTGCGGATATGAAACATTGGCGCGAAATGCGTTTACAAAGCGGTTGTTCCCGCTTTCGTCCCGCTGTAGCTTGGACATGGGTCGTTCCGCGTGATGCTCTCTGAACGCTCTACTTCTCTGGTGCCTGATGAGATCTACTTTCTTCCCTTCTGTCGCACCGTTGGGCGCTGCACTGCTCGTCCTCTCCGCTTGTGCATCCGCGCCGCAGGCATCCACGTCCGAGGCTCGGCGCGCCGAGCTGCTCTCGGCGCAGGCGTCTCAGCCGGGGCGCAGTTGCTATGTGGTGGATACTCCGGAGGAGCTTCCGGCCGCGGATGTGCTGGTCGACTCCGCCGCGCTCGTGCGCGACCTGGCCACGCTCCCGCGTACGGAGCAGGACAGCGCAGGTTACGTGCTCCTGTCGATGGGGTACGACCGGTTCGGCGCCAACATCCGCCGTGCCGTGATCGAGCACGATGTCAGCACCGCGGCGGCCGATTCGGTTCAGAAGCTCGTCTTCAACCACCGCCGGGCGGTAGAGGAGGGAGAAGCGCAGGGCGACTGGGGCGTGCGGCTGCGCATCGATCTGGATGGCTCGCCGCACCTTCAGGTCGGAAGGCAGGAGCGGTGCGCGCCGCGGCCGCGGGACTCCGCGCTGGCGATGGCGATGCAGACCACGCACGGCACGGGGACACGCTACCGCGGCGGCGTGCGCGAGAGCACCGTGTGGGTTCGCCTCTTCGTCAGCCCGCAGGGCACGGTGACGGGCGCGGCGCTGGAGCGGGGGTTTGTCCAGGGAGCCATGATGGAGCAGCGGATTCTAGACTACGTACGGTCGATATTCTTCGAGCCTGCGCGCGAAGACGGGTTCCCGTCCAGCGGCACCATCACCATCCCCCTGACCGTGCGGCAGCGGTGACGTAAACGAAAGTACGAGAGTACGAGAGTTCTAAAACGCCTGGCCGAAGAATACGGCGTTCAGGAAGAGCCCGTTGGTGCCGTACCAGAAGGCGCGGAAGTTCGGGTTGTCGGCGAATAGCACCACGCGCCCGTTCCCGGCGCGGCGCGCCAGGATCGCGGCGCTGCCACGGATCTGCTGCAGGTTTTCGGTAGAGATGTGCCCGCTGATCAGCGGGTCGGCCGTGTAGAGGGCCACGTTGGCGCCGGGCTGCCGCGAAGGGTGCAGGAAGACCCGGTCATCGCGGAAGAGCGGGACGCGACGGTCGTAGCCGAAGGCGATCGGGTGCGAGGTGTCCAGCTCGGCTTCGAAGATCGAGCCGCCGATCCGCTGCACCCCGGAGCGTGCCTCCACGTCCGCGTAGGCCACCCACACCGAGTCGCGCGGGAGATCTTTCTGCCGCTCGTCCACCAGCTCCTGCGCGATCACCCAAGGCGCGGAGCTTCCCGTCGCCACCAGCACGCCGCCGCCGCGTACCCACTCCTTGATTCGATCTGCCGCGGCCTGGGATAGCCCGCTGCCGTACCCCGCCATCACCAGGGTGTTGTAGCGGCCGAGATCCGCGCGCGCGACGGCGCTCACGTTCAGCAGCGACACGGGGATCCCCATGCGTTCGCTGAGAAGGTGCCACGCCTCGCCCACCTCGTTGCTGCGTGTGCCGGGGCCGGCGAGCAGAGCTACGCGCGGCATCTCCAGCACCTGTGCGGAGCGGCTCCCCAGGTCTACGCCGGCAGGGTTAAGCCCCGTGCCCACGGCGTATACAACCACGTGGTCCTCGCGCGCGATCCGGTTTACGAGTTCGTGAACCTGCTCCGGCGCCAGCGTGGACGACGCATCGCGCTGCGTGACGGGGATGATGATGGCGCCGCGGTCAATCCGGCGGCGCTCTCCGGCTACGGTGGTCTCCAGCGGCTCGAAGGCCAGCAGCGGCCGGATCCCCGCTTCCTGGAGCCGGTAGAGCGCGCGCGGCGCCAGGTAGCGCCCCCACTCCATGACGTACGCATAGGTTGCGGGGCCGCCCACCACCGCGCCGCCGTCGGGCTCTACCTCGGCGACGGGCGCACCCAGCATCCCCGCGGGGTTCGCACGGATCTCCGCGTGCTGTACCCCGAAGGCCAGCGGCGACGTCCAGGTGGACACATCGTAGAAGAGCGAGTCCTCAAACTCCGTGCGCCGTTCCATCGCGCCCAGGATCAACCGCGCCTGCGGCTGATCCACCGGCACCACATACGCCTCACCGGGGCGGAAGCTCGTTCCCCCCTGCGTGAGCGGACGGGCGAGCTCGTAGAGGCGGATCCGGTGGCGAAGCAGCATCTGCGCGAGCGCCTGTGCGCGCGTGCGATCTTCCCCCAGGCTGAAGACCCACGCCTTTACCGGGCTGCGCCGCGCCACGCCCGCCGCCTCGCGATAGAAGTCGCGCTGGTGGCGGAGGAGCGTCTCGCGCATCGCCACTGCGGCCTCCAGCGAGGAGAGCGAGGTGACGAACTGGTTGCGGACGGTGAATGCGTAGGGCAGCAGACCGAAGCTCGTCTGGGCGAGCAGCCCGCGCGAGGACGCCTGCTCGAAGAGGATCCCGATCGCCCCGTTCACGTCCGGGTAGGTGGAGCCCTTGCCGTAGTAGAAATCGTCGAACGACTCGCGCGTGTAGTACAGCGAGCCGATCCGGTCGAGCGCGCGGGCGTGGTAGGTGGCGACCTCGGCCGTAAGGTCGTGCACGCGCTGCGGGGTGTTGGGGTTGTTGCGGCTGGGAACGCCCGGCTGAAAGAAGTAGGTGGCGTCCCCGCCCATCTCGTGGAAATCCGTATGCAGCTGCGGCCTCCAGTGATGGAAGAGGGTCAGCCGCGCCTGCGACTCGGGGTGCTGCGCCGGGAGCCAATCGCGGTTCAGGTCGAAGAGGTAGTGGTTGGTGCGGCCACCCGGCCACGGCTCGTTGTGCTCCCGGTCCTGCGCGTCGGAGGTCGGCACTCGGCCGCGGTTGGCGGTCACCCACTCGACGAAGCGGCCGCGGCCGTCCGGGTTCAGGCTGGGGTCCAGAATCACCACCGTGTTGTCGAGCATCGACTGGACCGTGGGCCCCTCGCCCGCCGCGAGGTGGTAGAGCGTGAGGAGCGAGGCGTCGGAGCCACTCGCCTCGTTGCCATGAACGCTGTAGCCCATGTACACCACCGTGGGCATGCGTGAGATTTCGGCGTCGGACACCGAGCCGGGGGCTTCGGAGAGCTGCAGGTTGGCCCGCCGGATCTCCTCCAGCCGGGTGCGGTTCGCGGGGGAGGTGATGAGGGCGTGCACGAGGGGCCGACCACCATACGTCATCCCGTGCACGTGGAAGCTGACCCGGTCGCTGGCATCGGCCACGGCGCGCAGATAGTCGACCAGTTGGTCCGGCCGCGCATGGCGGTCGCCGACGCGCTGGCCGATGACCTGCTCCGGGGTGGGGACGCTCGCGGAGTAGGTCGTTGCGCCTGTTTCAACCGGCAGGCTGAAAGGGAGCTGTTGGGTTGTGGCGCTACGCGGGGCGAAGAGCAGCGCCGCGATCACCGCGATCAGGGCGCGCATCGGGAACCGGACAGCCGAACGTGACGGTCGATGCATGGGTGCGTCGAGGGAGAGGGTGCATGGATCGCGTGTAGGTGCCTCACAATAGCCGAAAGGCCGCCATACGGCAAACAGATGGCGAAGCCACGCGCCGGCTACCGCGATTCGGTGAAGGCGCATTCCGCACAGGGGCAGATCCGGCGCAGCAGCTCGAACGAATAGATCCCGGTGCGGTGCAGGTCGCTCCAGTCAAAGCGTAGCGCGTACCGGCCGACGTAGTGGATCTCCCGCGGGTATACGGTCTCGGGAACGTGATCCGGCCTCAGCAGGGGGCGGCCGGTGAACTCGTCCACGCAGCCGGCGCACCGGCACTGCAGCCGCAGGTAACGTGGCTCGTACTCCGAGACGTGCCCGTCCGCCCAGCGGATGCGGAGCTGCCTGGCATCCTCGGTGGGAGCGATCTCGCTGGCGGTATATTCAGGCTTCATCCCGGGCTCTCTCTCTGTTCGCGGGTCGTCCGCTCCTACGTTGGCACGCGTGCCTGCTCCTCCGCAATAGCGCGGCGCCATCATCCCTCTCTTATCTTCGCATGGAGCATCCAACCGCACACCTCCCCTTCTACGCGGTCCTTTTCCCGATCACACAGCGGCGATCCGATCCTGGCTGCGGGGAGGCATGTTTCTCGCAAGTCGTGGCTCTGTAACCGGGGCGGAGGGCTATGTCTGCGGAGATCCGCAGTGGTACGATGGACGCCGGAGACATCCATAGCATTTCGGGGAAAGCGGCGATCCAGGGCTTCTCCGAGTCGCTGCGCAAAACGGTGAACCCCGGCGGGATTAAGGTCACGCTCATCGAGCCGGGCAAGATCGCCAGCGACATGGTGAGTGGCTCGGCAGAGGAGAAGCGGAAGAACGAAGAGATGCTGGAGATGCTGAAGCCGGAGGATATCGCCGCCTGCGTGCATTACTGCCTGATCCAACCCGAGCGGTGTGACGTCGTGGGCGTGCAGATCCGCCCGCACCTGCAGGTCATCTGAGACAAGGGAGACAATCGCCATGAGAAAGACTTCATTATTCCTGCTCGTTCCCGCAGCCCTCGCAATCGGGCTCGGCGCCTGCCGCGCGGACCGCGAGGCAGGCAACCCGCGTGAGGATATCCAGGTAGACATGAGACCGGATCCGCGCATCCAGCAGGCGCCGGCCATGCCGACGCCGCCCGTGGGAGTGCCGATCGGCCTGGAGCCGGATACTACCCCGGGGGACACCGTCCGGCTGGACACCATCGGACAGCCGCAGCCGGGTGCCCCCGGCACCGCTCCTCCACGGAGGCCCTGAGGTGAGGGTTCGGGTTCGTTTCCGCCCTGATTTACCCGCGAAATGCAAGGTATACGATGCGACGCTACAATTCCGACTTCAGGACCGGGCGCGCCGCGATGCGGAACCCGATGGATCGAGGGTACCCGGAGCGCTCCCGCTCCGATAGCATGGACCCGAACTACCGTGGCGATTCACGTCGGGGCTACGGCGCCGACTTCGGCCGCAGCCGGGGCGGTGGGCAATACGACCGGGGCTACTCGGCGGGAGGATCCTCGCGCGCCCGGAATACGGCAGCACACGGAGATCCGGGGCGCCCCACTGCACAGCGCCGGGGATACGACCAGCGAGGTGGGGAGCGCTCCGGACGGCAGATGCAGGATCCCTCCCGCGCACTCCGCTACGATGGCGGGTTCAATACGTACGGTCGCGCCAACACAGGGGGATTCAGCGAAGGTTATCTTGGCTCGGGCTTCTAATCCGACCGTGGGCATGCAGCCGTGTTCGTGAGATAAATCGGTCCTTGCACCTTCGATCTGTTTTGCGCGACGAAGCAATTTCCGGAAGCGGGGCGCGCCGAAACCGCTGATCCTGGTCGCCGAGGACGAAACCGACATCCGAAGCGCGCTGCGCCTGATTCTGTGCCGCGAGGGATACCGTGTGCTCGAGGCGGCATCCGGGGACGACGCGCTTCGCCTGGCGCGTGAGCATCTGCCGGATGCGGTCCTCGTGGATCTGGCGATGCCCGGGCTCAACGGACTCGACGCGGCGCAGCTGCTAAAGCAGGACCCGGATACTGTCGCGATTCCGCTGATCGCCATGACGGCCTCTTGGCTGGCGCGCGGCCCGAAACCGCCGGTTCTGCTCGCGGAGCTGGCAAGGGTGCTCTCTTCGCGCCCTGTGGGCTCGTAGCGAGCCTGCTGCCCGGCACAAAAAACCAGCGGAGAGGGTGAGGATCAGTCCGCGGCTCTCTGGCTGCGGACGATCTCCATCTCGTGCGGATGCGCGTTCTCCTGCACCAGTACCTCGAGCTCGCGTTCGCGCAGGTTGAAGGTGTAGCCGGCGCCGACGATCCCCACGCGCAGGGAGCTCAGCGTGAGCGCCTTTCCACGCATGCATTCGTCCGCGTTGTCCCAGCGCACGCCGCGGCCATCCACGAAGGTCACGGACCCGCGACCCACCACCTCGCACAGATGGCCGCGCACGACCATGGCCGTGTCCTCGTCGATGCCGAGCCCCATCAGCTCCGGGTTCTGGGCGATCACCA
>JACDHR010000295.1 GCA_013820915.1 Gemmatimonadota bacterium
GGCGATGTTCTTCAGGCTGGTGGCGGCCGTCATCCGCGGCCAGCGCGGCTGCGAGCGATCCTGCAGGTAGCGGGAGAGCGCGGGAATCGCCGCCGGACCGATCATCGCGAAGACCTCGGGCAGCTCCTCCGCCACCCAGTCGTCCTCATCGCTCTCGTGAAAGCGGGCGATGAGCGGCTCGATGGCGGCCTCGGCGCGGAGCTGCCCGAGCGCACGCGAGGCGTGCACCGGCGCCCAGATTGCGGGATCCTCGGTCTCGCCCCGGATCAATTCTTCATCCGTCGCCATGCGGATGAGCTCGGGGATGTGCTCCTCGCCGAAACCCAGCTCCCGATACTCCAGCCATTCATCGATGTCCGGAGCGCCCAGCGTCAGGAGGCGGTCCAGCGGCGGCGGATAGGATGCGTCCATCAGAATCTCATCGGTGGTGTGGTACGCGAAGGAAGAGTACTTCAGGGGTAGAGCTGCTCTACTCTCCACCCTCCCGGCGCCGCCGCATCCGCGTGGTAGACATCCCGCTCGTGCAGACGGCTGGGCTGATTCTTCCAGAACTCGATACGCTCCGGTACCAGGCGGAAGCCCGACCAGAAGGGGGGACGGGGCACGTCGCGGCCGGCGAAGCGATCCTCGATCTCGCGGATGCGCCCCTCGAGCTCGGCGCGCGCGGCGAGCGGCGCGCTCTGCAGCGAGGCCCAGGCGCCGACGCGGCTGCCGCGCGGGCGGCTGGCGAAGTAGCGGTCCGCCTCCTGCTCGCTCACCTGCTCGACCCTGCCCTCGATGCGCACCTGCGCCTCGAGCGGCGCCCACCAGAAGCAGAGCGCCGCGAAGGGGTGCTCCCGCAGCGCGCGTCCCTTGCGGCTCTCCAGGTTGGTGTAGAAGACGAAGCCGCGCTCATCGAAGCCCTTGAGCAGCACCACGCGAGCCGAGGGGCGCCCACGGCTGTCCGCGGTGGCGAGCGTCATCGCCGTCGGCTCGAGGATGTCGGAGTGCAGCGCGCGCTCGTACAGCTCGGCGAAGCGCCGCAGCGGGTCGGGAGGCGTGGGGGAGGCGTTGTCTGCCATCATCGGGAGCGGGAAAGGGGAATGTCTTCCACCTGGCTATTGCACATAGCAGAGCAGAGTTCTCCCTGCCTCACGTTTGTTCAAGCGGTATTAGCGCCATTTTACCATCCCGAAGATGCCTGGTATTCCAGAACCTCCGCGGCTTCGGCATTGAGTCGCTCGGCGTCACAATTGAGCTTCTCCAGATCACGCGCGTTCGTCTCCACCCGGACACGGCGCCGAACGTGGCTGTCTGATCCCGACACGAGGAACCTAGCAGGGCGGGTTCGGAGACGGCGAACCAACTTCGCCCTCCGAGCGTGCTTTTCTCTCAACCTAGTCATCGCAACCGCCGGTGTGGGAGCGTCCCAGGCACATACGCATGCCGGATTAGCTGCCTCGGCGAATGATCACCTCGTCCTCCGCCATACGTAATGGAAGATACGGATCGAGCTCACCAAGTTCGAACCGGCAGAGGGCGATGCTATGCCAGAACTGCCCACTCACCTCACCGCCGAAACGATACCGCCCGCTGGCGGTGAACGCCACCCATCCATCCGCCACATGACCAAGCGCAATCAGCATCTCCCCCGACTGCCACTCCCACAGCCGCACCGTGTTGTCACGGCCGCCGCTGGCCAGCCGCTGCCCGTCAGGGCTGAAGGCGACACTCAGGACCCAACTGCTGTGCCCCTCGAGCCGCCGCAGCTCGCGTCCGCTCTCGACCTCCCACAGCCGCACCGTGTCGTCATGGCCGCCGCTGGCCAGCCGCTGCCCGTCAGGGCTGAAGGCGACACTCTGGACCGAACCGCTGTGCCCCTCGAGCCGCCGCAGCTCGCGTCCGCTCTCGACCTCCCACAGCCGCACCGTGTTGTCGTCGCCGCCGCTGGCCAGCAGCTGCCCGTCCAGCTTTCCCTTCGATGGGGACCAGGCAACTGACGCGAGCGGTCCCAGGGCGCTATCGAGCCACGGTAACACAGCTGCATGATCCGGGAGTGCCGCTCCGTAGGTATCAGCGGAGTACAGCTCCTCCCTATCCACCACCGCCCCGATAAGCTTTGCGCGGCGGAGGTTGGCGCTTTCCAGTGTCACGCCCGTGAGATCGGCGCCAAGGAGGCGAGCACCCGCAAGATCGGCCCTCCTCAAGCTGGCCTTGTGCAGCTTCGCTCGAGTCAGGTCTGCATCCCGGAGCACAGCGTCGGAGAGGTCTGCGTGGTTCAAGATCGTATCCACCAGGAGGGCATTCGTGAGATCCGCACCTGTAAGGCGAGCCCCTGAGAGGTCTTGCTTGGAGAGATCCGCACCCGCCAGCGTCTTGTCAGCCAGGTCAACCGGCTCGTGGATTTCTTCTTCGAGCCGCTCGAGCACCAGGAGCGCATTCCGTTTCTCCACGTCGCTCGCCTCGCCAGCAAGCACTTGCCGGGCCCAGTTGCTCGTTACTGCGTGCCCCGCCAGATCCCGAAGGAAATCGGCCATCAGCGTGGAGATCGAACGAGCGCGCAAAGCAGTGGCGCTTCCTCCAGCGAGCAGTTGATCGGCGGATTTGCGAGCAACGAGCCACTCGAGGATAGACTGGTGAAGGAATGAGAAATTGCCGTTCTCATCGCGTACGAGCAGCGTTCCCGATCCCACCTGGTGGGTGGCCACATCCACGTCGAGCTTCAGATCTGCGAGGCGCTCAGCGGCGAACGCGGCCGCCTGCGTAAGGTCTCCCACGGCTACGCCGGCCTCCGTCCTCTCCCACAGATGCAGCGCGATCTGTGTGACTGCCGCCCAGCGATCGTCTTCCGAGAGAACGGGTACAGCGCCGGGGGGGCTCTGCCGCTCGAATTCGTACTTGAGCCACTTCGTCAGGATCAGCTCGTACAGTCGCGCGGCCGTGATCTCGCCCTCCGCATCGCGCGCTTTCTGCAGGTCCTCCGGTTCCAGGGTAGAGATAAAGGCCAGCATGCGCGGATTCGCGGATAAGCCGGCGAGATCCTTGATGTCGTCCAGCAGGCTCATCCGGTCGTCGGCTTGCTGGGCACTCCCCAGAAGGTTGATGAAGAACTGCCGTATCTGGCCGCGATCGAAGGCCGCAAGGCGGACGATACGACGACCGACCACCGCATCCAGCTTCTCACCAAGCGCGGTCAATACCTGGCGGTCGGATACAAAATGCTGCGTCCGGCTGGCCACGACCACGCGGGCATCGCCCCTGGCCGCCTGCAGGAGGGTATCCAGGTGGTCAGCAGCGCGTTCGTAGGTTACCCGCAGGGCAAGCTCATCAAACCCATCGAAGAGGAGTGCCAGGAGCCCCTGTTCGAGCATGTAGCGAAATGCCGGCAGATCAATACGCTCCATGCCCGCGTTAGCGAAATGCTGGGCGACCAGCTCGTTGAGGCCCTGGGCCTTTTCGAGCTTCCGCAACTCGATGCGTATGGGCACCAATGGGGAATCGGTTGCACCCAACCTCCGGGCGAGCTCACGCATCAGGAAAGTCTTGCCTGTCCCGAAATCTCCCAGCACCAGCACGAAGCGCCCGCTTTGCACGAGCCAGCTTTCTATGGTGCCTAGCGCGTCATCCGAAGAGCGGTCCTCCTCACCCACTCGGTAGCGCATACGCTGGGGTACGTACAAGCTCGGCGGATAGGCCTGATCGCTCTGGAGGCGGGCTGTCTGTTGCTCCACGAAATGCCGGAAATCGATCAATCCTTGATACTCTGTGAAGCTGACCAGCTGAACCCGCTCCCTGGCGGCCCTCTCCTCCAGCTCCGCTGCCGCTCGCTCGCCGCCATACACGAGAACGGAAGTCACCCCGGTATCGGTAGCGCGGTAGCGGCGGTGCACAATGAGGAACTGCTCCAGCCGTTCGCCGTCCACTCCTCCAGCGACGGCAGCGAGAGGATATGTGCGGGCGAAGCCCTCCTCTCGCTTGGTGACTCGCAGATACTCGATCGGTGGGTCCGCAGCACGGATGCGGTCGAGCCGCGCATCCGGGCTCTTCAGCCGCGTCACCTCCTCCACCCGGGAAAGGAAGTCATCGCGCGATAAGGCGTGCTCACGCCCGTGAGCCTCTCTCCGAGCTTTCTCGCTGCCGTCGACCGACTCGCCTGTACCTACATCGGTTCCAGGATTAGCCGGCGGAAACGCCGCCGTCACATCGCGGAAGGCGACCTTATGCTCTTCCCGCCAATCGTCACCCGTCTCGGAGGCGCGGGTGTCGCCGATCCAACCCTTGCGCGATGCTTCGTACTGGCGAGCCCATCGCTTCAGGCGATCTGGCCAAAACTGAATGACCTGATACTGATTTGGAACATCCTCCGGCCGTACGTCCTTCTCCAGGGCAGCGCTACCGGTGGAAAGGATGGGTACACCTTCCCGGAGACGGTCCCACTTCGCATGATGGGTGTGGCCATGAAGCAGGCAGTTCAGGTACGGGCCGACGAACTGATTCAGGTCATCTGCGTCCCGAAGATTTTCGTCATCAGCAACCTCCCCGCGGCGGACGTTGTGGTGCACGGCACCGATGCGGAACCAGCCCTCCTCCCGGTAGCGCTTCAGACGCTCGGCAAACCAGCGCAGTTGTGCCTCGCCGACCCATCCGTAATGGTCCTCGTCGCGGTGGCTTTCCCGCATCGTAGAGTTGAGGCCAGCGATAACGACCTTGAGATCGGGAACCTCGAATATCGTCCACGGCTCATCCTCCGTGAAATCGAATCCCGGGACATCCCGAAAGAACTGGCTGAAGAACCAATGGTAGTGCCGCCACTTGGGCCAGTATGGGGTACGCGGTTCTTCCTCATTTGCTTCGCAGTCGTTGAAGTAGGACTCACATGCTCTTCGATTGATGTCGTGGTTTCCTGGAATGATCGCCACCCGCTCACGAGACAGCTCCAGGTGATCCGTGATCTCGACGAGGAATGGCAGCGCTTGCTCGAACTCGGACTTCAGCCCCCACTCGGCAAGATCGCCGGTGATGATGAACAGATCCGGTCGAAGGCCATGTCGCTCTTCCCTCAACAGGTCCAGATCCGACTTCAAGCGACTGAGCAGTGTGTCGAAGCTCTCGTCTGGAGTCATGTCGGGAGCGAGACGGCCGAAGCGGTGATTCTTCCCGAACTGGGGATCGGAGACGTGCAGAACTGTAATCGGGCGCGGGTTGCTCATGGGTCACCAGGGATGGTGTCGCCTGTAGGCGAGAAGCCGGCTAGGGGGTGAAGC
>JACDHR010000296.1 GCA_013820915.1 Gemmatimonadota bacterium
CCTCGAGATCGAGCGGAAATACCTGCTGAGCGGAATGCCGCGGCTGCCTGCCTCCGGCGTCAGCACCCTCGAGATCGAGCAGGGATGGCTACCGGGAACCCATCTCCGCGAGCGGATACGGCGCGCACAAACCGCGTCCGGGGTGAGGTTCTACCGCACCGTCAAGTTCGGCAGGGGAGTGAGCCGGGTGGAGATCGAGGAAGAGACCAGCCGCGGGGTGTTCGATGTGCTCTGGTCCCTCACCGAGGGGCGCCGCATCCGCAAAACACGGTACCAGGTCGAGGGCGAGCTGCGCTGGGAGATCGACCGTTTTGCGGATCATGATCTGGTCCTGGCAGAGGTGGAACTGCCCAGCGAAGACACCCGCATCGAGTTCCCGGACTGGCTCGTCCCGGTGATGGTCCGGGAAGTGACGGAGGAGCCCGATTACGTCAATTTCAATCTCGCGGGCTGAGCGTTTCGGCAGCGGGCAGACGGGAGACAGGAGACAGGAGACAGAGGACGGGCGCGACGGCGGGGGCGGGATAAAAAATGGCGGCGCGCCCCCGTGGAGTCGCGCCGCCATTTGCGTCTCTGTCTCCTGCGCTTACCGGGCCTGCGGGATGACGAGTACCTGGCCGGCGAGGATACGCGAAGACTTTATGTCGTTGGCGCGCTTGATCTCCTCCACGCTGCGCCCGTGGCGCCGCGCGATCGTCCAGAGCGAGTCACCCTTGCGGACGCGATAGGTCGTTCTGCCCTGCGGCGCGGGAGCGGAGGTCCTCGCCGCAGCCGTCGTGCCGGCCGTCCTCCCGGCCGTCCTCGTGGTAGTCGCCACGGGAGCCGATCCCCCCTGCCGGTGTACATACTGCTGGTACGGCGTCGGAAAGACCGCAACGTGGAAGTGCGGCGGGTTCCGCTCCTCCACCGCTTCCAGTACTCCCGTCGCTTCCAGCGCCAGCAGCGTATTCCGCAGCCATGCGAGGCAGCGCGGCTTCGCCGGCTTGCGCAGATCGACCGCCATGCCGGTCGGGTGGACCGACTTGTCTACGCTGTTCGCCAGACGAAAGCTTCTCGGGCGCATCGCGCTGGTCACGACCATGCGTTCGCCGCACGCCGACCGGTATTGGCTGGCCAGCCGCTCGACGAACGTTACGGTGCCCGGAAGCGCATACGGGTAGCTTACCCCTGCAAGCTGATAATCTGCATTGCCGCTGAGCCGAACCAGCCGACCGTCCGCGACGCCTCGCCTCGCCGTGGTGGCAGATTCATAGAAGTGGACCCCATGGTTCAGCGCCTGCCGGTGGATGCGGTCTACACTGGCGCGTGACCCGCGAAGAGTCTGCGCCTCCACGGTCCGGACCGAATCCAGAAGGAGCGGGAGGGTAACGAGGAGCGGGAGAATGTACCTGGCAGCTTGCATGGCGGGGCGTAGGCGTTGATACTGATCGGCAGAAACCGGCTCGCAATGGAGAGCGGGAATGCAAAGTAAAACAATGGGCTCGTTCCATCAAGGACGCGAATCGGCTCTGAACAAGGGTAACCCGTGAAAGAACAGAATGCCATCCCCACCGCTGCAGCCCTCCTGTTCCTCTACGTGCTCACCGCACTCACCGGATGTGCACCGCAACAGGGGGCGCGGGAAGCCCGGCCCACGAGCGATACCATCCGAGCGCAGCCCATACGTCCGAACAGTGCGATTTCCGAGCCAGTAGAGGTTCGTATCCTGGATGTGGGACAGGGCGATGCGATCCTGATCCGCAGTGCTCCGGCCGCTGGCAGTGCGCGTGAGGAGGAACACGTGGCGCTGATCGACGCCGGGCCCGCCAATCGGATCGTGGGCCAGCTTCGGGCACTCGGCGTCCGGCACATCGATCTCCTCCTTGCCTCGCACAACCACGCCGACCACATCGGCGGAATGGATGCCATCCTGGATTCGATCCCGGTCCGGTACTACATGGACAACGGACATCCCGCCTCCACGCGTATTCAGCAGCGCGTCCTGGAGCGTGTTGAGGCCAAAGGCGTGGTATATCTGCAACCCCGGCGGCGAACGCTCACCGTGGGCAGCGCCCGCCTCCACGTTCTCCCCGCACCCGAGGGAGCACGGAGCGACGACCAGAACAACCGCTCCCTGACCGTACGGCTCGAAGTCGGACGCTTCCAGGCACTCTTGCCCGGCGACGCGGAGACGGAGCTGCTGAACCGGCTCCTCGAGACGGGCGAGGTCCCGCGCGTGGATGTTCTCAAAGCCGCCCACCACGGAAGCCGCAACGGGGTGACTCCGGCATGGCTTTCCCGGACCCGGCCGCATGTGGTGGCGATCAGCCTGGCGGAGAACAATTCGTACGGTCACCCGCACGAGCGAGCGATGCGCTACTACTGCGCAGGTGGCCGGATGGTGCTTCGCACCGATCAGGAAGGCGATATCATCATCCGCGTGGATTCGGCCGGCACCTATACCGTCCAGACGGAGCGGAACCGCACGGTGGCTCCGCCGGCCGAGCGCGGCGCGACCACAGCATGTTCGTCCTACTCCGCGGCCGATACCGCAGCTGTAGAGGGTCGATAGAGACGCTCGTACACCGCGGCGTTGCGCAGAACCACCTTCACGTAGTGGCGCGTTTCGTCGAACGGGATCGCGTCCCGGAACGCGTCCACATCGCGGTCGTATCCCAGCTCGCGGCGCCAGCGGTCTGCACGCCCGGGGCCCGCATTGTAGCCGGCGAGTGCGAGATCCGCCGCGCCGTTGTACCGCTTCATCAGATCCGACAGGTAGAGAGCGCCCATCCGGAGGTTGACCTCGGGAACGCTCAGAAGTTCGTCCTCATAGCGGCTTGCCGGAACTCCAGCGCGTGGAGCGATCCATCGCCCGGTCGCCGGCATGATCTGGGCGAGCCCCGTAGCCCCCACATGGGAGCGCACCCGGGGCCGGAACGTCGACTCCTGCCGGACCAGGGCGGCAAGCAGCATCGGATCTACGTCGTAACGCGCTGCCTCGCTCTCGAGAAGCTCTCGGTAGGGGAACGGGAAGATGACGCGGAGCAGGCGCGCATCCCACTCTCCATCCCGCTTCTCCAGAAGGCGGCGCCCGAGGCGAATCGCCTCCACCGGATGGGCCTGGTCACGGAGACCTTCCGCCAGAACGATCAGCGCGCTTGGGCGTCGATCGAAGGAACGGATTGCAGCGTCGAGTTCCTGCTTCCACTCCTCCTGGAGTCCGGCGTCGGAGAGGAGGCTCAGACGTGTGAGAGCCGCTCGTGCCTCCAGTGGGTCCGACACCAGACCGATCCAGGGCCGAGGCTGCTCCAGTACCCGGGTGAGCGGATCTACCTCGATCCGCTCACCGGCTTGAACCGCGTAATACGACAGAGGATCGGCAAGTATGGCCGCAGAGTACATCACCCGAGCTGCGCTCTGCCGTCCGGCTCGTGCATGGATGCGGGCAACGGAATACGCGATACGTGCAGTCTCCTCACCGGCGGGATAGCGTCCTACGTACTCCTCCCACGCGCGGACGGCCGCCGGCTCGTCTTTCGTACGCAGCCTGCGGTCCGCGTAGCGAAGTAGTGCCTCTTTCGATTCCGGCGCAGACCGCACGGCCGCAGCCCGGCGGTACAGCGGGATGGCCTGCTCCATGCGCGCCGCCGCATCTCCAAGCAGGAACAACGCAGATCCGGCGGCGGCGGTGCCGGGCCGCTGGGAGACGATGCGGTTCAGCTCCTCCAGACCGCCCTTCTTGTCGCCACCTCGAAACCGCGTACGTGCCGCATAGAGCTCCGCCTCTGCAATCCGCTCGGGGCTCGCGAGCCGCGCAGCCGCCTCCGTCAGCGGAGCCCGCGCGGCCGCGAAATCTCCGGCATCGAAGAAGAGGCGCCCCAGCCGCAGGTATGTCGGTCCGTCGGCTGGAATGCCCGCAGTAAGAGCGGCTCGCAGGCTGCGCGCAGCCAGACCCGCCCGGCCTGCGGCCTCGTACGCGGCAGAACGCGCCAGTTCCTCGGAAGCGGTACGGGGCTCCGCCTGTTCGCCCAGCAGCGTCGCCGCCTGGACCCGCACCTCCGTCGGCAGCGTTCCCTCCCACGCGACCGCGCGAAGAATGTCGCGCGCCTCTGAAACAGAACCGAGCCGAACCATAAGCCGCGCCTGGTCGATCGACAGGCGCGCCGCTTCAGCAGTGGCCCCCTGCTGAGAGAGGAGCCTGCTCTCACGCTGCAGGAGTTGAAGCGCGCGGGCCGAGTCACCATTCGCCAGGAAGGCCGCGACATCGACACGAGAGCGTCTGACCCGCGCGGCGGGAGACGAAGGCGAGAGAGGCTGCGGAACGTGCGCGATGCGAGAGAGCCCCGCTTCGAGCATCGCCTCTGCCTGGAGTGCGCGCAGCCAGCCCTCGATCTCGGGCAGTCCCTCCGCCGCGGCAGAGAACGCCGCCGCAGCCTCTGCGGCATCTCCGTTCTTGCGCAACACCCCGCCGAGCCGAGCCTGGGCAGATGCCCTACCGGTTCCCGATGAGACTGCGGCATAGCGGCGGTACGCAATCGCTGCTCGCTGCGCGTTTCCCGCCTCCTCCTCTGCGCGCGCGAGCAGAAGCCAACCCGCACCCGCGTCCGCGCGGTCCAGCCAGTCGCGGCCCTGGAGAAGCTCGCGAACATGATCCCACCCGCCCCACTCCGCAGCCGCGCGAGCGCCGAGCAGAACCGCCGAAGCGGGCAACTCATCATTATCATTCGCGAGATACGGCTGCAGAACGGTCCACGCCTGCCATGGGCGCGCCCGGTCCAGGTGGGTCCTCGCCTCTTCCATGGCCATCACCATCGAGGTGCGGGGAAGCGCCCGCATCGGCTCCAGGCTGGAGATCGGCTGGAGGTCACGGATGGCAGGAAGCGCCCAGCGCCCGGGCTCAGCAGAGCCGAATGTGCTGATCAGAAGACCGCCGGTGAGGCCGGCGAGAGCCGCGATTGGACGAGCAAGGCGAGGCGGCTTCATGTAGAGCGCTCCACTGCTGCGGGGTCTGGAAGACCCGATCCGTGAAGAAACCGGAACGGTATGTAGCAGTACCTCAGCAACACACGAACGGTTCCGCTCGCTGGCGGATCTCCTGGAGAGAGTCGGTCGACAAGTGGAAAACTTAAACCTGTACCAGTCCATACAAGAAGAGCCCGCCCCCGGTGCAGTGCACTGGGAGCGGGCTCTTCTGTTTTCATCGAGGTCGGCGGTGCCGTACTCTCCCACCGGGTGGCCCCGGCAGTACCATCCGCGC
>JACDHR010000045.1 GCA_013820915.1 Gemmatimonadota bacterium
ATCCCGTCGAGCGGGGTTTCCACCGCGGCCGCCTCCGAACCGATGGCGGCGAGCAGCCGCCCCGACGCCGCATCCGTGATCCGCGCCTGGAAGTGGAGCGAGTCGCCCTGCCGGTAGTAGGAGCCCGACACCGCGGTGCCCGCGCCCGTCTCCCGCGCCAGCGGGCGCGGGTCGCGTTCGGCTGCGGCGGGAGACCCGGCCACGCTCAGGTACCGGGCCGAGGTCAGCGCGGCGGTGACGGGGACCACCTCGAGCGCACCGCGTCCGGAGAGCCCCTGGATGATCCAGTCGGCTGTCATGCTCGCCACCGGATCCAGCGCCGGGTCGCCGGTGCGGTTCTCGAACGGCGCGACCACCACGCGACGCGGGTTCAGCGGCGGCTCACCTGTGCGTGGCAGCGCGAGATAGGCAAGGCCCGTGAGAGCGAGCACCACAACCGCGCTAACCACGGCGAGACGGCCCGCGACGCGGGAGCGGGCGGAAGGCGGCGGCGAAGATGCCGGCGCACCGACCGCGACGACGTGGCCCTCATCCTTCGGTTTCCTTTCTCCCAACGGCCGAACGGGGAGCTGGACCGCGGCATCACGGCAGCGAATGTCCTCGGCCAGTGCCCGCGTTTCGGGAGCAGGCTCCAGCTCCAGTTCGGCGGCGAGGTGTCGCGCGAACTCCTCGTAAGCACTCATCGCGCCGGCGCGGTCACCCGACCGATCCAGCAGCGCGATGCGGCGCCGCACCCCGCCCTCGTCCAGTGGCGCCAGCCCCACTGCTCGGCGTGCCCATTCGCAGGCGGACGCCGCATCTCCCGCTGCCTCGGCCGTGCCGGCAAGCGTCCAGGCCGCGGCCGCCGCTTTGGCCCGCAGTGCGCTCCGCTCGGCCTCCAGCCACCGCTCGAACTCGGGTGCGCCGGCTACACAAAACCCGTCGAGCAGATCGCCGCGGTACAGTTCCAGCGCGCGGCCCGCCTCGCCCGCTCCGGCGGCACGGCGGAACTCGGCCGCGTCGCACCACAGCGCGCCCTCGGCAATCCCCAGCTCCTCCTCCGCGCGGTTGACCAGTACTCCTTCGCCCAGCGAGCGGCGCAGGTAGCGCACGGACTGGCGGAACGCGCCGCGCGCGTGCTCGTCGTCGGACTCGGGCCAGAACATCCCCAGCAGGGTGTCCCGGCGTGCGAAGCCGTCCGGCGCATCGATCGCCAGGTAAGCGAGCAGCGCCAGCCGTTTCGGCTGCGCGAGAACCGAGCGGACCTCACCTCCGCCGGGAACGCGAAGGTCGAGCGAGCCGAGTGTGCGCAGCTCTATCATGGGGGAGTGGACGAAGGCGGATCCGGCGGAAGCGCGCGAGATCACAGCCGGATCACAGCTGGGTCACCGGCCACACGTATCCTTGCTCAACGTACGCGTTCAGTCCGTACACGACAAGGAACTCGAACCCTGAGGACGAGATGAACGGCAAACCATCCCTGGCAGCCCTCGCCGCGGTGACGCTTCTGGCCGGCTGCGCCACGCCGGCCCAGCCGCCTCCCACCGCAGACCCTTCCGGCGGCATCACCATCGCAAAGGTCCGCGCCCTGGGTGTGGAGATGCTTCCTGGCCCCGTGCCGACGTATCACACACCCGGATATGCGGAGCGCGCGCGAACGCTGCAGCGGATGGTGGAGGAAGGGCGGCGCTTCTTCGCGGATTCGCTGGAGCTCCGTGCCGATGTCAACCTCGCGATCCTTGGCGAGGCGGAGTGGGCGCGGCTCACCCCGGTCCCGTACACCATCCCGTTCTTCTCGCCGGGCGCGTCCCTGATCTTTCTTCCCGCCACCACGGCCGGCCCGATCGTGGATGACTACCTGGCCAGCGAGCCGCGCCTGCCCGCGGCGCGGCTCCAACAGATCGAGCGTGCCGGGTTCAGTTTCGAAGATGGCGCGCACACGATGGTCGACCTGATCGGTTACCATGAGCTGGGCCACCTGTATACGCCCGCCTACGGCATCCAGCCGCCCGGCCACTGGGTCAACGAGTTCCTGGCCACGTACTTCGCGTACGCCTACCTCCGCCGCGCGCAGCCGCGGCTGGCGGAGCTGTGGGACGGCATGGTCCAGCCGGCGCCGGACTCCCGGCCGCCGCACACCTCGCTCGCGGACTTCGATCGCCTGTACTTCGGCGTTGGGCCCGAGAACTACTTCTGGTACCAGGGCACCTTCGCCGCTCGCGTTTCGGAGGTGTTCGCCGAGCGCGGGCTGGGGTTCCTCGTCGCGGTGCGCGAGGCATTCCCTGCCGGAGCGGACACTCCTCAAACCGCCGACGAAGTCCTCAACCGCTTCGAGCGCATCCACCCGGGCTTCATCGCCTGGGCGGCGAGTCTCGAATCGGCTGTCGTGCGCTCCGCCCGCTGAGCGCACCCTCGCGCACCGCACGTTTGCGGCCGTGCATTCATCCCGCTCCACAGGAGGTTACAATGTTGAGAAAAGCATCGGTTCTGTTCATCCCAATGCTGTTGCTGGCAAGCTGTGCTGAGCCGCAGCTTACCGACGTCGGCGCCCCGGAAGCAGATGCAGCAGCGCTGTTCGCAGCCGGGCAGGGGTTGGTGAGGAAGGCGATACCCGCGGAAGATCCCGGCCCGCCGTTCTATGCCCGCGTTTCCCCGATCACCAACCAGTTGCACCAAACCGATGGCTGGTTGGCAGTTCCGTTCTACCGCTCACCCGAATGCATTCCGGCGGACTTCAACCTGCTGGAGCTCTTCCACATCCCCGGCACGACAGGGCCGGGTGCATTCGGCTGTCCGTTGCTTACAAGCGGGTTCCTGTTGATCGAGCCGGACGCACCCCTCGGGACCTTCCCCCGCCAGGTGGTGCTAACCGGCGGTGGGGTGCAGTTCTGGTTCGTCCGCTGGGTGGACTTCCAGGAAGCAATGAAGGATGGCGTGGTCACGATCGCTGAACTGGAGGCGCTGCATCCGCTGAAAGGCACGGCTTCGAACTTCCACGAAACGCTCAGGCCGCGAGACGGCGAACACCTCGTTGCGATCACCGCGCGCGGGATGCTGGAGGACGGCCGCTCATTCCAGTTCCAGGTGAACCAGCCCGAATACGTAACGAAGAGCATCCGCATCCGGTTCCGGTGATCCACGTCGGGAGGGCTAGTGCGCCTGACACCAGGGTCCGTCCTCGCGCCGTGGCGCAGCGGGAGGGCGGAGCCCGACCGGGAGCATGGCACGACGCATCCACAAAAACCTTGACATGCACCCCCCGCCCCTATTCTTGACAGAAAGGCCGAATGGCATCGGAATTTACATCCCCCAGCGTTTCTTCCGAAGCGAAACCGACGCGTTCCACCCTGACAGTCTTCGTCGGGGCGGGCCGCCGCTCTGCGATTCATCGAACGGTGCGGACATTCACGATGCACGGGGAAAGGGAGAGTAGATGAGCGTTCCTCTTGCCGTCCTGACCTTGCTCGCCTGGCTCCTTTCGATGGGGCCACCCTTCACCGAGCAGACCGCGCTTCCTTTCCAGCCGGTTGCACTGGCAACGAGCTATGGCGACGTCGGGCCGAATGTACCGGTTCTGACGAACCTCTCCTCCGCGCCGAATACGGTGGAGGTCGAACTCACCGCGTCGGTGACACGGCTGTCGCTGATCCCCGGCGCGACCACCGAGGTCTATGCCTACAACGAGCGCGTTCCGGGCCCGACGCTGGAGATACGCGAGGGTGATCGGGTGATCGTACACTTTCGGAACGACCTGCCCGAGTCGACCACTGTGCACTGGCATGGCATCCATCTGCCGTTCGACGCCGACGGCAGTCCGTTCCACCCGGTGGAGCCGGGCGAAAGCCGGATCTACGAGTTCACGGTACGCCCCGGCACGGCGGGCACCTACTGGTACCACCCGCACCCGCACCACCACACCAGCGGGCAGGTGGCTCGGGGGCTTTTCGGCGGCATCATCGTGCGTGCGCCGGACGACCCGCTCCCCGCTTCGCTGGCCGAGCGGCTGCTGATCCTCTCCGACAACCGATTCGACCCTGACGGCTCGCTCGACCTCGCGGATCCGCACTCGCCGCAGGGCCGCGTGGATTTCGAGAACGGCCGGGAGGGCGGTGTGCTGTTCGTCAATGGCGCAATCATGCCGACGCTCACAATCCGCAGCGGCGAGGTGCAGCGCTGGCAAATCGTAAATGCTTCGGCGGGGCGATTTTACTGGCTGGCGATCCCGGGGCACACCTTTCTGCACGTGGGCAGCGACGGTGGTCTGTTCGAGAAGCCGGTGGAGGTCGAGGAGCTCCTGCTGGCCACCGCCGAGCGCGTGGAACTCCTGGTCAGAGGCACCGCCGCTCCGAGCACCCGGGCGGTGCTGACGTCGCTGCCCTACGACCGCTACATCCGTCAGAACCGGCCGGCGGATTGGGACCAGCCGCGCGATCTGCTGACGCTGCAGTACACGGACCAGTCACCCGCGGCGCCCACTCGGCTGCCCGTGGTGCTCCGTCCGATTCCCGTGCTCTACCCGGCGGACGCCACCAACACACGAGTCATGGTGATGTCGCAGGGGTTCATCAACGGCCGCGCGATGGACATGGAGCGGGTGGACGAGGTCGCGGAGCTCGGCGCAACGGAGATCTGGGAGCTGGAGAACATCGTAGGCATGGACCACCCCTTTCACCTGCACGGCTTCCAGTTCCAGGTGCTGGACCGGAACGGCGTGCCCGAGCCGTTCCGGAGCTGGAAGGACACGGTCAACGTGCCCCGCCACCAGACGGTGCGGTTCATCGTGCGCTACGACAACTACCCTGGCAGATGGATGTCCACTGCCACATCCTGGATCACGAGGACCACGGTATGATGGGCGTGCTGGAGGTCCGATGACACCCGCGCAGGATCCCATGATCATGAATCCGCGGCAACGGACCTGCTGGCTCGCGGTGCTGCTGGTCTGCGTCCTGGCCGCTGCGTGCACCGCGCCGCCGGGCCCCGGCAACGTCGCCGGTAGCGCGTCCGTTCCCGTCGGCGCGACCGCTGCGGCGGGGTTGCCCCACGACCCGCCGACCCGCACGCAGGTGCTGTGGGGCCGGCAGCTGGTGATCACGCACGACTGCGCCGGCTGCCACGGCGGCGGACACCCGGCCGCGGATGGATGGCTCGCGGGCGTACGTAGCACCGAGCAGCGCCCCCACGCCACGCCCTTCGAGCGGGAGTTCGAGATTGGCCCTTTCATGACCGATCCGCGCTACCTGAAGCCGGACAACGCCACCGGGGTTGGCCGGTTCAGTGAGCGCCAGATCTTCAATGCGCTGCGCTACGGTCTGCGCCCCGGCGAAACACCGGACGTGGAGATCACCTCCGCCGTGCCGGGGCAGGGCAACCACCCTGCGCACCCCAAGTACCTCGCTCCGCCGATGCCATGGCCGGCCTATCGCCACCTCGCCGACGACGAGATCCGGGCCATCGCCTCATATCTCAGGAACGGCGTGCGGCCGGTCAGCAATCGAGTGCCGGACAGCGAGGGGCCGCAGGACTTCTGGGGCACCGAGTACACCCCGGACAAGATCGGCATGCTCCCGGCGCCGGCGTTCCCGACTTCCCGAGAACGTCAGTTTTGGTAGGCGTGTAGCCATGCTCCCGGTGCAGGGCGGCGTGTGAGCGCTGCGCGATCTGCTTCAAACCCCCGGCGGAGAGCGGCTGTTGGCGAGCACGCCACCGACGTCGACCATACAGCCCGCCTTCGACCTGATTGACCTCGAGCCGTTCCCGGACTTCGACTTCGATCAGAGCGCCGGCGTATGAGGCAAACCTGCCGGAAACAATGGCGCGACCGAAATGCTTGTACTTGTGCCGGACCGCCTGGACGGCGAGATTCATCGAGAGTTCATCATAAGCGGGTTATAATGGTTTCATGGACAAGACGATTCGTGACCATCTGGCTGACATCGGTCGCCTCGGCGGGCGCACGAGCAAGCGGACGCTGACCCCGGAAGCGGCCCGCGCAATGGTGGTCGTGCGCGAGGCGCGGCGCGCCTTCCGCGGCTTCTACGCGCAGTGCTTCTGGTCGTACGCCCCCGACCTGCGTATCACGTCGGCTGACGTTCCGTGGGTCGCGGAACAGCTGCGAAAGCATGGCGGGCGGGAGGCGTGGGAGGTCGCGGCCAAACTATGCCGCTAACAGCGTATCAGATGGCCCTCGGCCGGCTGTTGGCTGTGAATCGCAGTGAGGATAGCTACCTGGCTGGCGGCGCAGCCATCCTGGCGCAGCCGAACACGCAGCGTTACAGCCAGGATCTCGACTACTTTCACGACACGCCGGAACGGGTTGCCTCAGCGTACGAGGCCGACCGCGATTTGCTGGTCTCCCATGGCTATCGGGTCGAGCCCGAACTGGCGCAGCCGGGATACATTCGCGCCATTGTCCGGCGCGGCGAAGCGGCGACCAAGGTGGAGTGGGCGCACGATTCCACTTGGCGCTTCATGCCGGTCATCGAGAGCGAGGCGTTCGGTTACGAACTCCATCCGATCGATCTGGCGATCAACAAGGTGCTGGCGCTGGCCGGCCGCGACGAGCCCCGCGATCTGCTGGATACGTTGTATTGCCACGAACAGGTGCTCGAGCTGGGTCCGCAGATCTGGGCCGCGGCAGGCAAGGACCCGGGCTTTTCCCCGCTGTCGCTCCTCGACCTGCTGCTCCGGCGGGGCCGGGTCCGGCTCGAAGACGTGACACGGCTTCACCTGTCCGAACCTGTTGATCTGATGGCGCTCAAAACCCGATGGCTCGGGGCGTTGGCCGACGCTGAGGTTTTCGTCCGTACCCGGCCGCCAGAGGAAGCCGGTTGCTTGTATTACGATACCGAGGCCGGTCGTTTCGTCAACCCGGATCGTGCCAAAGCCGGTTCGGTGGTGCCGCACTTTGGGGCGCCCGGAGGTGTCCTGCCGAGAATCGTGGGCTCGGCAGACGAGTAGCGCGGCTGGCGTTTCGCGGTCCTGCCGGCGCGGAGCGGGTGCCGGTGCCGTCAGTCGCTCGAGACGCGCCGGTAGTCGGCCGGGGCTTCGAAGAGCGAGGCATCCAGCGATTGCGTGCTCCGGCGCCACGATCACGAGGGATAGCGTCGTCTTCATCGCCATACCGTCCATTTTACGGATCTGGTCACCGGATCCCTTAAAGGCGACCCTCAGGCGCGGATCTTCGGCGAACGCGGCCGCGAGACCCTGCATCATCGCCGCGGAAGCGTCGGCGTATTCGCCCGCCGAGGGATCCCGGAACCGGCTTATCGCGGCCAGAGCCGGAAGCTCGCTCGAGGTCCACATGTCCGCCAGCACCACGTGCGTGCCGGCCTTCTCGCGCGGGCCCTGCCCCCCCTTCGACGGACTCGCCTTCCGCCTCCATCGTGAGGAAGAAGCGTTCGGCGGCGTACCCCTCGATGCGTTCTCACTCGCCCGCCTCCGCGATGTCGAAGAGGAAGCTGATGTTGGCTTCGGCGCCGGACGTCGCCGCGGCGGCAGCTTCACCGCCGCTCGCTGCCACCGCGGCACAGCGCCACGCCCGGTACGGCGCCGCTGCCCACTCCATCCGCTCAGACAAAGGCCTTTTTCAACAGACTTCTAGCCATGGGCGCACATCCGCGAGCACTTCCGCCAGGTTACCGTATCCAAAGCGGACTGCATGGCCGTTCGGAGTTGCACATCCGACCGCTTCCAGCCGGCAGGATTTCGCCACCACGGGTTTGCGGTAGTGAGTTCAGCGTCGATTTCGTTTACTTTCATGAGAGGAACTCTGTTCGTCTGCGGAACGCCTCTCCCGGAACTCAATGCGTACGCTCCCGGTGCCTGATGAGCGACTGCAGTGCCCGCGCTGTATAACGGTCGTGCTCTCCGCGGCGCCCCCGCAGGGTAGTGTAACCCGCGCTCAGAAGCGGCTCGGCCTCTTCAAACCGTCCGAGTTCGCTCAGAGTGGTCCCGAGGATGCTCTCCGCCTCGGCGATCTTCCAGTGGCCGGCACGTAGCGCCTGCCTGTGGATCAACAGCGCTTCCCGTAGCAGCGGCTCCGCGGCTGCTGGATCTCCTCGCTCGAGCAGCACGCTGCCCAGCCCTTCCAACGTGATCCCGATACGGTGGTGCCCCACGCGTAGCACGCGTCGTTCGTGGCGCAGCGCCTCCCGGTATAGCGTTTCAGCGGTGGCAAGCTCGTCCCGCGCACGGTACAGCTCTGCGAGATTCCCCGTGGTCACCCCAATGTCCGGGTGGTCATCACCCAGGATCTTGCGTGTTCGAACCAGCGCCTCGCGGAACAACGGCTCAGCGCCCGCATAGTCGCCCTGATCCCGAAGCGCGATGGCGACATTGGCTAGACTGTGCGCCACGTCGGGGTGCTCCTCACCCAGCGCGGTGCGGCGAAGCGCAAGCGATTTCCGGTACAGCGACTCCGCGGCCGCGAGATCTCCCTTCTCACGGAGCACGTGTCCCAGTGCATTGAGCGTCCCGGCCAAACCCACGGGGTCCTCCACCCGATGCTTCTCGTCGATTGCGAGCGCCTCACGGAGCAGGGTCTCGGCTTCGCTGTATTCTCCCTGGTTACGTAGCGTGAGCGCCAGCCCGTTGAGGGTACGGGCTACATCAGGATGGCTGTTGCCCCGATGCCTCCGACGCGCGGCCAATACCTGGCGGTACAGCGGCTCAGCGGCGAGAAAATCGCCCTGTTGCCGCATCACCAGCCCCAGCAGGTTCATGGTGCCCGCCACATCGGGGTGATCCTCGCCCTGGATCTCGCGTTGGATCGCCACCGCACTTTCGAGCAGCCGCCTTGCCGGCTCATAGTGTCCCTGGGCCCAGTAGGTATGGCCGAGCGACGTCAGCATCCGTGCCCGCAGTTCGGGCTGGTGCTCCAGTTCGCGTTCGGCCCGCGCCGCGACGGTATCGAGGACTTCTCTTGGGGTGGAGGTACTTCCTCCGGCGTGGTAAGGGTCTGCCCGGCTGAGGAGATCCATGAGGAAGCTCGAGGCCTGCTCCCCCCGATCGCGCTCCCGCGCGATGTTCTCCGCCTGAGCCCGAATTCGCCCGGACTGCACTGCGGTAACGGTACTGAAGCTGATCAGCAGGAGGACAAGTCCTGTCACCACGGCCGCACCTACCCAGTGGCGGCGCACGAATTTGCCGGTGCGGTAGCCCCAGGTATCCGGCCGAGCACTCACCGGCCGCTCCGTTAGGTGACGGCGAATGTCCTCCGCTAGCGCATGGGCCGAGGTGTAGCGCCGCTCCGGCTCCTTTCGCAGGGCCTTGAGTACGATGGTATCCAGATCTCCCCGCAGGTGCCGGCGCAGCCGCTCGGGTGTGATACCCCGCGCTCCGATGCCTATGCCAGAAAAGATCTCTCCCGGGATTGCGCGCGAGACCACTATCGAAGGGCGCTCCGGCTGTGCCTGGATAACAGTACGCGCGACCTCGTGCGGTGGGACGTCAGAAAGGGAGTATGGATGGCGGCCGGTCAGCAGCTTATAGAGCAGCACGCCGAGCGAGTACACGTCGCTCGCTGTCAAAACGGGTTCGCCGCGAAGCTGCTCGGGGCTTGCGTACTCCGGCGTCATCATCTGCACGCCGGCGCGGGTCAGGGGTACCTTTGCACTCGTGTCTCCCCGCGCGAGCAGCTTCGCGATGCCGAAGTCCAGCAGCTTCACTCCTCCGCCCTCGTCCACCAGGATATTGGACGGCTTGAGGTCGCGATGGACCACCAGGTTGCGGTGCGCGTACTGCACCGCGTCGCACGCCGTGCAGAACAGTTCCAGACGCGCCTTGACAGACAGGCCGTGGATATCGCAGTACTCATCGATCGGCTGGCCCACCACGTACTCCATCGCGAACCAGGGCAGCCCGTCGGCTGTGACGCCGCCGTCCAGCAGCCGCGCAATGTGCGGGTGCTGGAGCGAGGCGAGGATCTGCCGCTCCTCGCGGAAGAGGCGAAGCGCGTGCTCGGAGTTCATCCCCAACGGTACCAGCTTGAGCGCGACTTGCATGCGGTACTGCTCGTCGTCGCGCTCCGCGAGGTAGACGGCACCCATCCCCCCGCGCCCGATCTCGCGAAGGATGCGGTAGGGGCCCACCCGCTCGAACCGGGGGTGCTCTGCATCGCCGCTCGCGGCTTCGACGTTCACCATCAGCGGCGCGGCGAACTCGGCGGCGGATTGTGTTAGGAACTCCCCGGCAGCGTCACCCATTTCCAGCAGGCGCCTGACTTCCGCACGCAACGCCGGAACGCCAGTCCCAGGGTCCTCCAGCAGGGCCATCCGGGACTCGGGCGGCAGCTCCAGCACCGCGTCGAGCAGCGCCTCGACCTCGGGCCAGCGCTCCGCGCTCATGCCACCCCCGCGCGGATTTCGCCGTACAGCCACATGCGCGCCTTGGTCCAGTCGCGGCGGACGGTGCGGTCCGTAACGCCCAGCGCTACCGCCGTCTCCTCTTCCGTCAGCCCGCCGAAGAAGCGGCACTCGACCACCCGGACCAGCCGCTCATTCATCTCCGCCAGCCGCGTCAGCGCCTCGTCCAGCGCGAGCAGCGTACCGGCGCGCTCTTCCACGGCGACTTCCGCCTCGTCGAGCGGCACCCGCTGCCATTCGCCGCCGCGCTTCGCCGCGCGGTGCCTGCGCGCGTAGTCGATCAGCACCTGGCGCATCGCTCGTGACGCCACGGAGAAGAAGTGCGCGCGGTCGGCGTACGGCACCCGCGTCTGGTCCACCAGCTTGAGGTACGCCTCGTGGACGAGTGCCGTGGTGTTCAGCGTTAGCCCGCCCCGCTGCCGGCGGATGTGCCGGCGCGCGATCCGGCGCAGTTCGTCGTAGACGAGCGGCAGCAGATGGTCCCATGCGGCCGGGTCGCCATCGCGCAACTCGACGGTCAACTCCGTGATCCGGTGCTGCGCATCCATACGGTTGAGCAATTCAAGGGAGCGCGGGCGCTGCGGGGAGATGCGTGGCGGGTGCCGCCGCGCGCGGAACCCGACGTGAGAACGCGAAATCTTCAAGGGAAATAGCCACCAACGGGCCGGGAGGCGGAGCTGTGTCCGGTTTTCGGTGGTGTTTTACGTACTCCCTCTATGCAGGCCGCTTCGTTCAAGCTGCACCGCAGCGGAGCGATTGTCAACAACCGTCGGAAGGCACGCGTGCCGGAATCCGAAGAACCCCATCACGGGAGGAAAGATGAAACGCGCTGTTCTGTTGTTCACTTCGGCGGCTCTGCTCGCCGCCTGCACGGACCGGCAGCACCCCACCGGCGTCGACCCCGACATCGCGGCGGGAAAAGCGGCACCGGTGCCGGCGGCGGCCTCCCAGTCCACTCTCCCGTCGCCGCTGCTGCCGGTGGAAGACGCACTGGTCCGCCTCCTCGTTTCACTGCCGGAGGTGCCGGCGAAAGGGGACCTTCGCGCCGCGCTCGCGGACCTTGCTGCCGGTATCGAGACCGGCGACGCCGCGGCGATCCGCACCAGCCGTCGCGCCGCCGAGGACGCGCTCAAGCTGTTGGGGCGGCGGGTGCCCGCGGAGTTCGAGGCGGACCTCGACGTCGTCAAGCTCGCTGTCGAGTCCGTGGAAGAGCCGGATGGAGGCACACCGCAGCCCAAGCCGGGCGGCAGCCGCAAGTAGTGAACGCTTCAACGATTTCGGGCATCAACACTCATCAACCGGTTACCACAAGGAGTTCGCAATGGAAATCAGCAACGCCCGCCCGCCTCGAAACCCCGGAGTTGCCGCATGGATCGGGGGCGGCCTCCTCGCCCTCGCCTGCCTCCTGCCGCAGCGCGCCGAGGCGCAGATGCAGGCAAGCGAGGTGGCGGTCAGCAGCACCCCGGCGTTGGTTTACGCCTGCTACGTACCGACCACCGGGACGATCTACCGCATCAAAGAAACGGACGTGAAGCAGAACTGCACATCCAACAAGCACGTCGAGTTCAGTTGGAACCAGCAGGGAATCCAGGGTGAGAAAGGTGACAAAGGCGACAAAGGCGACGCCGGGGACACGGGCCCAAAGGGAGATAAAGGCGACAAGGGTGACACGGGTGCGGATGGCACGGGCCTGGCGTTGCCGTTCGATGAGAGCACCTCGATCTCGGGCAACGCATTCCGGATCGTGCAAGAGGGCAGCGGCACCGGCGCCGCGGGCCTCTTCCGCAAGACGGGCGGAACCGGGGCGGCGCTCGCGGGCGAGGCAACCAGCACCCGCGTCGGCGTGCGTGGCACGACATCGACCGGAATCGGCGTCCAGGGCCTCGCCGCACTGGGCGGAGCCGGGGTGGAAGGGCTCACCGGCGTAACGGGCGCTGTCGGCGTACGGGCATCTGCCCCCGCCAATGGAACCGCACTTGAGATCGTGGCTGGCGCGATACGGGTGACCGGGGCGGGAGTAAACACGAACACGGCGGCGTTCATTCTTCAAGGAGGCGGGCACATCACCACGATCGACCACCCACTCACCAACGGAGATCCAACCGCGATCATCCTGGTGACCCGCAGAGGGGCGTCAAGTCACTCGGATCCCACGCCCGTGTACGTGCAATACAACGCGATCTCCCAAAAGTGGGCCATCCATCACGCCGAACATCCCGGCGGCGCGTTCACGAGCGTTGAGCGCTTCAACGTGATGATCATCAAGCCGTAGCAGGCCCCAGCCTGAGCGATGCGGGGAGCCGCAATAGCGGTTCCCGCATCGCCGTGTGCAACCAATGAGTTCAGACCGTACCATGCTTCGACATTCACCCATTCTGGAGAAATCGATGAAAATCCGCTTCCTTTCGGTTCACCGGTCCCGCCGGCTCCCGCTCCTGCTCGCGGCGACGCTTCTGCTCGCCGCCGGTTGTGCCGAGGCGCCAGGCATGCTCGGTCCGGAGCAGCCGCGGTTGTCGATCGATGCCGGCGTAGGCGTGATGTTCAACCCTCAGCCCGACCCGCCCGGGAAGATCTTCCGCTTTCTCATCGATACGCCGCAGCTGATCGACAACCCGAACCTTCGCAGCTGGGAAGGGACGTTCGGCAGCCGCGGCGGCACTGAAGGCGTCCTGACGGTGGAGAATCTGCTGCCGGCCGTCCAGCATGGTGAAACGCTGCGCCTGAAGCAGAGCTGGAACTTTATCTCCGACGGAACTTCGCTCCCCGCCGTGCAGGTGGACGGCGTGCTGAACCTGCGCAGCGGGCGGCTGGTGCTGAACGGCCGCGATGGCGACGGCACGCTCGTCCACATCCAGAGGTGGTTGACCGTAAACGGAGACGGAAGTTCGATCGGCGGCGCGGTGATGTTCAATCCGCAGCCGGACCCGCCCAAGCCGGAGCGATAAACGTCGCGAGTGGAGGCTGCGGCCGCGGCCTCCACGTCAATGCTTTTACAGGGACTTTCATGAAGTGCTTGCACTCCGCGCGACCGCTGCGCTTAATGGTTCTGCCCCTCCGAAGAGGCCACGACGCTGTCTCTCTCCCAGCGTGCCGAATGATCAGAAATTACCGCACAACGGTCCTTGCCGCTGCGTTTTCTCTCGGTCTCGCCGCCTGCGGCCGCGGCGCAGATGGCGCCGGAGCATCCAATCCTGAGGCCGTTCCCGAAACAGACCGTTACGGCGGCACGGCCGTAGTCTCGATCCACACCGATCCGCGTTCGCTAAACACGCTGGCGACCTCGGATCTGGAGGCAGCGGAGCTCCAGAACTCGCTGCTCTCGTTGCCGCTCGTGCGGTACAACGCTCAGCTTGAGGCCGTGCCGCTGCTGGCGGAGCGCTGGGATACCGTTCGCGTGGCGCCGGACACGCTCGAGCTCACCTTTCATCTGCGGCGCGACGTCAAGTGGCACGACGGGGTCCCCACCACCGCCGAGGACGTGCGCTTCACCTACCACCGGATGCGGGATTCGCGAGTCGCGTTCGGGCGGAAAGGCTTCCTTGCGCTCTGGTCACCTGAGGTCGAGGTGGTGGACTCCTTCACCATCCGCTTTCGGCTTCGGCCACACACCGAGTTTCTGGACTTCTGGACCTTCGATGTGATTCTTCCGGCGCATATCCTTTCCAACGTGCCGCCGGAGCAGTTGCGGAACCACCCGTTCGGCACCCGGCCCATTGGTAACGGCCCCTTCCGCTTCGTGCGCTACATTCCCCATCAGGAATGGGTTTTCGAGGCCAACCCGGATTTTCCCAAGGCTCTGGGAGGGCGGCCCTACCTGGACCGACTGGTGGTCCGCGTACTTCCGGACGAGAACACTCGTTTCATCGAGCTGATGCAGGGCAGTCTGGACTTGGGAGGGATCCGCCCCCCCCAGGCTGATGAGGTCCGCGCTGCCGGCGGCCTGCGGCTGACAACCCACAAGCCGACCACCTACGGCTTTGTCGTTTGGAATACCCGCCTGCCGATGTTCAACGATGCCCGCGTCCGTCGCGCGCTCGGGATGGCAATCGACCGCGAGGGGATCGTTCAGGGGCTGCTCGGCGGGTTCGGAGAAGTGGGGCGCTTCACCGCCACCCCCCGGCACTGGCAGTACGATTCTTCCGATCAGGAGACGCTCCTTCCCTTCAACCTCGAGGCTGCCGGTCTTCTGCTGGACGAAGCCGGCTGGCGCTTTCGCGACGCGGATGGCGTGCGCAAGAACGAGCAGGGTAGACCCTTGCGCTTCACGCTCAAGGCACCCCATGCCGTGCAGACATATACGGACATCCTGCCCGCCGTGCAGGCCCAGCTCCGAAGAGTCGGTGCCGATGTTCAGGCGCAGTTCGTGGAGCTGAATACGATGTGGGGTCAAGTGGAGGGGCGGATCGGTGCAGATGGCGAGCGACAGCGTGATTTTGAAGCCATGCTCTTCCAGTGGAGTGAGTACATTCGGCTGGACAATACGTACATTCTGCACTCCCGTAGCCGCAATGAGGCGTTCGCCAGCGCCAGCTACGCGAACCCGCGCGCGGATGGTTTCATGGACACCCTCGCCGTCACGCTCGATCGCGAGGCGGCGCGGCCGCTCTGGCGCGAGTACCAGCGCTTCATGGTGCAGGAGTCGCCCTTCACCGTGCTGTTCTATCCGTACAACATCTTGGCCGTGCGATCACGAATTCAAGGCGTCGAGTTCGACGCCGGCGGGGGGGTGCTGGCGTCGGCTCGCCGCTGGTGGATCGTGCCGGGCGCGCGGGGAAGGCGATGAGCCGCGCGGGCGGAACGGACAACGGGGAAGCTACCCCGGGAGAAGGCGAATGACTGCTCGGACGACGCTGCTGACGGCGCTGGTATGGTCGGTCTCTGGCGCACAGCTCGCCGCTCAGCCGGCTGCTGGCGTGCGGGCCCCAGCCGTTCTCGTGAACCGCTCCCCGGTGCCGGGCGCCGTGGAGGTGACGCTCACCGCCCGTCCCGCCCGGCTCGCGCTGGTGCCCGGCGCGACCACCGAGGTGTATGCCTACGAGGGCCGCATCCCCGGGCCGACGCTGGAGCTGCGGGAAGGCGACCGGGTGACCGTACGCTTCCGGAACGAGCTGCCGGTGCCGACCACCGTCCACTGGCACGGTCTGCACCTCCCCTTCGAGGCCGACGGCAGCCCCTTCCATCCCGTCGCGCCGGGCGAGCAGTACGACTACGTCTTCAAGGTGCGTCCCGGCACCGCGGGCACCTACTGGTACCACCCGCATCCGGATCATCACACGGGCTCCCAGGTAGCCCGGGGGCTCTACGGCGCGGTGATCGTCCGCGCCGCCGATGATCCGCTCCCCGCGTCGCTCACCGAGCGGCTGCTGATCCTCTCCGACAACCGGTTCCTCCCGGACGGATCGCTGGATCTGCCGGATCCGCACTCGCCGCAGGGCCGCCTGGATTTCGAGAACGGCCGCGAAGGCGACGTGCTGTTCGTCAGCGGGGAAACGATGCCGACGCTCACCATCCGCAGCGGCGAGGTGCAGCGCTGGCGGGTGATCAACGTTTCCGCCGGTCGGTTCTACCGGCTGGCGCTCGGCGGGCACACGTTCCTGCACGTGGGGAGTGACGGCGGCCTTTTCGAGCGGCCGGTGGAAGTGAGCGAGATCCTGCTCGCCAGCGCCGAGCGGGTCGAGCTGCTGGTGCGTGGCACCGGGCCTCCCGGCAGCCAGGCCGTGCTCCAGTCGCTGCCCTACGACCGCTACATCCCCCAGACGCGGCCCGCTGATTGGAACCAGCCACGGGAGCTGCTGACGCTGCGGTATACAAAGGAGCCGCCGATCGCGCCCGTGGCGCTACCCGACGTCCTGCGCCCGATTCCGGTACTGGAATCCGCGCGGGCAACCGCGACCCGCGTGATGGCCCTCACCCAAGGCTTCATCAACGGCAAGGCCATGGACATGAGCCGCGTGGACGTGACGGCGCCTCTGGGCGCGACGGAGATCTGGCAGATCGAGAACCTGGTGGGGCTGGACCACCCCTTTCACCTGCACGGCTTCCAGTTCCAGGTGCTGGACCGCGACGGCGTTCCGGAGCCGTTCCGGAGCTGGAAGGACGTGGTGAACGTACCCAAGCACCAGACGGTGCGCTTCATCGTGCGGTACGACAACCATCCGGGCAAATGGATGTTCCACTGCCACATCCTCGACCACGAGGACCACGGGATGATGGGCGTTCTCGAGGTCAGATAACTGGAGGCGGAGATGGTGCTACTTTCGCGCAGTTCACACCGTGGTCTCGTTTCGCTACTCTGCGTCCTTCTGCTCACCGCCTGCGGGGGCGCTGCTCCAGCGGGTGCCGGTGCTGCCGCGAATCCTGCGGGGGCGATGAACGCACTCGTGAGAGGGCTTCCCACAAGTCCAGCGACACCGGAGCAGGTGCTGTTCGGCCGACAGCTCGTAATCACGCACGACTGCGCCGGCTGCCATGGCGGCGCCGGCCCGGCCGGTGAGGGATGGCTCGCGGGCGGCTCGTCCGACCACATCGGAGAGTACACGCTGTGGCGCCCGAACCTGACGCCCGACGAGGCCACCGGTCTGGGCCGCTTCAGCGATCGCCAGATCTTCAACGCGCTGCGCTACGGCCTGCGGCCGAGCGCCACACCCGACGCGGAGATCACATCCGCCACGCCTGGGGCCGGTGGTCACCCCGCACGCCCGAATTATCTCTCCCCCGGCATGCCCTGGACTTCGTGGCGGCACATGAGCGACCGCGAGCTGTGGGCCGTGATCGCCTACCTCCGGCACGGCGTCGCACCCGCCCGCAACGCGGTGCCGCCGAGCGAGATGCCGTCC
>JACDHR010000297.1 GCA_013820915.1 Gemmatimonadota bacterium
TCCCCGATCCGGCGGGCGGCACGGCCCGCATCGAGCGCGAAACCGGCGCGGGCGGCGTCGCTCTCGGCGGTGGCGCGGTAGCGAGCCGCGAGGTCGCGCAGCGCGGCGAAGTCTTCGGCCTGTCGGTACGCCTCCACCCGGGCACGGCGCGCGCGCTGGGCGAAGCTCGGGTCGTCCAGCTGCTGCGCCAGCGTCCGCACCGCGGCGGTATCGCCGCGCGCGGCGAGCGCTTCGGCCGCGAGCAGATCCACCCGAGCGCCGAGTTCCGGCGTGTGCTCTCGCACGGATGCCAGCGTCGCGACGCCCGCATCGACGCTCCCGGTCCGGAGCAGCGCGAGGCCCGCACGCAGCTGTGCGACAGGCCCGAGATCGCTCCGCAGAGCACCGGGGCTTGCGAGGAAACGGCGGTACACCGTGGCCGCCGCCTCCCATTCCCCGTCTCCCTCCAGCGCGCGTGCCAGGAGGAAGAGACCCTCTCCGCCCCCCTCTTCCGCCAGCCAGCTCCGGTTCTCCAGAAGTGCGCGAACCCGGTCCCACCCGCCCCAGCCCGCCTCCCCACGCGCAGCCAGGAGAATCGCGGCCGGCGCGGCATCGGGCCGGCTGCGAAGGTATTCGTCCATCACTCGCGCCGCGCGCCACGGTCGGCCATTGCGCAGCAACGCCTCCGCTTCCGCGTTCACGATGACCCGGGCAGTCGCCTCCGGCCCGGAAGCATAAGGATCGTACACCCCCGATGGCGGGAGCGCTTCCGAGGGAGGGGGCACCGAGCGGAGCAGGAGCGGAATCAGAACGATGACCGCAAGCATCAGCAGCGCGATCAAGATGTGGCGACGAGACATGGCAAATAAGCAGCGGGAACGGGGACTCCGTTCCATTCGGTGGGGCATGGATCACCACCCCGAAAGCAAAAAAAGAGCGGGCCACCCGGAAGGTGACCCGCCCCCGTCACGCTGAGCCCGGCCTCTTACCGAGCGACCGGTGCGGTACGGCCGACATCGATCTCGTGCAGCGCGTCGATCGTGCGCTGCGCCGACTCTTCCATGTCGATCACGAGACGGTCGATGCGCGACACGAAATAGTTGTGCGCGATGCTGACCGGGATCGCGATCACGAGACCCGAGGCCGTGGTGATCAGCGCGACCTTGATGCCGCCGGCCACCAGCGTCGCCTCTACCTCACCGGCGAGTTCGATCGCCTGGAATGCCTGAATCATCCCGATCACGGTGCCGAGGAAGCCGAGCAGCGGTGCGACCGTCGAGACGGTGGCGAGAATTACCAGTCCGCGCTCCAGCTTGGCCATTTCGATGAGGCCGGCGTTCTCGATCGCCTTGACCACACGCTCCGTACCCTCGTTGTGGCGGCGGAGCCCCTCGGAGAGAATGCGGCCACCGGGGGTCTTCGAGCGATCGGCTACGTCGATCGCTTCGGCGATTCGGCCCTCCGCCACCAGCGCGTCAACATCGCGCAGTACACGGCGGGTGCGTGCGCCCTTGGCGGTCAGGTCGACCAGCTTCCAGACAATCACCAGCATCCCTACCAGGAAGGCAGCCGCGAGGAGCCACATCATGAAGCCGCCGCCCTCCCAGATGTCGGCGAACGTCATGTCCGGGCCAGTCGCACCCGGAAGCTGCAGCAGGGCGAGAGAGAAGACGGAACTGCTCAAGGTCGGCCTCCAGGGAAACGGAAAAAAGGTACAGCAGGGGCACTGCACCAAGGGACCTGCTCGGGGTTAACGTGGCCCCAACTTACCCGCACCACCCGCGCACTGTCAAGTACCTCTTCGGACGTTCGTACAGCCGAGCACTCACGCACTCCCTCAACCCGCGCCCAGCGGCACCTTGATGCAGGCGGCGAAGTGGTGGCCGCCCTTGTCGGCGAGGGGAGGGACGGTCGTCGCGCAGTCCTGATCCTTGAGCGGGTGCTGGCAGCGCGGATGGAACGGGCACCCCGAGGGCGGGTTCGCCGGCGAGGGAACGTCTCCCTGCAGGACGATGCGCTCCGGCTTCCTCCGCGGGTCCGCGACGGGCACCGCGGAGAGGAGTGCCTGCGTGTAGGGCATCAGCGGGTTGCGGTAAAGCTCCTTGGAGTCGGCCATCTCCACGATCCGGCCCAGGTACATCACGGCGACCCGGTCGGCGATGTGCTCCACGACCGAGAGGTCGTGCGCGACGAAGAGGAAGGTCAACCCGAACTCCTGCTGCAGGTCCTGCAGTAGGTTGATGACCTGCGCCTGCACGGACACGTCCAGCGCGGAGACAGGCTCATCGCAGACGATGAGATCCGGCTTTACCGCCAGCGCCCGCGCGATCCCCAGCCTCTGACGCTGACCGCCGGAGAACTCGTGCGGGTACCGCACGGCGTGCTCCGGCCGAAGCCCCACCACGCTGAGCAGCTCCGCCACACGGCGGCGCGCTGCGTCGCCGGCCGCTAGCTTGTGAACCTTGAGCACCTCGCGAATCATGTCGCCCACCGTCATGCGCGGGTTGAGCGAGGAGAACGGGTCCTGGAAGACGATCTGCGCCCGCCTGCGCAGCCGCCGCAGCTCGTCGGAGCCCATCTTGTAGATATCGCGGCCCTCGAACAGCACCTCGCCCGCGCTCGGCTCGATCAGCCTGAGGAGGGTGCGGCCGGTGGTGGTCTTGCCGCACCCGGACTCGCCCACCATCCCCAGCGTTTCACCGCGCCGCAAAAAGAACGATACGCCGTCCACCGCCTTCACGTCGCCGACATGGCGGGAGAAGAACCCTTTGCGGATGGGGAAGTACTTCTTCAGCCCGCGCACCACGAGCAGAGCATCCTCCGGCGGCTCCATGTCGTCCGGAGTCTGGCCGCGCAGATCGCTGTCGCCCTTTGGCGGCGGCAGATCCTCGCGGCCCGGCGCCTCTGGAATCCGGCCCCCGTCCGTGAGCGCGCCGTCACCCACCGTCCGCGTTCCGCGCAGGGTTCGCCCTTCCGGTGCTGTCGCCATCAGCGTCCCCCCTCTCCCGAACCCGCGTGCGGTGGTTCGCCGCTTTCCTGAACAACGTCATCCGGCGAACCGGCAATCGGCGTTGCCGCACCGGTGCCCGTCAGCGCCCCCTTCGCCGTGAACCCGCCCGTCTGACGCCGGATCTCCTCACGCCGTTCGGGATTTTCGACCAGCCAGCACTTGCTGCGCCGTCCGGGTGCGATCTCGAAGAGCGGCGGCTCCTCGCGCTCCGTCTTCTCCCAGCCGTAGGGGCAGCGCTCATGGAACCGGCACCCGGTGGGCCAGGCGATGGGGCTCGGCACCACACCCGGGATCACCGCCAGACGCTCGACTCTCTCGCCGAGGCGCGGGATCGATTTGAGCAGCCCCTCCGTGTACGGGTTCTGCGGGTCATGGAACAAGTCGTCCACCGGCCCCTCCTCGAAGACCTGCCCGGCGTACATCACGATCACCCGGTCACAGGTCTCGGCCACGACACCGAGGTCGTGGGTGATCAGGATGATCGACATGCCGAACTCCTCCTGCAGCCGGTTCAGCAGCTCCAGGATCTGCGCCTGGATCGTCACGTCCAGCGCCGTCGTGGGCTCGTCGGCGATCAGCAGCTTGGGGTCGCAGGCCAGCGCGATCGCGATCATCACGCGCTGCCGCATCCCCCCGGAAAGCTGGTGCGGGTACTCGTCCACGCGTTGCTCGGGGATCGGGATCCCCACCAGGCGCAGCATCTCGATCGCGCGGTCGCGCGCATCGCGCTTGTTCAGCCCCTGGTGCAGCCGCAGCGACTCCATGATCTGCGCGCCTACCGTGAAGACGGGGTTCAGCGACGTCATCGGCTCCTGGAAGATCATGGCGATGTCGTTGCCGCGGATATGGCGCATCCGCTCCTCACTCACCCGCACCAGGTCCTCTACCCCCCGATCTCCGCGGAAGAGGATCCGCGAGTCCGCGTGGATTTCTCCCGGCGGCCGCGGGATCAGCCGCATCACCGAGAGTGCGGTCACGGACTTCCCGCTCCCCGACTCGCCCACGATGCCTAGCGTCTCGCCCGGGTTCACATGGAACGAGACGCCGTCCACCGCGCGGGCCAGCCCGGCATCGGTACGGAAGTAGGTACGGAGATTTTCGACCTGAAGAATCGGTTCGGGCATACGAATGTTTATCTGTTGTCGGTTATCGGCCGGCAGCGGCAGTCACGGCACCTGAGCGGACGGATGACTGACAACGGATCACCGGCGACGGCGGTTTATGTTCTCATCCGCGGGTCGAGCGCATCGCGCAGCCCGTCGCCCAGGAGGTTGAATGCGGTTACCGTGAAGACGATCGCGAGGCCGGGGAAGGTCGCGATCCACCAGGCCGTGATCAGCGCATCGCGGCCGTCGGCGATCATGTTGCCCCAGCTGGGGGTCGGCGGCTGCACGCCCAGCCCGAGGAAGGAGAGGCCCGCCTCGACGAGAATTGTATTCCCGATGCCGAGGGTCGCGTACACGATGATCGGCGCCAGCGTGTTGGGGATGATGTGGCGCGTGATGATGCGGCCGTCGCTCATCCCGAGAGCGCGCGCGGCCTGCACGAACTCTCGCTCGCGGAGTGAGAGCACCTCGCCGCGTACGATACGCGCCACACCCATCCACCCGGTGAGCCCGAGCACCACCACCACCAGCCAGATTGAAGGCTGGTCGAAGAGCGCGACGATCACGATCAGCAGAATCAGACGTGGGATCGAGAGCATCATATCGGTGAAGCGCATGATCACCGTGTCCACCGCCTTGCCGAAATAGCCCGCCGTTGCGCCGAGTGTCGTGCCCAGCACCACGCCGATTCCCATCGCGACGAAGCCGATGGTGAGCGAGATGCGCGCGCCGTAGAGCACGCGCGAGAGGATATCGCGCCCGAACTTGTCCGTGCCCATCAGATGCTCGAACGAGGGCGAGAGATAGCGCATCATCACGATATCCCCCTGCTCCGTGGGGTCGAACGGCGCGATCAGGGGCGTCATCAACGTGATGATGTAGAGCAGGAGCATAATGACGAGGCCCATGATCGCGAGCCGGTTGCGGCGGAACTGCCGCGCCGCGATCGCCCACTGCGAGTCGCCCCCCATTCGCGAGCGACGCCGGGTGCGCACGCGGAGGTCGTAGAGCGCCCAACCCCAGACGCCGATCAGCAGCAGCGCCAGTGTCACGACCGCGACCACCCCGTCGATCGGCGTGCGCCGTGCCCCGAAGACCTCAAAGATCCGCTC
>JACDHR010000298.1 GCA_013820915.1 Gemmatimonadota bacterium
GATCTGCGGCAGGTGAGGAGCCGGGTTATGCTCCCGATCCTCCGCAAGGATTTCGTCATAGACCCGCTGCAGCTCTGGGAGGCACGCGGCGCGGGTGCCGACGCGGTTCTCCTGATCGTGCGGATCCTGGGAGAGGCGCGCCTGCGCGAGCTGCTGCAGCTCGCGGCCGAGCTGCGCATGGACGCGTTGGTGGAGACGCACGACCGAGAGGAGATTCGTAGGGCGCTCGCGGCGGGGGCGCGGCTGGTGGGTGTGAACAACCGGGATCTCGCGTCCTTTCGCACCGATATCGCGCTCTCGCTTCAGGTCGCGCCGGAGATCCCCGCGGAGGTCACGCTGGTCGCGGAGAGCGGGATTCGGACGCGTGAGGACGTCGAGCGGATGGGGCGGGTGGGAGTGGACGCCGTTCTCGTCGGCGAGTCGCTGATGCGTCAGCCGGACACCGCCTCCGCGGCGGCTGCACTGGTTGGATGCCCGAAGAGCACGGACGTTCGGCGGTGACGGCCCCGCACCTCAAGATCTGCGGCCTCGCGCGCCGCGAAGACGCGGTGATCGCCGCCGACGCCGGTGCGTCGTATCTCGGAGCCATCTTCGCGGCGGAGAGCCCCCGCGCGGTAACGGCAGCGCAGGCGGGTCGGATGCTGGCGGGGCTCGCGCCCCGGCGCGTGGGAGTGTTCGTGAACAGCTCCACGCGTGACCTCGTCGATACAGCAGCCACCGCGGGGCTGCACGTCCTTCAGCTTCACGGCGAGGAGAGCCCCGCCCAGCTCCGCGAGCTTCGCGGCTGTGGCGAGTGGGCGCTCTGGAAGGCGGTGCGCGTGCGCGAGCCGGCCGATTTCGCCGCGGCAATCGATCGGTTCGCCCCGTGGGTGGACGGTCTCCTCCTCGACACCTGGAGCCCCTCGGCTCGCGGCGGTACCGGTTCCGTCTTCCCCTGGGAGGAGGTCGCCGTCCATCGCGACCGCCTTCCGGCTGCGGTAGCGCTGATCGCCGCGGGCGGGCTACGGGCCGATAATCTCGCGCGGGCGGTTGCGCTGCTCCGGCCCGCCACGGTAGATATCAGTTCTGGCGTAGAGTCCGCGCCGGGCATCAAGGACCCGGCTGCGATCCGCGCCGTGGTACGTACGCTTCGAAGTCTCTCCACCGATAAACGAGTCCACGATGGCCACCACTGATCCCGGCACGCGTGACACCGAATCCGAGAGCGAGGCTCTCCTCGGCAGATTCGGCCCCTATGGCGGCCGTTTCGTCCCCGAGACGCTCGTCGCCGCGCTCGACGAGCTGTGCGAAGTGTACCGCCAGGCGGCGGACGATCCGTCCTTCCAAGCCGAGCTCGATGCGCTCTGGCGTGACTACGTCGGTCGCGCCACGCCGCTCTACCGGGCGCGGCGGCTCGGCGAGGCGGCCGGTGGCGCGACCGTCTATCTGAAGCGGGAGGATCTGAATCACACCGGATCGCACAAGATCAACAATACGCTGGGCCAGGTGCTGCTCGCGCTCCGGATGGGGAAGCGGCGGATTATCGCGGAGACGGGGGCCGGGCAGCACGGCGTGGCGACCGCCACCGTGTGCGCGCTGTTCGGTCTGGAATGCGTCGTCTACATGGGCGAGGAGGATGTGCGGCGTCAGGCGCTGAACGTCTACCGCATGCGGCTGCTCGGTGCCGAGGTTCGCCCCGTGGGCAGCGGAACGCGTACTCTGAAGGATGCCACGAACGAAGCGATCCGCGACTGGGTGACGAACGTCACCGACACCCACTACATCATCGGCTCCGTGGTCGGGCCCGATCCCTATCCGCGCATGGTGCGCGACTTCCAGTCCGTCATCGGGCGGGAGACCCGTTCGCAGATCCTCGAGGTGGAGGGCCGTTTGCCCGCCGCGATCATCGCCTGTGTCGGCGGCGGCTCCAACGCGATGGGGATCTTTCACCCTTTCCGCGGCGATACCGGCGTCCATCTCATCGGCGTGGAGGCCGCAGGGGAGGGGATCGCGACCGGACGGCACTCCGCGAGCCTCAGCGCGGGCGTTCCCGGAGTGCTGCACGGCTCGTATTCGTACCTCCTGCAGGACGAGGCGGGTCAGGTCGCGCCCGCCCACTCGGTTTCCGCGGGTCTCGACTATCCCGGCGTAGGCCCGGAGCACGCCGCGTATCGGGACAACGGCCGCGCGAGCTACGGGAGTGTCACCGACCGGGAGGCGCTTGATGCATTCAGTGCGCTCGCCCGCCTGGAGGGGATCATCCCCGCGCTGGAAAGCGCACATGCCATCGCCTACCTGCTGCGCGAGGGAGCGGACTGGGCGGAGCGCGGGCCGGTCGTGGTCTGCCTGAGCGGCCGGGGAGACAAGGACGTCACCCAGGTATCGGAGCTGAACACTCTCGAGGACCGGGGAGGATCCGGTTGACATGAGTGATTCGCGGTCGCTCGGGGCGGTCGCTCATTCCGACGAGCTGTCTCTCGATGCTCTTCACCGGAACCGGGTGGAGGAGTTCGTACGCACGCTCGGGAAAGCGGTGCGCGCGCACCAGCTCTACGAAGGGAGCAGCCCGGTCTACGAGCGGTTCGTGGAGAGCGTGCGGCAAACCCTGCATCTGATCTGGACGGAGCAGCCATCGCTCCCGTTGGAGATCACGGAGACTCGCATCTTCTCGGAGAGCATCGAGGTGTATCACTCCGTTCAGCGCTCCGACAATCTCGCGTTTCTCTTCTTCCGCGACGGAATCCGGCAGCTCATGTTCCTCCCCGGCTTCGAGGGGGAGGATCTGGAACGTTTCCTCGCGCTCCTCGCACGCGTGCACCGCAGCCGCGACGATCAGGATGATCTGATCACCCTCCTCTGGGAGCAGGATCTGGCCTACCTCCAGTACCGGCATGTAGATGTAGCTACGGAGGGGCTGGAGATCCCGGTGGCGGGGGGTGCGGGCCCCTCGTCCGTGGACCCGATCCGGATCCGCTCCGAGGTGGAGGTCCTCCGGGGTGGCGCAACGAGCGGCACGAACGCGGGGTGGGACGCGGCTGGTGCGGAGCTTCCGGTGGCCTTTCAGGAGGCGCTGTACTTCCTCGACGACGCGGAGATGCGACTGCTGAGGGAGCAACTGCACCGCGAGTTGCGGCGCGACATGTGGACAGACGTGATCCACGGCCTGGTCGATCGTCTGGAAGACGGTGCGCCGGAGCGTCAGCTACGAATCGTGCGGATTCTGACGGACGTTCTGCCGTCGCTCGTCAGCGGCGCGCGGATCGGCGAAGCCGCCGTGATCCTGCGGGAGTTCGTGGCCCTTGCGGACCGGAAAAACCCCGCGGGCTCCGCAGTGCTGAAAGAGATCCGGTCCCTCTTTGACCAACTTGCCGACCCGGACACGGTGCGGGAGATGGTCCGTACCGTGGAGGACTCGGCCGAGGCGATTGATATCGAGGCGTTCTCGACGCTCCTCGGCTACTTTCCCCGTGGTGCGCTGGCTCCGCTCATCGCGGCGGCAGAATCGGTGGTCCGCCCGGAGGTCCGCCGCACGTTGAGCACCGTGATCGAGCGCCTCGCCGCGCGGGATCCGGGTCAGCTCGTCCGGCTCCTCTCCGAATCGGATCCCGCGCTGGTGGCTGGCGCTGCGCGTCTCGTCGGCCGCAGTGGTATGGGCGAAGCCGCACCGCTCGTGAGCCAATTGCTCGCGCGTAACGAGGCGGAGATCCGCCTCGCCGCCGTGGCGGCGCTTCAGGAGTTGCGCGTTTCCTCGGCGGCCGGAGCGCTGCAGCGGGTTTTGGATGACCCGGAGCGGGATGTCCGGATCGCAGCGGCGCGCGCGCTCGGGTCGCTTCGATACACTCCGGCCAGGAGCCGTCTTCAGGACGCGGTTGCATCACGTCGCCTGCGCGACGCCGATGTTACCGAGCGGATCGCCTTTTTCGAAGCGTTCGGGAGTGTCGCGGGCGCGGAGGGAGTCTCTGTTCTGGCCCGGCTGCTCACCGGACGCAACTGGCTGGGCCGCCGCGAGCCACCGGAGATCCGCGCCTGCGCCGCGCTCGCACTCGGGCGAATCCGCGATCCGGACGCTATGCGGGTGCTGCAGACGGCTTCCGAGGATCCGGAGCCCGTCGTGCGAGCGGCCGTGACGCGCAGCCTGCGTGGAGAAGGGAGATGAGCCGCATACCGCTTTCCGTGCCCTCTGAACACAGCACCTCGCTGGAGGGCTCGGCCCAGCGCGATACTCAGCGCGCCGGGCGGGAGTTCCTCTTCGCCTTCTATGCCGCACTCCGCGCGCTCAAGCTCTATCCGCTGGAGAACAAGGCCGTTCAAAATGCGGTCGACGAGCTGAACGCGGCGGCTCGGCGCGTGCTCGCTGTGGAGGAGGGGATCTCGCTCCGGTACGTTGGAGAGCTCTGCTTCCTCAACGACCTGCGGCTGCGTATCGATCTGGGGAGCTACGCTACCTTCGGTGGTGTCGCACGCGCATTGGCGCGCCATGGTGTCGGTCAGGTCGAGGCGGGGCCGGAGGCCACCCCCGCCGATTGGGTGGCGGTTCTCTCGCTCCTGACCGCAGATGCCGACCCCTTCGAACCCTACGCCCGGATCGTCGAGAGGCTGAAGCGCAGCCACGTGCGCTCCATCGCGCTAGGCAGTGCGGCGGAGGCGATCGACCCTGCCCGTGAGCCGGACCACGCGGTAGAGTCCGCGAAGCGGACGTACGCGTATACCGTTGCCGTGGCGCGCGAGACGATGACCGGCGCCCGGATGGGGAAGAGCATCGGGATGCGGCGTGTGAAGCGCGCCGTCCAGTCGATCGTCGATCAGGTGCTCAACAACGAGACCTCCATCGTCGGGATGACGACGCTGCGGGACTACGACGAGTACACGTTCGCGCACTCCGTCAATGTGTGCATCTTCAGCATCGCACTCGGCAAGAAGCTCGGGCTCGAGAAGGTGCAGCTCTACGAACTCGGTCTTGGTGCGCTGCTGCACGACATCGGGAAGGTCCGCATGCCGCTGGAGGTGATCAACAAGACCAGCAAACTGGATGAAGCGGAGTGGGCCATGATCCGCGAGCACCCGACCGAAGGGCTGCTGGCGCTCTTCGAGCTGCGTGGCACGTCCGAGCTGCCGTTGCGCGCGATGCTGATGGCCTATGAGCACCATATGAAGATCGACCTTACAGGATATCCGCGCTGTCTCAAGCCACGGGGCTCCTTCCTCTTCTCGCGAATCGTGGCG
>JACDHR010000046.1 GCA_013820915.1 Gemmatimonadota bacterium
GTGTGGAAGAGCGAGTCGATGGAGCAGCCCGACACCCCGGTTGCCGCCTCGTCGGCGGCCACGAGCAGGAACCGGTCGTAACGCAGCTCTCGCCCGCCGCGCACCTCTCTGCCGTGCGCGAGCCAGCTATCGATGAACCGGTCCACCCGCGTGAGCAGGGCCCCTGCCTCGGCGCCGTCCAGCGGGCGCGGGGAGGCGAATACCCAGAGCAGGGAATGGTCGGGAAGGTCGGGGAAGGGAATGGCGCTCAAGATAATCCTCCTGCGTGGTTCAGTGCGTCGGCGACCACGCAATCTACACTCGCTAAGTCTTCACTTCCAGCCGCGGTGCCCGGCGTGCTACGGTGAGGTCGGCGCGGTGGGGCCGGAGGCGATCGCGGCCCCGCTCTCTGGTGCCGGGCCGCGGCGAGTGAACCCCTCCCAGCGGCAGGCGGGGCACCACCGCCGCTGCAGTGCCCCGAGGCACAGGCGGGAGAGCATGCGCCCGCCGGCGCCCATCTGGAGCAGGAGTGTTTCCCCGTCGCACTCGTTGCAGCTGCGCTCGGCGGGGAAGAGCAGATAGATCGTCACCAGCGCGAAGAGCAGCTTAGCGCCGAGTGCTACGAAGAAGAAGATGACGTAGTACAGCATGGCCACTCCCGGTCAGGCGAACGGCGGTGTGCAGATGAACATATAGCGCATTCTCCGAGCCGGGCAAGGGTCGCGCGTAACACGGGCGGCGCGGGAGCCGCGGAGGAGCTCCCCTGCTACGTGTTGGCTCCGTGCTTCATGCCTGAGAAGAGCGTCCGGCCCGCAGGTCCCGGTCCAGCGCCTGACCCAGGCGGTGCGCGGCGTTGATCAGCCCGATATGCGTAAACGCCTGCGGGAAGTTCCCCAGGAACTCGCCCGTCCTGGGGTTGATCTCCTCGGCGTAGAGCCCCAGGTCGTTGGCGCGTGCGAGCATCCCGGTGAATATCCCGACGGCTTCCTCCGTGCGGCCGATCCGCGCGAGCGCGTCCACCAGCCAGAAGGTGCAGATCCCGAACGCGCCCTCCCCGCCGCCCACCCCGTCCGGCGTCTCCTCTGGCCAGTAGCGGTGCACGAGCCCGTCTTCCGTAAGATCCCTCAGGATCGCGTCGATCGTGCCGACCACGCGCGGATCGTCGGGCGGGAGAAAGCCGGTCATCGGGATCAGCAGGTTGGATGCGTCCAGCGCTCTGGACTCGAAGCTCTGCACGAAGGTGTTCCGCGATGCGTCGTATCCCTGCGCGAGGATGGCGGCGCGGACCGCCTCGCGCTCGCGCCGCCAGCGCGCGGTGTCACCCTGCCAGCCCAGCGCGCTTGCGATGCGCAGCGCCCGATCCAGCGCGACCCAGCACATCAGCTTCGAGTAGACGAAGTGGCGTTCTGGCCCGCGCACCTCCCAGATCCCCCGGTCCTTCCACTGCCAGACCTCGCAGACGTAGTCCGCTATCCCGCGAAGCCACTCCCACTGCGTATCGCCGGGCGGTGCGCCGATGCGGAGCAGGTCGTACGCGGCCTCCAGCAGCTCGCCGTACACATCGAGCTGGCGCTGAATGGCCGCGCCGTTGCCGATGCGAACCGGCCGCGAGTCGCGGTAGCCGTCCAGGTGGCCGAGGTTGTATTCGGTGAGCCGGGTCTCGCCCTGCAGTCCGTAGACGACCTGGATACGGCTGGGGTCCGCGTGCTGAGCCGCGGCTTTCTCCAGGAAGCTCAGTAACGCGACGCCGTCCGCCGTCTGCCCCAGCGTGACGAACGCCTGCGAGGTCATGCTCGAGTCGCGTACCCAGCAGAAGCGGTAGTCCCAGTTCCGGATCCCGCCGATCTCCTCGGGGAGCGATGCCGTGGGCGCGGCGGCCATCGCACCCGTGCGCTCGTTGGTGAGTAGCTTGAGCACCATCCCCGAGCGCAGCACCATCTCCCGCCAGGGCTCCGTCTGCGGAGCGATGCGGCAGCTTTCGGCCCACGCCGTCCACCACGCCAGTGTCTCGTCCAAATAGCGGAGCGCCAGCTCGTGCGCCGGGGTCGGGTCGGTCTCGCCCCAGCTGTAGAGCAGGCTGAGATCCTCGCCGGCGCGCAGCGGGATGCGCGTCGTCAGCGACGCATGGGCGGTGGAGATCCGCGCCGTCTCCGGCAGCCCGGAGAGCCATAGCTCCTCGTCCGGTGTGCGGGCGAAAATCCGGCCGTCCACGCGTGCGATCGTAACGTCCGCTCGCGCGTAGTCGGGCCTCGGAGTCCACTCGATCTCGACCTCCACCTCGCCCTCCACACAGCGCGCCATCCGCACGAGGGTAGGAAGGGAGCGGCTCGGCTCCTCCCCGCGACCTCCGCGAATGGGAAGGAAATCGGTCAGATCCAGACGTCCGCCCGCGGCCGCGAACTCCGTGCGCAGCACCGCCGACGGGCCGACATAGCCGCGCCGCACGCTCGCGGTGCCAGTCGGCGCGATCTTCCACCTGCCGCCGCGCTTCGCGTCCAGGATACCGGCGAAGCAGCTGGCGCTGTCCAGGTAGGGTAGGCAGCACCAGTCCACGGAGCCGTCGCGCGAGACGAGAGCACAGGTATGCCGATTCCCGATCAGCGCGTAGCCCGAGATAGGATGGTACATGACGGCAAACTACAAGAGGGAAGACGGAAGACGGAAGAGGGAACCGGAGCGGCGTAGCCGCGGAGGCCACTGAGCCGCAGGCGAAGAAGAGGGAACCGGAGCGGCGTAGCCGCGGAGGCCACTGAGCCGCAGGCGAAGAAGAGGGAAGAGCCTGCGCGGGGTTTCTACCCCCCGCGGGGCTGGACGCTCGCGGGTTCCACGTCGTACTTTCGTATTTTCGTACTTTCGTACTTTCGTACTCAGGCGGTTGCCGTCCGTGAACGTCATCAACGTCCAGAACCTGCAGAAAAGCTTCGGCCTCCGCACCCTCTTCTCCGGTGCGTCCTTCGCTGTGGACGAAGGGGAGAAAGTTGGGATCATAGGGGTGAACGGCTCCGGCAAGTCCACGCTCCTGCGCATCGTCGCGGGGGTGGAGGGGACCGAGGGCGGGGTGATCGCGCTGCAGCGCGGCGCGCGCATGGGCTACCTGACGCAGGAGCCGGAGTTCGCACCGGGCGAGACGATCCGTACCGCGGTGGCCGCCGGGAACCGGGAGTTGCAGGCCGTGCTCACGGAGTACCACGCGATGACCGCGAAGCTGTCGGCGGAAGGCGGGGACGCGGACCGGTGGCTCGCCCGGCAGGGGGAGCTGAGCTCGCGGATCGACGCGCTGGGCGGCTGGGAGTGGGAGCACCGCGTGGAGACGGTTCTCACGCGCCTCGGCGTCACCGGGTTCGACCGCCCCGTCGAGGGGCTGAGCGGCGGGGAGCGGAAGCGGGTTGCGCTCGCGCGGGTGCTGCTCGCCCGTCCCGAGCTCCTGCTGCTCGACGAGCCGACCAACCACCTGGACGCCGACACCACGCTCTGGCTGGAGGAGCACCTGCTCGACTACCCGGGCGCGCTCCTGCTCATCACCCACGATCGCTACTTCCTGGACCGCGTGGTGAGCCGCATGATCGAGGTCGAGGGCAGCGTGCTGCACTCCTTCCCGGGTGGGTACACCGAGTACCTGGAGGCCAAGGCGGAACGCACCGAGCGCCTGGCGGTGGAGGAGGGCAAGCGCGCGAAGCTGATCGAGCAGGAGCTGGCATGGGTGAAGCGCTCGCCCTCCGCGCGCACCGGGAAGCAGCAGGCGCGCATCAACCGCCTCGGCACATTGCAGAGCGACCAGCAGGCGAAGCGGCTGCCGGAGCGCGACGCGGCCGAGTTCCAGTTCGGCGACCCGCCGCGGCTGGGCCGCACCGTGCTCAACCTGCACAGCGTCTCGAAGTCCTTCGGCGACCGCGTCCTGATCCGCGACTTCAGTGCGATCCTGCAGGCCGGCGAGAGGGTCGGCATCATCGGCCCCAACGGCGCCGGTAAGACCACGCTGCTGCGGATCATCCTGGGGGAGGAGCCGCCTACCGAAGGCGAGGTGGAGCTGGGGCGGAATACGAAGATCGCCTACTTCGACCAGCGCCGCGAAGAGCTGGACCCGGAGAAGAGCATCTACGAAGCGGCCTCCGACGAGGACTGGGTCATGCTCGGCGAGCAGCGTATCCACCTGCGCAGCTACCTCGAGCGCTTCCTCTTCCCGCCCGCCGTTCAGCAGCAGAAGGTGCGCAGCCTCTCGGGAGGCGAGATCAGCCGTGTGCTGCTCGCGCGCCTCTTCCTGCAGGATGCCAACCTGCTGATCCTGGATGAGCCCACCAACGACCTGGATCTCGTCACGCTGCGCGTGCTGGAGTCCGTGCTGACGGACTTCCCCGGCTGCGTGCTGCTGGTCACGCACGACCGCTTCTTCCTCGACAAGATCGCCACCCGGCTGCTGGTCTTCGAGGGAGGTGGCGTCGTCCACTCGCACGCGGGCGGATACGAGCTGTACCGGCGGCTGAAGGAACAAAGCGAGTCTGCGCGGGTGCAACAGGAGGAGGAGAAAAAGCAGCGCGCCTCGCCTGCCGCGCCTGCCGCGCGGAGCCGGTCATCGGCTTCGCGGAAACTCTCCTACCGGGAGCAGCGGGAGCTCGAGGGGATGGAGGCCGCGATCATGGAGGCCGAGGCCCGTAAGGAGGAGATCTCGGCGCAACTCGCGGATCCGGTGCTCTATGCCGATACTCCGGAAGATGTGGCGCGTGTGAGCGCCGCCTTCCGGGCGGCGGAGGCCGAGGTGGAGGCGCTGTACGCGCGGTGGGCCGAGCTGGAGGAGGTCCGCGGCGCGGGGTAGAAAAAGAAGGATTCATGTGCTGCTTGACGGCGGCGGATCCAGACGCTACCCTATTCCTCTCACACCTCGTTCGCTTTCCGCAGTTCCTCGCTCGGAAGCAAGTCGGTCGCACGATTTTACAATTCTACGCCGGTCACCCGCCGATGCCTACGCTGTCCGTGTTCCTGAAGGTGGTCGCGATCCTCGCGTCCATGGGGGTCGCCGCCGAGCGCGACCCCTCTCCCGCGGCCGAGCTCCCGCTCGCGCCGCCGCCCGCCGATACGATCCGCCCCCTCGCGTCCGCCGAGATCGTCCCCTTCGCGCGTCCCGAGCTGCCGGAGTCGCTGCTCCGCGGCCACGAGCTGGCGAGCGCCGTCACCGCCGGGTTCAGCATGGAAGGGCTGCTGCGCGCCGAGCAGGCGGTGCGCATGGAGCACGAGCGCGGCGGCTTCCCCGGCGCCGCGCTCGCGATCGGGCGCGGCCGCCACGTGGTGCTGGAGCGCGGCGTGGGCCGGCTGGGCTGGAGCGCCGGCGAGGACCGCGTTGACCCGGACTACACCGTCTACGACATCGCCTCACTCACCAAGGTCGTCGCCGCCACCACGGCGGTGATGCTGCTGGTGGAGGACGGCAAGATGAGCCTGGACGCGCCGGTGATCCGCTACCTGCCTAACTTCGTGGGTACGGGGAAGGAGCGCGTCACGGTGCGCCACCTGCTCACCCACACCTCGGGCCTCCCGGCCGGCGCCAACATATGGGCGCCCTCTCCCGCCGAGGCGCTCATCCGCGCGCTCGCCGTGCCGCTCAAGGCGGTGCCCGGCCGGCAGGTGGAGTACTCGGACCTCAGCTTCGTCGTTCTCTGGGCCGCCGCCGAGCGCACCGCGGACGAGCCACTATTCCGGCTTCTGGACCGCCGCGTCTTCGGCCCGCTCGAGATGTTCTCCACCACCTTCCTCCCCGGTGAGGGGTGCGGCCGCTGCGCGCCCACCGCTCGGCGCCCCGACGGCAGCGAGATCCGCGGCCGCGTGCACGACCCCACCGCATTTCGGCTGGGCGGCGTGACCGGCAACGCCGGGCTGTTCTCCACCGCGCACGACCTCGGCCGCTTCGCCGCCATGCTCGCTGGCGGCGGCGAGCTCGACGGCGTGCGCGTGCTGCGCGAGGAAACGGTCGGCGAGTTCAGCCGCCGACAGCCGGGTGCCGGGACGCGCGCGCTCGGGTGGGACACCCCGAACCGCGACGGCACCGGCGCCGCCGGGGTGCGGATCTCGACCCGTGCCTTCGGCCACACCGGCTTCACCGGCACCTCTATGTGGATCGACCCCGACCGCGGCACCTGGACTGTGCTCCTCTCCAACCGTACCTACGAGGCCAAGGGAGCCAACCGCATACAGCAGGTCCGCCGCAGCGTGCACGACTGGATGACCCTGGCCAGCGGACCCCTTAGCAGCGGGCCGGCGATGGCGCGGTAGCATCAATGAACCCGGGGTCGTGCTCCCGCGCACGACCCGGATCCGGCCTGCCTCCCCTCTCCTCCCCGATCCTTTCCTCTTGCGCGACACAGCGGGGCACCTTATACTGCCCTGAAGTATACAAATTGGGATATTTCTGCGAAATCGCTCGTCGCATCGCTCCGGGCACTATCCTCCCGCGCGGCGATCATAGAAGGGCTGGTGCGGGCTTCCGTGCCGGAGCGCGGCTGTGTAGACGGGCACGCGCAGAGTTGAAGGCAGGCGGGACGCGACGGATCCGTTCCGAATCTCTTGCAACGGTTTCAACCGGTTCTCCAACCGAGATTCTCATAGAGCCGGGATTCCTCGAGGTAGGACTTCGTAGTTCCTCACTGCACCTCAGCGGAGGGTGTCACTTACCGGTCCGAATGTAGCGGAGAAGGTGTTCGTGCGGCTGGTATCAGCCGTGTTCTTTCCCGGTCTCTCGATGGAGACGAAATACCATGCCAGTAGAGACGTTGGTGAAGCCGGACTCGCCGTGGCGGGTCCTCCTGACGCAGGTTGGGATTCTGGTTGCGAGCATGTTGGTGCTCGTTGCCGGTCCAGTATCCGCGCAGCAGGCTGGACGAGTGATGGGTACCGTGGTGAACGCGCAGACCGCTGAGCCGGTCTCCAATGCGCAGGTAACAGTTGTCGGCACGCAGCGCGGAACGCTGACGGACGCGCGCGGCGCCTTCGTAATTATCGGCGCTCCCGCGGGCGCGCAGCAGATCCAGGTGCGATCCGTCGGCTTCCGTGCGGTGACGCAGGCCGTGCAGGTGCCGGCCGGTGAGGCCGTACGTGTCGAGATCCAGCTTCCCATCGCGGCCGTTGCACTCGACGAGGTGGTCGTCACGGGGCAGGCGCTGGGCACGGCACGGCGCGAGATCGGCGGCTCGATCGCGAGCATCACGCCGACCGAGGCAGCCCCGGTGACGAGCGTGACGCAGATGCTCCAGGCGCAGGCACCCGGTGTGACCATCATGCCGGGCGGCGGCAATACGGGCCAGGGCAGCCGCATCGTGCTGCGTGGGCCGGGCAGCCTTTCGCAGTCGGTCGAACCGCTGATCTACGTGGATGGCGTGCGGATCGACAACTCCAAGGTGGGTGGCGGGGCGGGTGGCGGTGCCTCGTGGACGGGGCTGGATGACATCGACCCGGCCGATATCGAACGGATCGAAATTATCAAGGGTGCTTCGGCTGCTACGATGTACGGCTCCGAGGCGTCGGGCGGGGTGATCCAGATCTTCACCAGGCGCGGCCGCGGCGCTCCACAGCGCTGGGACCTGCGGACCGAGTACGGGTTCACCCATACGCCGCGTGAGTGGTGGGATGTTTCGGCATACAGCGACTACTTCTACGACAACTTCGTGAGCACCGGCCGGCATCGCTCGCAGCGCTTGGGCGTCAGTGGTTCGGTGGAAGGATTCAGTTACAATCTTTCCGGCTCCTACCGAAACACGGAGGGCGTACTGCCGTCGGACTGGGAGAACCACGGCTCGTTCCGCGCGAATATGACGTTCACGCCGTCGGACCGCATGAGCTTGGACGTAAACACCGGCTACACAGACCGCAGACAGCGGCAGCCGGAGGGGGGTAACAACTCCTGGAACTTGGCGATGAACGCGCTGCGCGGCGGCCCAACCGGCACCTCGCGTGCGCCAGAGCAGCTTTCGGAGCGGGAGATACTGCGCAATTCGAGCCGGTTCGTTGCCGGCGTGACGGCCACCTATACTCCGATCCGCGACTTCGCACACCGTGTGACGGTCGGCTTCGACGTTGTGAACTGGGATAACGAGACGTTCCTGCCGTTCGGCGGTGACCTGAGCACGGTTGACGGATCGATCACGAACTATCGCCGCGGTGCCAACACGCTAAACTTCGACTACTCCGGGAGCTACCGTTTCGATATCTCGCCCACGCTGCGCTCCACCAGCTCTTTCGGTCTGCAGCACTTCGATAAGGCGATCGGTGCGGGACAGGCGTCCGGGAGCCGCTTCGCGGCGCCCGGGATGCGGACGGTCTCCGCCACCGCGAACCGGGGAGCCTGGGAGGATCGCGTCTGGGAGAAGAGCGGAGGCTTCTACGGTGAGCAGCAGATCGGCATCAACGACCTCCTCTTCGTCACGGCCGGTGCACGCTTCGACGGCCATAGCGCCTTCGGCGCCGAGGCCGGTTATGCGATCTACCCCAAGATGGACGTCTCCTACAACATGTCCGCGCACGAGTGGTTCCCGCAGCGCATCGGCACACTGCGTCTACGCGGCGCCTACGGGGCGGCCGGCCAGCAGCCGGGCCACTTCGACGCCGAGATGACCTGGGCGCCCGTGACGGTGCTGGAGGGTGTGCCGGCGATCACCCCCGGCAACCTCGGCAACCCGAACCTCGGGCCGGAGATCACGCATGAGCTCGATCTGGGCTTCGAGGCGGGCCTCCTCGAGGAGCGCGTCGGCATCGAGTTCAGCGCCTACCGGTCACGCAACCGCGGCGCCCTGTTCAACGTGCGCTATCCTCCCTCGGCCGGCTTCATCAGCACGCAGCTCGAGAACGTGGGTACGCTCGCCAACGACGGTGAGGAACTTTCGGTGCGCGGGGCGCTGGTCCAGTCGCGGAACCTGAGCTGGAACGTACGCGGCAGCTACGCGACCAACCGCAACCGCGTGCTCACGCTGGGTGGCGGCGCGCCGCTGACCGTGGCGTGGTCGCAGGAAATCCGCGAGGGGTATCCCGCCGGCGCGATGTTCGAAGACCGCTTCATCCTCGTCAACGGCGCGGCGGTGCTGGCAAGCGAACACTTTACTCTGCGAGACGCCAGCGGCAACCCGCTGCTGGACGAAGCGGGCGAGGTAATGCGGCAAGAGGGATGGGATTATATCGGGCCCGTCTTTCCCACCCGCACGGCCACATTGTCCACCGACATGACCATCGGCCGTAACCTGACGCTCAGCGTGTTGGGCGATTACAAGGGCGGTCACTTTCTATCGAGTTCCACGAGCCGGTGGCTGAACTTCGAGGGCGCCGTGGTCGCGCAGAACGAGCCGCTCTACGACGAGAACGACCCGGCAACCCATCGGTACGCGCCCGGCATGCGGACCGGTAACCTCTGCCGCCAGGTCGAGGCCACCACGGCCGCGGGTGGAACACCGGACCCGATCTGGGAGGCCTCCTGCAATTCGCACTGGAGCGCCAACCGCGGCAACCACATCTTCCCGGCCGATAACGCGCGGTTGAGGGAGGTCACGATGATCTACCGGCTGCCGACCAGCCTGTCCGAGCGTGTGGGTTCTTCTCGCATGTCGCTCTCCCTTGCCGGTCGCAACCTGCTGCGTTGGCAGAAGTACCCGGGCATCGAGGCCGAGGCTAACTACTTCACGGCCGGGCGCCTCCATGCGCAGACCTATTTCGACACGCCGCTCCCGCGTCAGGTGATCGCGGGTGTGACCGTCAACTTCTAAAGGATGGCGAATCGATGAACGAGTTTCATGGATCTGCAGTCCGGCTCCGCCCCCTCCGTACCCGCCTCCGGAGGTGGGCCGCCCCGGGCGCGCTGCTCGTCGCGGGTGCCATAGGGGTCAGTGGCTGCGAACTGAGTGTAGTGAATCCGGGGCAGATCGCTGATGCGGATCTGGAAAACCCAGTTGCGATCCCAGGTATCGTGCTCGGCGTGATTGGCGACTACCTGACCGGTCTCGCCTCCGGCGGTGGCGGCGGCACTCTGGTCGCCAGCGCGATGCTGACCGACGAGATGTCGAACTCCGGAAGCTGGGTTGGCCTGCTCGGGCTGAACTACGGCCAGAACCGCGACGACTGGGCGGAATCGAACCTCCGCTGGGCGTATCCGGCACAGGCACGATGGACGGCGAACCGGGCGATCGAGCGTGTCAGCAGCCTCACGACCAGAAATCCCGCGGCAGACCCGAACATCGCGCTCCTGCACCTGTATGGTGGCTTCGCCAACCGCGTGCTCGGCGACACGTTCTGCGATGCGGTGCGTGACGGCGGCCCACGTGAGCCCTACCACGTGTACTTTATAGAGGCGGAGGAGCACTTCACCCGCGCGATCGCGGTGGCTGAAGCGGCCCTGGCCGCGGGGGACTCTGTAAGCGCGCGGGGCGTTGCTCAGGAGCGGATGGACAACCTGGTGATTGCCGCGTATGGCGGCCGTGCCCAGGCCCGCATGATGCTCGCCGGTCTCGGCATCGCCGGCTACACCTGGCAGATGGCGGTACAGGATGCCGAGCGTGTCCCGACGGAGTTCGTCCACAGCGCGACGTTTACCAACAACTCTTCTAATCCATGGCCGAGTTGGGGGTTTAGCCTCACCGCGACGGAGGCCACCGTCTGGGGCACCCCGTTCCGCGAGTGGGGACAGGATTTCTCCGCTCCAGTCGCCCAGCGCACTGGCGATGCGCGGGTCGTATATGAGTCGTTCGGATCCTCGCCCCGAACCGGCCGTGACAACCGTCGCCCGTTCATGCGCCAACGGAAGTATACCTCGAGCTCGAGCAACCTTCCCAACATTCGCGGCACGGAGATGCGGCTGATCGAGGGTGAGGCCGCGCTCGCAGCCGGAAACTGGCCCGGTGCAGTGCAGAAGATCAACGATGTGCGCGATTTCCGCAACGAATTCTTCACGGCCGCGAACCAGCTGCCGATGGTGGATGCGGGAGATGCCACGGAAGCATGGCACCTGCTGATGCGCGAGCGGGGCATCGAGATGTGGCTCGAAGGACGCCGCCTGCCTGACCTGCGCCGCTGGGAGGTCAGCCCCGGCCGCGAAATGGTTCCCTTCCAGGTGATCCGCCGCCCTGCTGACACCCCGAATCCGGAGGAAGACCCCTTCGTCTCCGTCTACGCGGTAGAGGCTATGTGCATCGCGGTCAGCCGCAACGAAAAACTCAGCAACCCGAACTGGAGATAGGGGATGAAACCCGACATACAACCCGTTCGAGAAACCGGTGGTCTGCGCCGCGCGTGGGGAATCCTGCGTGTCGGGCTGCTGCCGATCGGCGCCCTCGCTGCGCTTTCGGTCGCGGCGGAAGTGCTGCAGGCCCAGGAAGCACCGGAAGCCGCGGCGCCGGAGGTGGTCGCGCTGACGGGCCAGGTGGTACACGCGCAAACAGGCGAACCCATCTCGAACGTGCAGATCGTCGTCCAGGGCACTACGCGCGGCGTGCTGACCGGCCCCGACGGCAGATACCGAGTAGGACAGCTCCGCCCCGGCACCTACCGCGTCGAGGCACATTCGATCGGCTTCCGCGGCGGCGCTCAGACGGTGACGATCGGAGCGGAACGGGAGGCTCAGGCGGACTTTCGCCTCACCCCCAGCGCGGTCCCCCTGGATGAGGTGGTGGTCACCGGCCAGCCCGCCGCCGTCGCACGGCGCGAGATCGGCAACGCGGTGGTGACCGTGAACGCGGAAGCGCTCGACGATGCTCCGGTCTTCACCACGTCGCAGATCCTGCAGGGTCGCGCCCCCGGCGTGGAGGTTCTGCCGGGCGGCGGCAAGGCAGGGCAGGGCAGCCGCATCGTGCTTCGCGGCATCACCAGCATGACGCAGGACGTTCACCCGCTCGTCTATGTGGATGGCGTGCGGATCGACAACTCTTTCTCGTCCGGACTCGGGACCGGCGGGCCGACGTGGGTCGGCCTCGACGACCTGATACCGGAGGACATCGAACGCGTGGAAATCGTGCGCGGTGCCGCGGCGGCGACGCTCTACGGCACGGAAGCCTCGGCCGGCGTGATCCAGATCTTCACGAAGCGCGGGCGGGGCGGTCCGCAGCAGGTCTCCTTCCGTTCCGAGTACGGCGTATCGCAGACGCCGAGTGAATGGTACGAGGTATCGCCGCACGGCGCCTGGTTCGCGGAGAACTTCACCCGCGCGGGCCGACAGCACCGGCAGCATCTGTCGGTGCGCGGCACGCTGGACCGCTTCTCCTACTATGCGTCCGGCTCCGTACGCGCCGAGGATGGCGTGCTCGTGGGCAACGATGCCAGCCAGCGGAGCTTCCGGGCCAACATGCGCGTGGCCCCGCGGCAGAACTTCAGCATCGGCGCGAACGTAGGGTTCGGCCAACGCGACATCCATCAGCCGTACGATGGTGTGAGCCCCTTCGGGCTGGGCTACCACGCCCTCGTGGGCGGGCCCCGGGGTGTGCCGACCGGTGACCTGGAAGAGGAGCTGGACGTGACACGCATCCCGGAGCTCGAGGTGGCGCTGCAGTCGACCCGCTTCACCGCGGGCGTCTCATTCGAGTTCCAGCCGTTCGAGGGCTTCAGCACACGGCTCCTCCTCGGATCGGACATCTTCAATACGGACAACACCGAGCTGCACGAGTTCGGCACGCCGTTCATGGATGCGGGGATGAAGGCGAACTGGCGTCGGCAGTCCATCACCCGGAACGTCGATTTCGGCGCGAGCTACCAGTTTCAACCAACGCCGACCTTCCGTTCCACCACCTCCTTCGGCTTCCAGGCCTACGACCGGGACGACACCTGGAACTGGTCGTACGGCGAGCGGTTCGTCGGACCCGGGCTGTTCACCGTGGCGGTAACCGGTTTGCGGAGCAGCGACGACAGCCGGATCACCACACGGCACGCCGGCTTCTACCTGGAAGAGCAACTCGGCTTCAACGACATCTTCTTCCTGAGCCTTGGCGGGCGCCTGGACGGGCACAGCGCCTTCGGAGCCGACAACCGCTTCCACTTCTATCCCAAGGCCAACGCATCCTACGTGATGTCGGAGCACCTGACGCTGCCGGAGATCTTCGGCACTCTCCGGTTGCGCGCGGCTTACGGCGCGGCCGGCCAGCAGCCGGACAACTTTGTCGCCAGCCGTGTGTGGCGGCCGGTGCCTGCGACCGCGGTCATGGGCCTGACCACCGGCAACGTTGGTAACCCGGATCTCGCGCCCGAGGTCAGCCACGAGGTCGAGGCCGGTTTCGATGTAGGCCTGCTCGCCGATCGGCTGGGTGTGGAGTTCACCTTCTACAACCAGCGCACCGAGGGTGCCCTGATCCCGGTGCAGTACGCGCCGTCGACGGGCTGGATCGAGCCGCGCTGGGAGAATATCGGTACGCTCAGGAACCGCGGGGTCGAGGCGACGCTCCGCGCGGTGCTCCTCGATGAGGCGGCCCTGCGCTGGCAAGCCCGTGCAAGTGTTTCCACGAACCGGAACCAGGTGGAGAGCATGGGCGGACAGGACCCGATCAACATCGTGGGCGCACAGTGGATCCAGACGGGGCACCCGGTGGGTGGTTTCTTCGCTGACCGCCAGGTGCAGACGGAAGAAGGCCTCGAGCGAGTCCGCGGTGACTTCATCGGGCCCGCCTTCCCGACCCGCTCGCTTCAGCTTGGAACCGACCTCGGTTTCGGCGGTGGCTTCAACGTCGCGATGCTCGTGGAGCACCGTGGCGGGCACTACCTGGAGAGTAACACGCTCCGAGGCATCGCTACCGGAGGAGACCCGACAGTGGTGCTCGCGAACCGGGCGGACTTCATCGAGCCGGCGGACTTCTGGCGTCTGCGCGAGGTATCGCTCTCCTACGCGCTATCGGCCAGGGCAACGCAGGCGCTCCCGATTACCGGTGCCACCCTCTCGCTCGCGGGGCGTAATCTGCTGCGCAGCCAGCAGTACACAGGCATTGAAACCGAGGCGCACGTCAACCCGCTGATCTCGCTCGGCCGGCAGACCGCTTTCGATACGCCGCTCCCGCGGCAGATCGTGGCGGGTGTCAGCCTCCAATTCTGAGGCAGGAGATAACCACCGAATGTTCAAGTTCAGAGTAATTCAAGGCCCGGACGCGCCGAAAGCGTCCGCGGCTCGATGCGGAGGAGCGGCGCCTGCCGCTCTCCTGATCGCCGTAGCGTTGGCGGTGCTCCCGGCATGCGACAGCTTTCTGGACATATCGAGCCCCGCGCTGGCGGAGGACATGGACCTGGAGAACCCAACCGCCATGATTTCGCTGCTGCGCGGCACCCAGGGTGATTTCGTGCACGCGGCCGCCGGCGAAGCCGGGCAGGGCGGCCTGTACCTGGCCGGCGCGCTCCTGACCGACGAGCTGGTGCACTCCGGCGTCTGGCGTGGCCACCGTAGCTTCAGCGATGGCTTCTCGCGCGACGATACAAGGCAAGTGGCGGAGATGTGGGCGGCGGCGTCGCAGGCCCGCTGGACGGCGGAGAACCTGGTGCCGCGTATGCAGCGGGTCATGCAGACCGCTACCGGCGAAGACGAGTTGGAAGAGACTCTCGGCAATCAGCTCGCCGCGGCCATGCTCTGGGCCGGGTTCGCGAACCGGCTGATGGGCGACAACTTCTGCCAGGCCGTCATCGATGGCGGCGGCCTGCAGGACAACCGAATCTTTTACGAGCGGGCCGAGACGCACTTCACCGCTGCCATCGCGCAGGCCACGGCAATGGGGCGCGACACCCTCCGGCAGGCGGCGCAGGCAGGCCGCGCGCAGACGCGCATGATGATGGGCGACTGGGCAGGCGCCGTCGCGGACGCGAACGATGTAGAGACCCTGCTGGAATTCTATCAGACCCACGGCGGCTGGACCGGCCGCGAGCGCGAGTGGAACTGGATTCTGCGATCCGTGCTCTTCGCCAACGCCGAAGTCACCGTCTGGGGGACACCGTTCGAGATGTGGGGACGCGTGGTCGGCACTACCGCGGGCGATCCGCGGGCGCAGTACGACAAACCGGGGAGCGTGACGGAAGGGAGAGACGGGCGACGCCCATTCTTCCGGCAGCGCAAGCACACGGCCACCGCCGGCAACATCGCGGTCGTGCGTGGAACCGAGATGCGGCTGATCGAAGCGGAGGCGCTGCTGGTGCAGGGGAACTGGCCGGATGCGGTCGCCAAAATCAATGAGGTTCGTGCCTTCCGCCGCTCGGCCGCCGGTGGCCTTGTGGCCGCCGATCGCACCCTCGCGCGCATGCCCAACGTCAGCGCGACCACCGCAGAGCAGGCGTGGGAGCTGTTGATGAGGGAGCGTGGCATCGAGCTCTGGCTCGAAGGACGCCGCCTGCCGGACATGCGCCGCTGGTCGCAGAGCCCCGGCGCGGTTCCGTTCGAGGTGGTACGCCAGGCAGGTTCGGGTGACGAGACCACCGACGCACGACGCAACGTTTTGGATGTGCAGGACGCGCTCTGCATCCCGGTGAGCTCGCAGGAGAAGCGGACCAACCCCAACACGAACGGGTAACGTTCTGCCGTAGATGTATCGTGCATCGTACTCGCGAGTACGATGCACGATACACATCGAGGTGCCACGCTCGTACCACGTCTTCCGCGAGCCTTCGCGGCCGGCCGCCGCATCCGCGCCTCCGAGCTACCGGACCAATCCCTTTCTTATCCACTCCGATTATCAATCATGGGAAGCATCGTCTGCCCTGAGATGCGGACGAATCTACTCAATATGCTTCAGAGTGGCCGGATCGGAGTTTACGACCGTGATGACAACACATGGGGCTGGTGGTTTAGAGACAGCCCCACAACCGTCGGAATTCGGTCGGGGCATTGGAGTCATCCGTATGGCCGGACGGAGCTGCCGTACACACTTGCTTATGAAGGAGCTCACGACGAGATGGAGGGTGGCAGTGAGGATGACGCGGACGCGAGAATGGAAGCTTGTGTCGGCTGATGACATTTGGTAACTTCCTTCGGTAGGAACTCCGAACTGGATGGAGGTCGAAGATGAACAGCATTATGTCACGTATCGCAGCCGCCGGATTGCTCTTCGTTTTTTGGGCTGTCATGCCCGACCGATACCAGGCGGGTGAAGATCATGAGCGGGTGATGCTGCTGGCTGCGTTGGCGGTGCGTGCAGAATTTGCTGATCGGCCCGTTACTGTTGATCTTGCGCCGAGCGTTGAGCAGCAGGGCGTGCTAGCATCTCGGATTGCTGCGGCTATGGATGGAAGGGTTTCGTCACTCCAAAACACGATGGTCTGCACCAGTCCGTCGCCGCGTGACTGCCGCTTGGGTGGTTCGATAGCCCACCGGCGTTTGCATCCGCCTATCTTTGCCACTGATCGAGCGAGCGTCCGTATCGAGACGAGATTCCAATCGCATTCTTCTCGTCAGCCGGTTGGCGCAAAGGTGTTCGACGTGTCACTGGTAAGGGGGCGACAAGGCTGGGAGGTGGCCGACAAGAAGGTGATAGCCGTCACATAATCGTAATGAGGATCACAGTATTCTACGGAGCGTCGGAGAACGCGGTGAAGACTCAGATCTGGATCGCCATCTCCGTCTATGTGCTCGTGGCCATCCTTGCGAAACGGCTCCGGGCCGAGCGGGATCTATACACAATTCTACAGATTCTCAGCGTCACCCTTTTCGAGAAGATCGAGATTTCACAAGCACTATACGAGATCGGCGTACGTTTCGACGGACTCGACAATTCGTAACCAGTTGCTACTCTTCAACTTCTGACCGGACAATAGTGATTTGAAACACTTCTTTCGCTCGTTGCTGCTTGCCTGCGTTGTCCTGGCTACGGCCTGCGCAACCGCGCCCGCCCCCGATGGTACGGTGGCGCGCCGCAACCCGACGCTGATCACCGCCGAGGAGATCCAGGCGTCTTCCGCCTCGAACGTGGCCGAATTGATCCAGTCTCTGCGCCCCTCGTGGGTGCGCGGCGCAAGGGTCACCGGCGCGGGCGGGGAGGATGCCGGATCGGTCGCGGTCTTTCTGAACCAGGCGCGCCTCGGTGGGTTAAGCGAGCTGCAGCAGATGACGCTTGGCGGGATCACATCGATCACCTTTGTCGATGCGCGTACAGCCACCCAGCGCTGGGGAACGGGGCACAGCCAGGGGGCGATCGTCGTCTCGACCTCGCCCCGGTCATGAGCGCGAAGTAGAGAGCGCTATGAACCCGGAA
>JACDHR010000299.1 GCA_013820915.1 Gemmatimonadota bacterium
CTACGGGCTCACCAGCGACCGGTGGCGCGCGCCGAGCCCGTAGAGATGGACGTCGATCAGGTACTCGCGCCCGCCGGGCCCGCCGAAGAGCGCCGCCGTGTGGCCGACCCCCGGGTACTGATCCCAGCCGCGACCGCTTTCAAGGTGGCAGCTCATGCAGTTGCGTTCATAGGAAGCCGGCCCAAGCTGTGGCCACAGGAACTCGTGTTCGGGGGTCGGCTCGAACCGTGCGAGCACGGTCCGCTCGCTGGTGAGCACCACCTGCTGAGAACGAACCCACGCGAAGACCGTCGCCCCCAGGATCAGCAGGACGGCGATCGTATAGATGGCGATGTTCGCCAGGAAATGCCGCATGCGAGGTTCCTCCGTTATGCGCTATGCAAGGGCGAAGCGCTCCATTTGGATCTGCGCCTCCGGTACTCCGTGCTCGCCGAGCGCTTCGTGCACGGCATCCATCATCGGCGCCGGCCCGCAGATGAAGAACATGCGCGGGAACTCCTCCTCCGGTACGTTCCGTTCCAGCACCTCACGGTCAATGAACCCGCTCTCACCCTCCCAGTCGTCCGGCGGGTCTTCGAGTACGTACACGACCTCCAGATCGAGCGTTTCTTTCAGCCTTTCCAGCTCGTCCGTGTAGGGGACGTTCTCCCACTCCTTCGCCGCGTAGAAGAGCAGCACCGGCCGAGGGTCCCGCCGATCGGCCATGGTGCGCAGAAAAGACATGATCGGTGTGATTCCCACGCCTCCCGCAATGAACACATAGCCGGGTGCCTGGTATCGGTCGATGCTGAACGCCCCGTGCGGCCCGTCGAGGAACGCGCGCGTCCCCACCGGGATCTCGCCCACCCGGGAGGTAAAGTCGCCCAGCTCCTTGATCCCGAACTCCAGCCGATCCGTGCACTCCGCGCTGGAAGAGAAGCTGAACGGATGCTCCTCGATTGTGAACGGCGAGCGCCCCAGCTTGATCCACGCGAACTGACCGGGCTCGAAGCGCAGGCCCGCGTGGTTCACCGGCTCGAGCACGAGTGTATGCGTATCCCCCCGCTCGGGCCGGACCTCCGCCACACGCCACCGGTTCTCGCGCTGCAGCGCGGGCTTGATCAGGCGGAGATAAACCACGAGCCCCACCATCAGGGCTGCCGTACCGACCCACACCGCCTGCTTCCAGACCGTGTTCGTATACAGACCGGCCATGGAGACGTGCAGCTGCGCGAACACGATGGCTACAACGCCCAGCACGAGGTGCGAGACGCGCCACCACTCGTAGTCGAGCTTCAACCGCTCGCGGAAGACGGAGGAGACGACGATCAGCGCCAGCGCGAAGACGCTCACCCACGCCGAGCGGCTCGCCCAGTTCCCGCCGAAGGGATTCATCAGCGAGAGACGGGCAGGATTCTCGATCACGATGATGACCGGGTGCACCAGGATGGCGGCGACTGCCACGAGCGCGATCTGCCGGTGGTAGCGCAGAATCACATCGATCCCGTACGGAGCCGTAACACGTTGGAACCGGGCGATCAGGACGAACTGCACTGCGATCTGCGTGAGGCCCACGAACCCGAGCGCGACGGAGAATTCGAGCCAGAAGCTCCGCCCCGCCGGTACCGGCGGAATCAGCATCCACAGGATGGGGAACAGCACCATGAGCAAATACAGACTGATCCAGAAGAACCCGGAAATGGTGCGGTTCACGGAATGGCTCCTTCGTGCTTGTACGCGGTTCGGTCCGGTTGGTCGGGCCAACCGCTCCGGCGTATGCAAGCAATAGTCCATCCGCTCGCGGGTATACCGCCTCCGCTGCCCCGCACCGGAACCGGGTCGAGCGGCCGCTAACTCCTCTGCTGTTCATCCCCCGCCTCCACGCGGGCGAGTCCGGATCAATCGATGCTCTTCAGCTTCGCGACGATCGCCTCGCGCCGCGGCTCGAGGAAGGGGGGCAGCACGATCTTCTCGCCCAGTGTGGCGATATCCTCATCCACGGCGAATCCCGGCCCGTCCGTGGCGATCTCGAAGAGCACACCGTTCGGCTCGCGGAAGTACAGGCTCTTGAAGTAATACCGATCCACCGCGCCGCTGCTCCGGATCCCCAGCGCGCCCAGGTGCTCGATCCAGCCCTGATACTGCTCCTCATCCGGCGTACGAAATGCGACGTGGTGCACGCCGCCGGCGCCCGGATGAGCGCGAGGAAGGTCCGGCTGAACCGCGACATGCAGCTCGGCGTCGGGACCGCCGCCGCCCATCTCGTACACGATCACCCGGTAGTCCGCATTCTCCGGGTGAGGGTACTCGCGTACGGCGCGCATGTGCAGCGCCTTCTGCAGGACGAGATCGGTCTGGTGGAGTTTCGGAACGCTCATCACGGCCGGGCCGAGGCCGCGTATCTGGTACTCCACCGGTACCGGACTCTTCTCCCACGGCCGGGCCTCGTCGCCGCGGCCGCCATCGTCAATGAGCGAAAGGCGCTGGCCTTCCAGATCTTCGAGATCCAGCGTGAGGCGGCCGTCCCGCTCCACGACGTCGCTGCTGACTACCCCCTCTTCCTTCAGGTGGCCCGCCCACCACTCCAGAGCGGCACCGCCTTTCACGCGTAGGTGGGTGCGCGTCAGGCTCTTTGTGCCGCGGCGCTCCCGCGGCACACTCCAATCGAAGAAGGTCAGGTCGGTACCGGGGCTGCCGTCCGCATCCGCATAGAACAGATGATACGCGCTCACGTCGTCCTGGTTGACGCTCCGCTTCACCAGGCGCATCCCCATCACCTTCGTATAGAAGCGGTAGTTCGCGCGAATGTCGGCCGAAACAGCCGTGACGTGGTGTATCCCAAGCAGATTCAACATGCAACTCCTTACGTGGAGATATCCGTCCGCCAACGAGAGGCCGGGCTTTCGCTGCGCGCTGCAGAGGCTTCCCAGAGTGTTCGCCGAAGAGGCACTCAGGAGTCCCTGCGCAAATCATTCCGGCCGGACCGCCTTCTTTCTCTCTCCCTACGCGAGAGCGCCCCGTAACATGTGCGGCCTGCCTCCGGATGCTCGATCGCCACGTAAATCCGGAAGCAGATGCCCCAGAGCTGCCGCTCTTCTGATGCGCGGGTACGGCTCTGCCGATGGCGCGCGCAGCAGGCACGGAGCTGGGCCGGCGTCCGTTCTGGCGTCGAGTGTGCAGTCTTAGGGAAATCCTCTGCACTGACGCTCGATAGAAACGTCGGGCGCGCCCGGGAGCGGGTCCGTGCGAGGTGAAGGAGCACGCAATCAGGCGAAGCCCCATTTCCGGGAGAAAAACACCATGACCCATTCATCTCTCCATGACGTCGAAGCGATCCGGGCAGAAGCCGCCGCCGATGAGCGTGCGGCGATCCTAAACATCATTGAGCGCGCGATGCGCCAGCTCGCCCACGGGCACGGCTCCACCGGCGCACAGGTCCTTCAGCACCTGTCCGACGAAATCCACCGCCGCGGCGAAAACCCGGCGTAAGCCGCGGCAGGCGTCCCTACTCGACGGGCTGGAGAGATCCGGTCTGCACGCGCCAGAGCGAGGCGTAGATCCCGTCACGGGCGAGGAGTTCCTCGTGCGTTCCCTGCTCGGCGATGCGTCCGTGCTCCAGCACATAGATGCGATCCGCGTTGCGGATCGTCGAGAGCCGGTGCGCGATCGCAATGGTGGTGCGATCGCGTGAGATCTGCTCCAGCGACCGCTGGATCGCGGCCTCGGTTTCGTTATCCACGGCGCTGGTCGCCTCGTCCAGCACGAGAACCGGCGGGTCCTTGAGAATGGCGCGGGCGATGGCGATCCGCTGCCGCTGCCCGCCTGAGAGCTTCTGCCCACGTTCGCCCACCACGGTGTCGTACCCGGCCGGCAAACGCTCGATAAACTCGTGCGCCTCGGCCAGGCGCGCCGCACGCTCCACCTCTGATTCGCTGGCGCTCCAGCTGCCGTAGACGATGTTCTCGCGCACGGTGCCGTGAAATAGAAAAACGTCCTGACTGACCAGGCCGATCGCATCGCGCAGGTCGTCCAGGCGCAGATCGCGGACGGGAATCCCGTCCAGCAGGATGGAGCCGGTCCGCACCTCGTAGAGCCGTAGCAGCAGCTTGACCAGCGTGCTCTTCCCCGACCCCGTAGAGCCCACCACACCCACCGTGTGGCCGGCGGGCACCGACAGCGACACATCGCGCAGCACGGGAACCCCACTCCCGTAAGCGAAGGTGACCCCGTTCAGCTCGAGCTCGCCGCGCACCTGACGAACCGGGAGATTGCGGTGCCCCGGATGGATCTCGATCGGCGTATCCAGCAGCGCCATCACGCGGTTGGTGGAGGCCATGGCGCGCTGGTACTGATCCAACGTCTCGCCCAGCCGGGTGAGCGGCCAGAGCAGCCGCTGGGTCAGGAACACCAGTACGCTATACGTGCCCACCGTGAGCGCGCCCTGTACGGTGGCCATCCCGCCGTAGAGTAGGGTGCCGGTGAAGCCTAGCAGGATCACCATCCGGATCAGAGGCACGAACGCCGCGCTGACGCGGATCGCCTGCCGGTTCGCCTCGCGGTACGCGTCGCTCTCACGGCGGATCTGGCCGATCTCATGGTCTTCCGCTGTGTACGCCTTGATGGTGGTGATGCCGCCCAGGTTGTTGACCAGCAGCCCGTTCAGCGCGCCCACCCGCTCGCGCACCACGGCGTAGTAGGGCGCCAGCCGCTTCTGGAACCAGATCGAGCCCCAGACCACGAGGGGCATGGGAAGCACGGCCATCCAGGCGACGGAGGGGGCGAGCACCAGGAAGGCGGTGCCGATCACCAGCACGGTGGTCACAACCTGCAGCAGCTCGTTGGCTCCAATGTCGAGGAACCGCTCCAGCTGGTTGATGTCGTCGCTCAGCACCGACATCAGACCGCCCGTGCTGCGCTCTTCGTAGTAGGCCAGCTCCAGCCCCTGGAGGTGCGAGTAGGCGTTGATGCGCAGATCGTGTTGAACGGTCTGCGCGAGGTTGCGCCAGAGCAGCGCGTAGGCGTACTGGAAGACCGACTCCAGCGTCCACACCAGGAAGGTGATGGCGGAGAGGAGAAGCAGCTGATCCCACACATCGATCAGACCCCATCGCGCGAGGAACGAGTTCTCCTGCTGCACGATGACATCGACCGCGGCGCCGATCAGCGCGGGCGGTCCGAGATCGAAGATCTTGTTGAGGATGGAGCAGACCGAGGC
>JACDHR010000047.1 GCA_013820915.1 Gemmatimonadota bacterium
GGCCGCGGTGGTGCGTCGGGCGGGAGAGCCTGACCGGGTGACGAACGCGCTGCCGGTGGTGCTGGCGCCGCGGCTGAACGCGATCGCCGCGGCGGCGGGCGCGGACGACGAGGTGACGGTGACGGTCGAGGTCAGCCCGCCAGTGCGGCGCACGCAGCGGGTGCGGCTGCTGGTGAGCACCCTCGAAGTGCCCGCCGATCCCTTCGCGGGCGAGAGCACCGACACGCTCGAGTTCACCTCGACGGGATTCCCTTCGGGAGACCAGTGGGTGCGCCTGCGGGTGGACGAGGCGGAGAGCCTGCTGGTGGACCGCTCCGTCACTCCTCCCGTGTTCGACACCACACAGCAGGTGGACATCCCGTGAGCGCGCAACAGGACTGGACCGACGCCAACCAGGCGCGGCTGCTCGCCGGGCTCGCCGAGCTGCGTGTGCTGCTCGAGCGCCGCGCGCGCGGCGAAGCGGCGGATGCTCCGCCGGACGAGGCGCTGACGCAGGCCGGAGCCGATGAGCGGGCGGCGCTCGCCGCGCTGCCGGCGCCCTCCGCTCTGGACAGCCTCTGCGCCGCCTTCGGCCTCTCGGCCTTCGAGCGGCGACTGCTGCTGCTCTGCGCCGGGCTCGAGCTGGATGGAGAGTTCGCGCGCCTCTGCGCCGCCGCGCAGGGCGACGCGCAGCGGCCCTTCCCGACCTTCGGCCTGGCGCTGGCCGCGCTGCCAGAGGCGCATTGGAGCGCGCTGACTCCCGCCTCGCCGCTGCGGCTCTGGCGGCTGATTGAGGTCGCGCCGGGCGATTCGCTGGTCGCCAGCCCGCTGCGCATCGACGAGCGCATCCTGCACTTCCTGACCGGCATCTCCTATCTGGACGAGCGGCTGCGGCCGCTGCTCCGCGCCGTCGAGGCGCCGGCCGCGCTGGCGCCGACGCAGCAGGCGGTGGCCGAGCGGGTCGTCGAGCTGTGGGAGGGGGAGACGGGCGAGCTGCCGGCGGTGCAGCTCTGCGCGTCGGACGCCGCCGCCTGCCAGGGCGTGGCTGCGGCGGCGAGCGCCGCGCTGGGCGCCCCGCTCTTCGTCCTGCGCGCGGCGGAGATCCCGACCGGTGGCGCCGAGCGGGAGCAGCTGCAGCGGCTCTGGCAGCGCGAGGGGGTGCTGAGCGGGTGGGCGCTGCTGGTGGACTGCCACGAGGCGGAGAACGAGGCGCGCCGCGCCGCCGTCGAGCTGCTGCGAGGGCTGCGCGGTCCTGTCTTCGTCGCCGCCCGCGAGCCGCTGCGCCTCGGCGGCCCGCGCCGGGTGCGGCTGGACGTGCCCCGCCCGACGCCCGCCGAGCAGATCGGCCTCTGGGAACGCGCGCTCGGCGAGGCCGCCGCGGAGCTCAATGGCCAGGTGGCCACTGCGGTCGAGCACTTCCAGCTCGGCAGCGAGGGGATCCAGGCGGCGAGCGCGCAGGTGCTGGCGCAGCTCCGCCATGGCGGCACCCCGGCGGATGGCGCCGCGCGGCTGCTCTGGGAGGCCTGCCGGGTGCAGGCGCGCCCGCGGCTGGACGATCTGGCGGAGCGCATCGAGCCCGCCGCGGCCTGGGACGACTTGGTCCTGCCCGCGCCGCAGAAGGAGATCCTGCGGCAGATCGCCGCCAACGTGGCGCAGCGCGGCACCGTCTACGAGCGCTGGGGCTTCAGCGGACGCGGCCGGCGCGGGCTGGGGATCAGCGCCCTCTTCGCCGGCGCCAGCGGCACGGGAAAGACGATGGCCGCCGAGGTGCTGGCCGGCGGGCTGGCGCTCGACCTCTACCGCATCGACCTGAGCCAGGTGGTCAGCAAGTACATCGGCGAGACCGAAAAGAACCTCGCGCGTGTCTTCGACGCCGCCGAGGAGGGCGGGGCGGTGCTGCTCTTCGACGAGGCCGATGCTCTCTTCGGCAAGCGCAGCGAGGTCAAGGACAGCCACGACCGCTACGCCAACATCGAGGTCAGCTATCTGCTGCAGCGCATGGAGGCGTACCGCGGCCTGGCGATCCTCACCACCAACATGAAGAGCGCGCTAGATCCTGCCTTCCTGCGGCGCATCCGCTTCCTCGTGCAGTTCCCCTTCCCCGACGCCGCGCAGCGCGCCGAGATCTGGCGCCGCATCTTCCCCGCGGCCACGCCCACCGAGGGGCTCGACGTGGCGCGGCTCGCGCGGCTGAACGTCGCGGGGGGCAACATCCGCAACATCGCGCTCAACGCCGCCTTCCTCGCCGCCGCCGCCGCTCAGCCGGTTCGGATGGAGCACCTGCTGCGCGCCACCCGGGGCGAGTACGCCAAGCTCGAGAAGCCGCTCACAGACACGGAGGTGGCGGGATGGCGCTGAACCCTGCGCGGATCGAGCTGGAGATCGGCGAGCTGGTGCTGCACGGCTTTGCACCGGGTGACCGCCACCGCATCGGCGCGGCTGTGGAGCGCGAGCTGGCCCGGCTCTTCGCCGAGCAGGGCGTGTCGCCGTCGCTGGCGCGGAACGGGGAGGTCGCGCGACTGGACGCCAGCGCATTCCAAGTCGCGTTGGGGGCAGGGGTTGAATCGATTGGGACGCAAGTCGCGCAGTCGGTACATCGAGGGTTGAGCCGATGAGTACCCATGTGCAGGAGCGGGCAGAGGCTACCTCGAAATCGCCATCGTCCTTCACGCCCGCGCAGAGCACCCATTTGCAACGCAGGTGCGCGTGTGGCGGCGCAGCTGGGATCTCGGGGGAGTGCGAGGAGTGCAGGAGGAAGCGGCGATTGGGCCTGCAGACCAAGCTTAGGATCAACGCGCCGGGGGATACCTACGAACGGGAAGCGGACCGGATCGCCGACCGGGTGATGGCGATACCGGCGGGCCCAACCGTTCACGGCGCACCCCCGCGCATCCAACACGTCTCGGACCTGGCAAACGGGCAGACGGATGCGGCGCCTGCCAGCGTCGATCGGGCCCTCGCTAGTCCTGGCCGGCCGCTGGATCCGGCGTTCCGGCGGGACATGGAACAGCGCTTCGGCCACGATTTCTCCCGCGTGCGGGTCCACTCCGGCGCGGCTGCCGAACAGTCGGCTCGGGACGTGAACGCCGATGCCTACACGGTCGGGCACAACATCGTGTTCGCTGAAGGCCAGTTCGCACCGCAGACGACCGCAGGGCGGCGCCTGCTTGCCCATGAGCTAACTCATGTGGTGCAGCAATCGGGTCTCCAGCTGGGCGCACGACGCCAGGAACCGAAGGACACCGGAGAGGCCGCGCCGACATCTCGCGTGTCTCCTCCGCAGGTGGTGCAGAGGTCTCCAGACGAAGAAACGTCCTGTGCCATCCACGAGACGCTCCTGGTCTATCAAGGAACGGCGGGGAAGCCGCGGTGCATCACCGAAGACGATCCCGAGTTCCGGCAGAACTACATCGACAACAACATCGTCCAGGCGCCCGGTTTGGCGATTCCGGACACCACATGGGCGAACATCGATCACGATCGGGTGCCGCAAATCATGTTGACCTACAAGGACGGGAGGACGCTCATCGTCGAGGTGAAGGACATTCAACTGCCCGCCACGAAGTCCGGCCCCCGAGGCCCCACGACGAGCTCGATATTACGACTCCTGGCGAGATACGAGAAGCGAAGTGATGGGTTCATCTACCCGATCCGTTCGGGCGTCCGCGGAAAGGACTATGTGAGCTACGAGGACGCCTCGAACATCGTGTCGCTGCGCGCAGGGCTCCACGACAGGGTCGAGGAGCTGAAGAAGTTGTTCCTCCTCGTCGAGCTGGGCGCCGGCTTCGCCCAGAACATCGCTGCGCTGGGCGGGTTCGCTGCCATGGGCAAAGGTAAGCTGTTCGAGCCCATACCGAGGAAGGGGAAAACGGCCGGACAGGATCAGCCCGAGACGCAGAAGGCGCCCGTGCCGCAGCCGGAGGAGGGAGCGGGGAAACCGCCGCCGAAGCCCAGATCCGCGACCGGAGACAAGACGACGCTCGCGGAGGGCCCAGGGGCGGGCGGCCAAAAAGTCCGGATCAAGAAGGGCGGCATCGTCGAGGTATGCAGCGATTGCGCCAACATCTCGCTGGTGTTCCGCGAGGCCCTGGACCAGAACCCGGACCTCGCGAAGACGTTCAGGGACATCCGGACGAGGGCGCAGCAAGCGGAAAAGATGATCGAGAGCGGAGACCCGAAGCTCAAGGCGAGGGGAGAGAAACTGGCGAAGGAGGCGCACGCGGACGCTGTACGACTTCAGACCAGGCTGGTAACAACCGGCATCAGACGTGGTGGCACCCGCTACAGGCCCGAGCCGGACCTCCTCGGCAGTGGTCGGCACGGTCTGGAGTGGAAAGACAGCAACGCGACGAAGCGCGCCCAGGATACGGGGAACCCGCAAGGCAAGTTCGGCAGTGTACAAGACGTACAGTACGCCGTAGACCGGGCGGCGGATCTCGGCCCCGGCAATCAGGGCTTCTTCCCATTGCCGGCGGACAACCGCTCGCGCATCTTCATGCCCGACGGTTCGGTGCAACCGGCCACGCGGATCTTCGTACTCGTTCGACGGGACGGCAGCGTTCACGCGTATCCACTGTAGACGGGGGACCCACCAGTGTACTTTAAGATCCAGATCTCGAATCCGTCGATCCGACGCCGTCCCAACGAAGAGAGGGAGAGCCTTTCCTCCGCGATGGTAGCCGTGTTTCCCGAGGCGACGGAAGACGCCATCATGATCTGGAACTGGGTTCCCATCAGGATCAACTACAACTGTGATCTGAGCGTGATCATCGAGGATCTGTTGCTGATGCTGGACGTGCTGCTACGATCCGGCCATGGGTCCAATACTACCTTCTTCGGCGCCAATACCTTCCGAGCCGAGTGGACACTCGATTGGGCCAATGGAGCGCTTCGAATCGACGCAAGGTGGGAGTCCGTCGCTGGATCCTACGAAAATCTTCTCAATAGCCGCCACACGCTCGAGGTGCGGAAGGACCAGTTTCTCAGCGAGTGGAAGTCGCTGCTACAGAAGGTGATGGAGGCGATCGATACCAGCGGGATCAGGGTCGCGGAGCAGGAGCAGGTCGTCCTGCTGCGCCGCGTGGAGGCGGCCATCCCGGAATACGGCCGGATTTACCGGAGCCAGGAGGAGTAGCGCATGCGCAGGGTCAGCGCGCGGGTGGCGCACACGGGGAGAGGGAACGACGGAAGCCGAACGCGGTCCCGGGGTCTCGCCGTCGATGCCGACCGGCGCAATCGAGGCCGAGGCGAATGACGCCGGCGCTGAGGCGATGATGAGGACGGCGTGAAAGTATGTTGAGGAACGCAACAACGGCCTTTTTGCTGTTATAGCCATCCGCCTTAGCGTGGAGTTCTCATCCTGTGGCGAACTTCCAACGTCAGCACGGGACTCAGACGGTTCTCCCGAAGCGAAATGGTACAGGCAGCCCATCCGCCACATCGCTGCGGTTGCGCCCCAACCAGAGCGTGATGTTGAGGCGCAAGTGCGCGTGTGGTGGCGCAGCCGGCATGTCGGGTGCCTGCGAGGAGTGCACCGAGAAAGAGAAGCTGCGACTGCGGGCGAAACGGCAGCTAAGGGAAGCCGCGGCTATTGAGGAAGGTGGCGAACCGAGCGGCGCAGGAGAGACCGCAGTTCCCCCCGTTGTCCAAGAGGTTCTGGCTTCATCCGGCCACTCTCTCGATGCGCCATCACGTGTTGTCATGGAGCGGCACTTCGGCCACGACTTCAGCCGCGTGCGCGTGTATACGGATGCGCGGGCGCAAGACTCTGCGGCCGCCGTGTACGCGCGCGCCTATACCGTCGGGTACGACATCGTCTTCGCGGCTGGCCAGTACACACCAGGAACCCCGGAGGGGCGGCGCCTGCTGGCGCATGAGCTCGCGCATGTAGTACAGCAGGGAGCGGGGCAGAGTAAAGGGATGCCTGCGAGCTCGAATGGAATTGTGGTCGGGGCCGTGAACGATCCGCTGGAACGCGAAGCGGAGACCCTCGCCCGCGGAGTCTCGAACGACGATGGCGGCGCTTTCAGACCAGGTGGCGGGTCGGATCAGTCGGGAGCGATCTCGCGGCAGGCCCAGAGCCGTGCCGTCCCGCTGCTGCAACGCCAACCGAGGGGCAGGGAGGGAGAAGAGGCCGAGCAGAAGTCTGCGGCAAAGCTTTCGGGTTGTAACAAGGATCAACCGGAGAAAATCGTCGAAGGAATCAAGAGCGTGAAAGACCTTGCAAGCCGAGCACTGGTGGCATTCGAGCGAGAATACCCGATGAGCTACGAGTCGAGCGCGATGACAGCACACTTTGGCAGACCGACCAGCAGCCAGAAAGCGACAATCATCGAACGATACAAGCACATCCGGGACAACGTGGAAGCCAAGAGCTACACCTGTGCAGCGAAGGGCAAGACGGTGAAGAAAGGCAACACAAAGGTGGACCTTTGTGGACAGGCGCCCTGCCCCGGCAGCAGCATCACCTTGTATCCATCCTTTGGCAGCGCTACCTGCCCGGCTGGAGCGACCATTCTTCATGAGACTGCACACAACGCGGGCGCCTGCGACGACGTTGACAACGGCAAGGGCTATCCACCCGCGGAATCGGAGAATAACGCCTACTCTTACGAGTATTTCGCAGCGGCGCTTACTGCGGGCTCCAAAGTTCCGACCCTGCCGAAACGGAAAACGGTAGCACCGTCAGCCCGTGATTGATCTGACAAGTTGAGGCCATGACCACCTTCCCCCACTCTCCCCGCCTACTCAAGGGCGGCATCGTGCTGCTGGACCCGCAGAGCGCGGCGATCCGGCGGATCATCGTGCTGCAGTACAACCCGGACTCGCTGAGCCGCACCCTGCAGTCGCAGGCGGTCGAGCTCGGGGGGCAGAACCGCTCGGAGGCGATGCGGCTCAAGGGACCGCCCGTCGAGACGATCAAGCTCGAGGCGGAGCTGGACGCCACCGACCAACTGGAGGTCGCCGACCGGACGGCGGCGGAGGTGGGCATCCTCCCGCAGCTCGCAGCGCTCGAGTCGCTCGTCTATCCCAGCAGCGAGCAGCTGCTGGCCAATGACGCGCTGGCGCGGCAGGGCAGGCTCGAGATCGCACCGATGGAGGCGCCGCTCAGTCTCTTCATCTGGAGCAGGAACCGCATCGTCCCGGTTCGGGTGACGGACTTCAGCGTCACCGAGGAGGCGTTCGACCCGTCGCTCAACCCCATCCGCGCCAAGGTCAGCCTGGGACTGCGGGTGCTCAGCGTGGACGACCTGGGCTTCCAGCACCGGGGCGGCAGCCTGTACATGGCCTATCAGCAGCAGAAGGAGCAGCTCGCCGCGCGCAGCGCCGCGGGCGTGCTCAGCACCCTGGGCATCGAGAGGATCCCGTGAGCACGAACGACAGGGAAGAGGGAAGAGGGAAGAGGGAAGAGGGAAGAGTCCCCCCTCTCCCAAACTTGGGAGAGGGGGCCAGGGGGTGAGGGCCGGTTCTGGGCCCGTGAGGGTGCATTGTGAGCACGAACCCGCTCGAGGCGCTGCTCCTGGTGGGCGCGGCGGCGAGCCGCTTCCCACCGAACAGCCGCTACCACGGCATCGCGACGGCGACCCTCACGCTGCCAGACGGGCGGCAGGTCGCCTACCTGCGGCGCCGCTTCGTGCCGCAGCCCGAGACGCTGGCGCTGCTGTACACCGTGCGGGTCGCGGAGGGGGATCGGCTGGACAACATGGCGGCCACGCACCTGGGCGACCCGGAGCTCTTCTGGCGCATCGGCGACGCCAACGCCGCGGTGCGGCCCGACGAGCTGACGGAGGAGGTCGGCCGCGAGCTGCGCATCACGCTGCCCGAAGGCATTCCTGGTATCGAGAATGGATAAGGGAATCCAGCTCACGTTGATGATCGGCGTCGGGGTGCCGGTGCCGGTGTCGCAGAGTGTCCTGGACGCGCTCACCAGTGTTCAGGTCACCACCACGACCGGAGGGCCGAGCGGTTTTCAACTCCAGTTCACCCTCGGCAGCCGATCGCGGCTGCACACGCTGTTTCTGCTCGCTGGCGCGAGTTTGATTCCCCTCGTGCGCGTCCTGATCGTGGTCACGGTCCACGGCACCCCCGAAGTGCTGATGGATGGTGTCATGACGCATCATGAGGTGAGTCCGAGCACCAGCGCCGGCCCCGGAACGTTGACGGTCACAGGCGAAGACCTGACCCGCGTCATGGATTATCTGGATTTCAGCGGCACCCCCTTCCCAGGCATGGCGCCGGAGGCACGCGTGCTGTTGATCGTGGGCAAGTACCGCGTCTTCGGCGTCACGCCCCTGATCATTCCCAGCGTGCTGATCGACGTGCCGATCCCGACCGAGCGGATTCCCCGGCAGCAGGGCACCGACCTCTCCTACGTCAGGTGTCTGGCCGACGAGGTCGGGTATGCGTTCTACCTCGAACCCGGGCCGGCACCACGCAGGAGCGTGGCCTACTGGGGGCCGCAGATCAAGGTCGGCGTGCCGCAACCGGCGCTGAACGTCGACATGGGCTCGCATACCAACGTGGAATCCTTCAGCAGCAACTTCAACTCGGACTCGAAGAAGCTGCCCGTCGTCTTCATCCAGAACCAGACCACCAAGGCGTTCATTCAGATCCCCGTGCCGGACATCACGCCGCTGAATCCACCCCTGGCTTTGATTCCACCGATTCCGAAAGCCATCGAGCCGATCGTCGGAACGGCCAAGCTCTCTCCGGTGCGGGCGGCGCTGATCGGGCTGGCCAGGGCAGCACAGACGGCGGATGCGGTCGAGGCTTCGGGTACTCTCGACGTGCTGCGCTATGGCCGCGTCTTGAAGGCGCGGCGACTGGTCGGCGTGCGTGGCGCGGGAAGGGCGTTCGACGGCCTCTACTACGTGAAGAGCGTCACCCACGACATCCAGCGCGGCGCGTACAAGCAGAACTTCACGTTGAGCCGCAACGGCCTCGTCTCCACCCTTCCGAGGGTACCGGTATGAGCGATTGCGATCTGACGTACTTCGGCAAGTATCGGGGCACGGTGCTGAACAACATCGATCCGATGCAGATGGGCCGCATTCAGGCCGTGGTGCCCGACGTGTCCAACCTGGTACCGACCAGCTGGGCGATGCCGTGCCTTCCACTCGCCGGCCCGCAGATGGGCATCTTCATGGTGCCGCCGGTCGGCGCGGGAGTCTGGATCGAATTCGAGCAGGGTGACCCCGACTTCCCGATCTGGGTCGGCTGCTTCACGGGAACCGCGGCCGATGTTCCAGGTCCGGCCCGCGCGGTTCCACCGGCAGTATCGGGAATCACGCTGCAAACCACCGCGCAGAACGGCATCGCGATCAGTGATGCGCCCGGGCCGCAAGGCGGCATCGTGATCAGGAGCAGGACGGGCGCGACGATCATCGTCGACGACACCGGCATCTACATCCGCAACGGCAAGGGCGCTTCCATCGAGATGACCGGGAAGACGGTCAGGATCAATCAAGACGCGCTGGTCATCGATCCGGTTCCATGAATGACGTTGCCCCAGCGAAGTGGAGAGAGAAGGAGATAGCGCAATGCCGGGATTCATAGTCCATGAGGGAGCGACGGTGTCATGCATACACCCGCCGGGCAGAGCGCAGCCGAACACGCCGTTTCGGCGCGTAACGGTCGGTGGTCGGCCGGTGGTGACGCAGGCCAGCCTGTACACGATCGCCAACTGCGGCCTGAGCGGCACGCAGAGTCCGCCCTGCGCCACCGCGCAGTACGTCACCGGCGCGACGCGTGTCTTCGCCGGCGGCGCTCCGCTGTTGCTGCAGGACAGCCAGGCGTTCTGCGTTCCCACCAGCACCGGACTGAGGGTCGAGGCCACGCAGGTGCGGGTGAGGGGGACGTGAGATCAGCCGAGACGGGGCATCATGCACATTGATTATCCCTTCCACTTCGACGGACGCGGCCGCACGGCAGAGACCGGACAGGACGACCACATCCGCGACCTGATCGAGCAGCTCCTCTTCACCTCGCCCGGCGAGCGGGTGAACCGCCCGGACTTCGGGAGCGGACTGCTGCAGCTCGTCTTCGCCCCGGCCGGCACCGAGCTGGCCGCCGCCACGCAATTCCTGGTGCAGGGCGGCCTGCAGCAGTGGCTCGGCGATCTGATCCAGGTGGAGGCGGTCGAGGTGACGGCGGAGGATGCCACACTGCAGGTCTCGGTGCAGTACCTGGTGCGGCGCACGCAGGAGCGGCAGGTGGCCCAGTTCAGCCGGACGGCGTGACCGTGAGCACCCAGTATCGCTGCGGCACGGAGCAGCGCCGGCTGGCGGTGCGCACCACACTGGGAGCAGACGGCCTTCCGGTGCGCAACGGCATCGACTACCTCGAGGTGACCTCGGCGGACCAGCGGACGCTCGAGCTGGTCTTCCTCCACCCGCTGCCGGGCGAGCCGGACGGCGTGCCCGCTGCGACCGATCCGGCCAATCCGCCGGTGCTTACGCCGAACAACCTGGTGATCGAGGGCGGTGTGCGCGTGCGCGACATCGCCGTCGAGTCGGTCGCCGCCGCGGGCAGCGTGCTGACGGTGACGGTGGACAGGGCGGGGGACTTCTCGACCTACACGCTGCGGCTGGTGGCCGGACTGGGGAGCGAGGAGCCGCCCAGCGGATTCGATCCGCAGCTCTCCGAGGTCGCTTTCTCCTTCAAGGCTGATTGCCCGGCCGACTTCGACTGCGCCCCGGTGGATGCCTGCCCGCCCGAGCGCCTCCCTGAGCCGGACATCGACTACCTGGCGAAGGACTACGCCAGCTTCCGCCGGCTGATGCTCGACCGGCTGGCGCTCACCCTTCCCCACTGGCAGGAGCAGAGCGCGGCGGACCTGGGGATCGCGCTGGTCGAGGTGCTCGCCTACACCGCGGACCACCTGAGCTACCAGCAGGACGCGGTGGCCACCGAGGCGTACCTGGGCACCGCCCGCCTGCGCACCTCGGTGCGGCGGCACGCGAAGCTGCTCGACTACCCCATGCACGAGGGCGCCAGCGCCCGCGCCTGGGTAATCCTCGAGGTGGAACAGGGCGCCTCGATGCTGCTCCGCGGCCCGCGCACGCTCGAGGGGGGAGTGGTGGAGGATACGCCCGGCACGCTCTTCGTCACCCGCGCCGTGGGGCTTCCGCCGGTGCTGGACAAGGCGGGTACGGACGAGGCGCTGCGGCAGGGCGCCCGCGCCTTCGAGGCGATGCACGACCTGACACTACGCTCCGTCTTCAACGAGCTGCGCTTCTACACCTGGGGGGACGAGGACTGCTGCCTCCCCCGCGGCGCGACGCGCGCCTCCCTGCGCAACCCGGGAGACGCGCTGGCGGATCTCGCCCCAGGCGCCGTGCTGCTCTTCGAGGAGGTGCGCGGTCCCGACAGCGGCCGGCCGGAGGACGCGGACCCGGCGCAGCGCCACGCCGTCCGCCTCACCGAGGTCGCCTTCACCGAGGACCCGCTCTACCCGGAGAGCGCGGGCGATCCGCCGGACGCGCAGCGGCTGCGCCTCGCCGAGATCCGCTGGGCCGCAGCGGACGCGCTCCCCTTCCCCCTCTGCCTGCGTGAGGTGCCGGACCCAGGCGGCACCGGCGAGCGGGTGCCGGTGAGCGTCGCGCGTGGCAACGTGCTGCTGGTGGACGAGGGACTCACCCTGCCGCCCGAGCCACTCCCGCCGGTGCCGGAGCGCGGCCGCTACCGCCCGCGGCTGAGCGCTGGTCCTATCGTGCGCGAGGGGCAGGTCTCCACCGCGGAGGGGAAGCGGGTCCCCTTTGACGAGGAGGCGCCCGCGGCCTCCGCCCTCGAGTGGGACGTGCGGACGGCCGCGCCCGCGGTGCGGCTGCACGAGGCCACTGCGAGTGGGCGCCTCTGGGAGCCCGCACCGGATCTGCTGGACAGCGACGGCTTCGATGACGACTTCGTGGTCGAGACCGAGGAAGACGGCACCGCCCGACTCCGCTTCGGCGACAGTGTACACGGGCGCGCCCCCGCCCCCGGCGCGGTGTTCACCGCCATCTATCGAGTCGGGGGTGGGCTCGCCGGGAACGTCGGCGCCGAGGCGATCGCCCACGTGGTGACGCCGGACCCGGCCATTCGCCGGGTGCGCAACCTGCTCCCCGCGCGCGGCGGCGCCGACCCGGAGCCCCTCGAGCAGGTGCGGCTCGATGCGCCCCAGGCCTTCCGAACCCAGGAGCGCGCGGTCACCGAGGCCGACTACGCGGCTGCCGCGCAGCGCCACCCCGCGGTGCAGCGCGCGGCGGCCACCTTCCGCTGGACCGGGAGCTGGCACACGGTTTTCCTGACGGTGGACCGGCAGGGCGGACTGCCGGTGGATGCCGACTTCGAGCAGGAGCTGGCCGGCTTCCTCGAACGCTTTCCGCTCGCCGGGTACGACCTCGAGATCGAGCCGCCGCGCTTCGTTCCCCTGGACATCGCCTTCACCGTCTGCGTCGCGCCCGGTCACCTGCGCGCGCACGTCAAAGCCGCCCTGTTGGAGGCCTTGGGCAGCCGCGATCTGCCGGGCGGCGGCCGCGGCCTCTTTCATCCCGACAACCTCACCTTCGGCCACCCCGTCTATCTCAGCCAGCTCGTTGCCGCGGCGATGGCCGTGCCGGGTGTGCAATGGGTGGATACCGAGGTCGCGGCGGGCAAGAAGAACCGCTTCCAGCGCTGGGGCGAGCCGCCGCGCCGCGAGTGGGAGGAGGGGGTGATCCGCACCGCGCGACTGGAGATCGCGCGGCTGGACAACGATCCCAGCCTGCCGGAGAACGGAAGGCTCGAGCTGTTCCTGGAGGGGGGAGCATGAGCGAGCCTCCTCTCACCGCCGACGGCACCCCACTGGATCCCTGCGGCTGCTGCCAGACGCCCGCGCTCGAAGGGACAGTGGCGAACCGGCCGGGGTTGCCGGCGCTGCGCTACCGAGTGGGGACGTACGCCATCTTCCTGCGGCGAATGCTGGCGCGGCTTCCGCTGCAGGCGATTCCCACGGGAGAGAACGAGGGGCTGCGGCCGCTGCAGGGGCTCACCACGCGCCCCAGCGACGATCCCGCCATCGCGCTCCTGGACGCCTGGGCGACGGTGGGCGATGTGCTCACCTTCTATCAGGAGCGCATCACCAACGAGGGCTTCCTCGGCACCGCGAGCGAGCGGCGCTCGCTGCTCGAGCTGGCGCGCGCCATCGGCTACGAGCTGTCGCCCGGGGTGGCGGCGAGCACCTACCTGAGCTTCACGGTCGAGGAGCCTGTCATCGTCCCTTCGGCCGCGGTGCCGCCCGAAAGGCGGGCGTTCCAGGGTGGACCGGGCAGCGCCGCGCCTACCCTCGCCATCGTTCCGGCCGGCGCGCAGGTGCAGAGCATCCCCGGCCCCGGCGAGAGCGCGCAGACCTTCGAGACCTCCGCGGAGCTGGAGGCGCGCGTCGAGTGGAACGCGCTCCGCCCCCGCCTCACCCGGCCGCAGCCGCTGGACCCGGGGGCGAGGAGCGTGTGGGTGGAGGGAATCGTCAACGACCTCAGGGCCGGGGGCCGCCTCCTCTTCATCACCCGCGACGCGGAGAATCAGGTCCTCGCCACCCCGAAGCAGGTGGTGGCGGTCACCCCGGAGGACGCGCTGGGCCGCACCCGGCTCGACCTGGCGGAGGCGCGCACCACCCCGACCTTCGTGCCGCCCGTCCGGAGCGGGCTGACCTTCGAGCGCCCCACGCTGAGCGCAGCGAACCTCAGCGCCGCCGCGGCCGGGCGCCTGGTACTGAACAGGAGCTGGCGGGAGAGCGATCTCTCGGCGTTCCTGGGCATTCAGCGCTGGGACGTCCGCGCGCTCCACACCTTCGCCCGCACGCTGCGCCAGCAGCGAGCCTCGCTGGCGCCCGCCTCCTTCGACCTGGAGCCGCCGGAGCCGGGGCTGTTCGCGCTCACGGTGAAGAGCAGTCCCTTCGGCCACAACGCGCCACGCTACAAGTCTCTGCCCGCGAATCAGCGGAAGGGTGGAACGGACGTGGTTTACCCGGAGGACTGGGACCAAGACCCACCCTCCATCGCCCAGGACTCGACGCGTACCGAATACCGCCGCCCCACCTCGATGGGCGGCACGGCGGACGACGCCCACTTCTTCTTCGAGCGCGTCGTCCCCGAGGTGCTCCCCGGCGGCTGGGTGCTCCTCGAGGGAGGCGGCACCCCCAAGGTGGTGCGGGTGGCGGAGGTGAAGGAGGCCTCGCTGGCCGACTTCGCGCTCAGCGGCCGCGCCACAGGCGTCCTGGCGGAGAACCACGACGGGACCGACCTGCAGGACAGTGCGCTCGCAGGCTTCAAGCTGCGCTCGACGACGCTGCACGCGGGCAGCCGGCCGCTCGCGCTGGCACCGCTCCCCATCGAGGAGGACATCGGCGAGGGCACGGCGGAGGCGGGGCAGCTCACCCTGGATGGGCTGGTGCTGGGGCTCCCCTCCGGCCGCCCCGTGGCGCTCACCGGCGAGCGCGCCGACCTGCCGGGGGTGATCGAGAGCGAGGTGGTCGCCATCTCCGAGGTGATCCACAGCGAAGGCTTCACCACCCTCGTCTTCGCCAGCGGGCTCAAGCAGCGCTATCTGCGGCGGACGGTGACGTTGAACGCCAACGTGGTGGCCGCGACGCACGGGGAGTCGGTGACGGAGGTGCTGGGCAGCGGCAGCGGCGCGGTGCCCAACCCGCGCTTCACCCTGAAGAAGCCGCCGCTGACCTACGTATCGGCGGATGCGCCCTCGGGCGCCGCGAGCACCCTCGAGGTACGGGTGAACGACCTTCTCTGGGAGGAGGTGCCCTCACTCTACGGCCTGGCGCCGCAGGAGCGCGGCTACACCATCCGGATCGATGACGAGGCGCGGGCCAGCGTCATCTTCGGGGACGGCCGCCAGGGCGCGCGGCCGCCCACGGGTATCGAGAACGTCGTCGCCCGCTACCGCAGCGGGATCGGTCTGCAGGGGGAGGTGGAGGTCGGCGCACTCAGCCTGCTGCTGCACCGGCCACTGGGGATCCGCGAGGTCACCAACCCGGTTCCCGCCACCGGCGCGGCCGATCCGGAGACGCTCACAGATGCCCGCGACAGCGCGCCGCGCACCGTACGCACTCTCGAACGCATCGTCTCCCTGCAGGACTACACCGACTTCGCCCGCGGCTTCGCCGGCATCGGCAAGGCGGAGGCGGTCGTGCTCTGGACCGGTCGCGACCGCCTGGTGAGCCTCACCATCGCCTCGGCGAGCGGCGAGCCGGTGACGGAGACGAGTCGGCTCTATGGGAACCTGGTCGCGGGCATCCAGGCCGCGCGGGCGCCGCTCGAGGCCTTCCGCGTCTCCTCCTTCCAGCCGGTCTTCTTCAACCTCGAGGCGAGCGTCCGCATTGAGCGCGCCTATCTGCCCGAGAAGGTGCTCGCCGCCGTAGAGGCCGCGCTGCGCGAGGCCTTCTCCTTCGCTCGGCGCCGTTTCGGCCAGGCCGTTACCGCCGCGGAGGCGGTGGCGGTGATCCACAGTGTCGAGGGGGTGGTGGCGGTGGATCTGGACGCCCTCCACCTCGCCACCGAGGCGGGCACCGGCACCGGATCCTTGAGCACGCTGCTCCCCGCCCGGGGCGCGCGCTGGGAGGCGGGCGAGGTCGCGCTCGCCGAGCTGCTGCTGCTCAACCCCGCAGGGATCGAGCTGACGGAGATGCAGTCATGACCACCCCCCGCGAGCGCCTCTACCACCTGCTGCCCGCCGTCTACCGTCTGCGCGACGCGGAGCAGGGCAGCCCGCTGCGCGCGTTGCTGGCGGTGATGGAAAGCGAGCTCGAGACGGTCGAGGCGAACCTCGAGGAGCTGTACGAGAGCTGGTTCGTCGAGACGGCGCCCGAGTGGGTGATTCCCTACATCGGCGAGCTGGTGGGCAACCGCCTGCTGGCGGAGGTGGCGCACAGCCGCCGCACCGATGTCGCCCGGACGCTCTACTACCGGCGGCGCAAGGGCACGCTGCCGATGCTCGAGGAGCTGGCGCGCGACGTCACCGGCTGGGGCGCGCACGCCGTCGAGTTCATGGAGCTGCTCGGCTGGACGCAGAACCCGAACCATCTGCGCTACACCTTCTCGCCCAATCCCAGCCTTGCGCACCCCGCCGTTGACCGGGTGGGGACCGTGAACCTGCGCAACGCCGACCTGCTCGACCGCCTAGGTGGGCCATGGGACGTGGTGGCGCACACGGTGGATGTGCGCCGCGCGCCGCCTGGTGCATATGTCCCGTATCGCAAGGCACCCGCACGCACCGAGGAGGGGTGGTACGGCACACGCAAGATCGGCCTCTTCCTCTGGCGTCTGCGCAGCTTTCCGCTCGCGGGCGTGCCCGCCCGCCGCGCCGATGCGCCGAACGCGCACGGCTGGCACTTCAGCCCGCTGGGCGCGCCCGCCCCGCTCTTCACCGACACCCCCGCCGAGCGCGACCCGGCGCGGCTGGCGCGTGAGATCCACGTTCCGGCACCGATCCGGCCCCTGGCCTTCCGCACGGATCTGGAGGCGTACCGTGCCGACTACCAGCCGCTGCCGTCCGACCAGCGCCCGGCGCACAGCGAGTGGTACGGTCCGAACCGCAGCCTCAACGTCATCGCCGACGGCGAACCCGTTTTACCGGAGGCAGTCCTCTGCAAGGACCTGGACGACTGGGCGCGTCCACCCGCGAAGCAAGTTGCGATCGACGTGCGGCGCGGGCGGATCACCTTCGCCGCGGGAGAGGAGCCCGCGGTGGTCGAGGTCGCCTTCGCCTACGGCTTCGGCGCTGATCTCGGCGGCGGTCCCTACGACCGTCGCCGCTCGCTGGCCGATACCGCCACCGCAGAGTGGGTCCAGAGGGTCGCCAAGGGAAGCATGGTCGCGACGCTGCAGCAGGCACTCGCCTCCTGGGAGGCGGCGGGGAAGCCGCGGGGCGTCATTGAGATCACCGACAGCGGCGTCTACGGCGGCGCCCTCGCGATCGAGCTCCCCGCCGACGGCTCACTGGTGATCCAGGCGGCGGCGGGACGGCTGCCGAGCGTGCGGCTGATCGGCGATCTGGCGGTGAGTGCGCCCGAGCCGGGTGCACGGCTGCGGCTGAACGGGCTGCTCGTCGAGGGCACCCTGGTGCTGGACGGACCCGTGGCG